>NZ_CP098747.1:0-312916 GCF_023746535.1 Sneathiella marina | reverse complement strand
TTCTGATCGTTGCCAGACAGTTACGAAGCCGCTACAGATCAATAGAGCCCGCTTACCGGATATCCTTTTTGTAGTGTTTGCCTTTATAATATCATGACGAATTCGCCCAGCCCTCTCGAAACATATCGAAATTTGTTGGCGACCCATGCGTTGCAACCTGACCCAATTCAGTTGTTAGCCGTCGAAAAGCTACAGACACTACATCGTCGCCTGGCCAACTACGACCCCAGAACAAGTACCAAATGGACAGAGATATTCCGGCTGGGCGCCCGCAAGCCACGCGTCGAACCTCCCCAGGGAATATATATGTATGGAGATGTAGGCAGAGGCAAATCCATGCTCATGGATTTATTTTTTGATACAGTTTCAAGTCGTCACAAGCGACGCGTACATTTTCATGCCTTCATGTTAGAAGTACATGCCTTCATCCATAAATGGCGTCAAAGTGAAACCAAAATCGGGGATGATCCCATTGCCTCACTAGCAAATTCAATTACGGAGGAGTACTGGCTTCTCTGTTTCGACGAATTTCAGGTGACTGACGTTGCAGATGCAATGATTTTAGGCCGGTTGTTCGAGCATCTTTTTCAGCAAGGTGTCGTCGTCGTCGCAACATCTAATCGGATTCCCGAAGACCTTTACAAAGACGGCCTTAACCGAGAACTCTTCCTTCCGTTCATCGAGATGATAAAGGATCAACTAGATGTACTCCATCTTGATGGCGGAACAGATTACCGACTCGACCGCTTGGCGAAAAATCCCGTTTATTTTAGCCCTTTGAACGACACTACTGCAAAAGAAATGGATCGGCTGTTTGATGAACTTACGGAAGGATCCATGCCTCATTCAATGGTTTTGACAACTCAAGGTCGGGATTTAGAGGTCAAAATTTGCGCAAGAAACGTCGCCCGTTTCGAATTCGAAGAACTGTGCAGTCGCCCGCTTGGTGCTTCTGACTATCTGACTTTGGTCGAACATTTTCATTCTGTATTACTCGCCAACGTACCGCAGTTAAGCCCCGCCAGAAGAAACGAATCCAAACGTTTCGTCACGTTGGTCGACATATTGTATGAAGCGGGGGCGAATTTAGTAATCTCGGCTGAAGTTAATGCCGAAGACCTTTATCTTCAAGGCGATGGAAATTTTGAGTTTGCCAGAACGGTGTCTCGGTTGATGGAGATGAGATCCCAGGATTACTTAAAAGACGTTTCCTTTCGGCATTAGAAAATCGGCATACATAATTCTACGAACGCGTTATATTGATATTTGGGTAAAAACAACATCCAGAAAATGGGGAGTCCAATGACTGATACGCCTTTTCCAGATTTAGCAGAAATGAAGAACCGACTGATCGTGGAGCAAGATGTCTCGCGCGCTGTTTCTGATATTGTTGTCAACACCGCCGACGCTCGAATTCTCGTCTCAATATCCCGATCGCTCAACATGTCTTCGGAAGTTGTTTCTGAACTGCGAAACTCACTAGGTGAGAAAATTGTCGCAGTCACCAGTTTGCTGAGTGAACATTCACCCTATGAAAACATTTTCGAATTGGCGGCAGAAATTACACGTCACAATGCAACCCATATTTTGTCCATTGGCGGCGGAAGCGTCATAGACGGTACAAAAATAGCACTCATCGTAGCAACAAAGGAAATTACCAGCCCCGAAGAACTGGATGCAAATACTTATGCAACGAAAGAAGGAACCGTTATCGAAAATTGGCCCCTAAGGCATATCGCGGTACCAACAACTTTATCCGGAGCTGAATTTACGCCTCTTGCCGGTGCGACAAGCAGCATAACAGGACGTAAGGAAGGGTTTCTAAATCACCATCTCGTACCTGATCATATAATTCTCAGTTCAACATTGAGCCTGCAGACACCTGAGCGCCTTTGGTTATCTTCGGGCGTCCGCTCCATTGATCATGCTATTGAGACTATTTGCGCACCGGCGGTTGATGCCGATATCGCCGATGCCTGCGCAGAAGGACTTAAATTATTACATTCCGGTATGTCAGGTTCACGTCGCGACGGACAAAATCTCGATGACCGCGCTGAAAGTCAAATGGGTGTTTACTACGCAACTGCCGGTCTTTCCAGATATAGAATGGGGGCAAGCCATGGCTTGGGGTATCTTCTTGGCGTTATAGGTCACGTCCCGCATGGATTGACATCCTGCGTACTTCTTCCGGCTGTAATGGATTATAATTTACCGGCAACGGAAGGTCCGCAAAGCAGGATAGCTAGAATTCTGGGCGTTGAAACTGCACAACAGGCTGGGCCGGCGTTACGGGAGTTTATCGGCTTTCTCGGACTTCCAAACAGATTATCCGAAATTGATGTATCCGCCGCTGCCCTCACGGAAATTAAGGAAGCCGCCCTGACACATCCAGTCGTCCAGTCTAACGCCAGAGCAATAACGACGACTGCAGAAGTATCTAGGATACTTGCTTTGGCCAACTAGTGTAATTCACCAAGTGGTACCGGAACAATACCGTTATTAAGGTGAAAGCACTTTGTGCTGTGTTTCGCGGTATAAAAACAAAGTGGCAATCAATGACAAACCACCGGCAAAAGCGATCCAGTACGCCGGTGCAATAGGGTCACCTGTTGTTGTGAGTAGCCATGTAACGATTAAAGGTGTCAGACCACCAAATATTCCAACCGAGGCATTATAGGAAAAAGCCAATCCGGTGCAGCGGACGGATGTCGGCATCAGTTCAACATTGGCAGCATTTAAACCCCCGCTGAAAATCGAGATCCCGATGGCAAACCCGATTTCCCCCAATAAGATATACATTGGTTCCGTAGTATGGATGAGATGGAAAAAGGGAATAGCGCCAAATGCTAACAAAAAGGATCCTGCAAGCATCATAGGTTTTCTACCTAACTGATCGGCCATCCAAGCGGCAATTGGCATAAATAATAGCAACAATACCATACTGCCCGTGTTCAAATTCAATGCTATTTCTTCCGGTAGTCCATCGACCTCTTTGACGTATGTCACGACGTAAACAAAGGCGGCGTAGAAGGACACCGCTGTTCCGATGTTCAGTAATATGACCTTGATGACGGTTGGATAATGAACCATGAATGTATGCTTAACCGGACTAGATACTTCTGGCGACGGGGCATCTTTAGTAATAGATCGCCGCACTAGAATACAGCTTACAGCCACAAGCGATCCCAACAGGAAGGGTACGCGCCACCCCCAATCGGCAATCTGCTCTTCGGTTAAAACCGTCGCAACAACGTCCCCAATTGCGGATCCAGCCAATATCCCAAGAACCGCACCCCACATTCCCCAGACTGCAAAGAAGGAACGGCGTTTCACTGGTGCCTGTTCCACCAAAAAAACAATGGAGCTTGTATATTCACCGCCAACAGATAAACCCTGTATAATCCGAAGAAGCACAAGAATAATTGGGGCCAGTATACCAATGGTCTCGAAGCCCGGCAGGAAGGCAATGAGCGTTGTCGGAACAGCCATCGCCAAAACTGACAACATCAAAACGCGTTTTCGTCCGACAATGTCACCAATACGACCGAAAACAATGCCGCCTAAGGGGCGGGCTAAAAATCCGGCTGCGAAGGCCCCAAACGAAGCGATTAAGGAGATAGAAGGATCTTCGGAGGGGAAAAATTGCTTCCCGATAGTGGCCGCGAAATATCCGTAAATCGCGAAATCATACCATTCCATGATATTGCCAACTAGGCCCGCTAAAATGGTCCTTGTGCGTCCAGATTTATTAATCTCGGACCCGGCATCTTGTATGTCACTGCTACTGGACATCATTCCCCGCTTCATTAACTTTTGCGAGTATTAGTATTTGAAATAAATCAACCGACGTCAAGAAAAACTATTCCAACAAATCGCCAACCGCAGATTTCACAGAAGCCTGATCTTCCGGTAATTTATTCTGACCCAACTTTGCTTTCCCCTCCAGCCGGGTAATAGGTATTTCAAACGCGACAATAGCCCGCATGAGCCCTTGAAGACGTTTACTCGACATGTTGTCCGTTGTCCAAGGAGCAGCCATGCCCTGCTCGTTTTCGGCAGTTAGGAGCTGCAGCACCTTTAGTGTTTCTTCCGGATCCGACAATATTTTCGGGACTCCATAAGCATGAACTGCAACATAATTCCACGTAGGTACATTTATGTCGGTCGCATAAAAACTTGGTGAGATATACGCATGTTGCCCTTGAAAAATAGTAAGTACCTCAGCGTCATCAAATTCCTGCCAGTGGGTATTCGCGCGCGCCATATGGGCGTAGATTGTACCAAACTCACTCATGTCCGGATCATAGGATACCGGAAGATGTGACGCGACCGGGATACCGCGCGTCGACGATGTAATAAGTGTCGCGAAGCTTGCTGCTGGCAATATCTTCTGCAGCGTTTCTTTGCCAGGCACTGCAAAATGAGGAGGAATGTACATTTTTCTTGTCCATAAAAAAGACCGCTTATAGGAGCGGTCTAATTTAACTTATAATTGGTCCATGGCCAGCGCCATTTTCAGCAAAATGAAAGGGCCAATTAGCGCCGCTCAACCATCATCTTCTTGATTTCGGCAATTGCCTTCGCGGGATTCAATCCCTTAGGACAGGTATTCGCACAGTTCATAATCGTGTGACAGCGATATAGCCTGAAGGGATCTTCGAGGTTATCCAAACGTTCACCGGTGTGCTCATCCCGGCTATCAACTATCCAACGGTAGGCTTGTAAAAGAATAGCGGGGCCTAAAAACCGATCAGAATTCCACCAGTAGCTCGGGCAAGATGTCGAGCAGCAGGCACATAGAATACATTCATACAGCCCATCCAGCTTCTCGCGGTCTTCTTTCGATTGAAGACGTTCATGTGATGGCTGTGGTGTTTCCGCCTGCAGCCAGGGTTTGATTGACGCATATTGCGCATAAAAATTCGTCAAATCCGGGACAAGATCTTTCACGACCGGTTGATGTGGCAGCGGATAAATATTAATGTCGCCATCCAATTCGTCCATACCTGTCGTGCAGGCCAACGTATTGGTGCCATTTATATTCATCGCACATGACCCACAGATACCCTCTCGGCAAGATCTGCGAAAAGTCAGGGTTGGATCTATTTCATTCTTAATTTTGATCAGGCCATCCAAAATCATTGGTCCGCAAGTATCCAGATCAACTTCATAGGAATCTATTGCCGGATTGGCGTCATCATCCGGCGACCAGCGATAGACATTAAATGTCTTGGTGTTTGTTGCCCCGTCCGGCTTAGCATGCGTTTTGCCCGTGCCGACTTTTGAATTCTTGGGTAATGTCAGTTCAACCATATCTAACGTCCCTAACTCCTAGTAAACACGTGCTTTGGGTTTAATATATTCGACTTCATCCGTAAGCGTATAGTCATGGACTGGCCGATAATCGAGCTTCACGCCCTCTTTATCATTGAAATAAGTGAGGGTGTGCTTCATCCAGTTGTCATCGTCGCGATCCGGGAAGTCTTCATGGGCATGTGCCCCGCGACTTTCTTTTCTGTTCTCAGCTGCCGTCATGGAAACAACAGCTTGACGGATCAGATTATCCAGCTCGAGTGTTTCAACCAAATCAGAATTCCAAACCAAGGAGCGGTCTGTCGTTTTGATATCCGGCATTTGATCCCAAACGGCACCGATTTTGTCCTTACCTTCCAGCAAGGTCTTACTGGTCCGGAAAACCGCACAATCTTCTTGCATTACCCGTTGCATATTATCGCGAATAGAGGCAGTTGAGCTTTGCCCACTGGCGTAACGATACTTATCAAGATGGGCCAGCGCCTCATCACAGGCATCTGCTGGCAGAGGGGAATGCGCTTCACCGGTCTTGACGACATCTTTGGCGCGTAATGCAGCAGCCCGGCCAAACACAACAAGGTCAATCAACGAGTTTGATCCCAAACGGTTCGCACCATGAACAGAAACACAGGCTGCTTCACCAACTGCCATAAGTCCGGGAACAATTGCGTTTGGGTCACCCTGTTTTAGATCCACGACTTCCGCATGATAATTTGTCGGGATACCCCCCATGTTGTAATGCACGGTTGGCAAAACCGGAATGGGTTCTTTATGCACATCGACCCCGGCAAAAATGCGGGCGCTTTCTGAAATACCCGGCAACCGTTCATCGATCATCGTAGGATCGAGGTGATCAAGATGCAAATAGATATGGTCATTTCGTGGGCCAACACCCCGTCCTTCGCGAATTTCCAGCGTCATGGACCGGCTTACCACATCGCGACTAGCTAGGTCTTTTGCATGGGGCGCATAACGCTCCATGAATCGCTCACCTTCGCCATTGACCAGGAAACCACCCTCGCCGCGAACACCTTCTGTGATAAGACATCCTGCACCATAAATTCCCGTCGGATGGAACTGTGTGAACTCCATGTCCTGAAGTGGCAACCCGGCGCGTAGAACCATACCACCGCCATCTCCTGTGCAGGTATGGGCAGAAGTACAGCTGAAATAAGCCCGGCCAAATCCGCCAGTTGCGAGAACCACCATATGGGCCCGGAATAAGTGCAATGTACCATCTTCCAGGCACAAGCAAAGAACGCCCTTACAGGAACCGTCCTTATCCATAATCAAATCCAGCGCGAAATACTCGATAAAGAATTCCGTATCATGCTTCAGGGATTGACTGTAAAGCGTGTGCAGCATCGCATGGCCAGTCCGATCGGCAGCGGCGCAGGTTCTTTGGGCTGCCGGTCCTTCCCCAAACTGGGTTGTCATGCCGCCAAATGCTCGCTGATAAATCTTGCCTTCTTCCGTCCGGCTAAACGGCATGCCAAACTGTTCGAGCTCAAGAACAGCAGCAGGGGCTTCACGGCACATATATTCGATCGCGTCCTGATCACCGAGCCAGTCGGATCCCTTGACAGTGTCATACATATGCCATTGCCAATTATCCTCCCCCATATTCCCGAGCGAGGCAGAAATCCCGCCTTGTGCGGCAACGGTATGGCTCCGGGTCGGGAAAACTTTGGTAATTGCCGCTGTTTTTAAACCAGCTGCGGCCATGCCCATGGTCGCCCGCAAACCCGCGCCCCCGGCACCGACAACGACGACATCAAATTTATGTTCTGTGATTGGATAGGCATCCGACATTCTTACTTTATCCTCCTAGCGCGAGCTTTAAAACAGCAAGCGCGGCAGCCAACCCAATGACCGTACATATAAAACTATTCAACAACAGCAAAGCAATTTTCGTTTTCTCGGTATGGATATAGTCTTCTATGACGACCTGCAAACCGAGCTTCATATGATAAAACATGGCGCCGATGAGAAGGAGCATAACCAGAGAGGAAAATGGCAGACTTAGGATATAGACAACGCGGTCATAGCTCGAACCTGTCAGGCTTATGGCATAGGCCAGCGCGATGATAAACAACGGTATCAAGGCAAGCGCCGTCACTTTTTGATGCCACCAATGCGTTGTTCCTTCTTTCGCGGAACCCAGTCCACGAACCTTTTTAAGTGGTGCTCTCATTCCCATGATCAGCTCCCCAATCCATACGCCAAGATCCAGGTCAAGAGCGTCAATACGACGGATGCGATAATCGCGGCCATGCCACTTTTACGCATCGTCGGCAGCTCAAACCCCTTGCCCATATCCCAGAATAAATGACGTATCCCGTTACAAAGATGATAAAAAAGCGCCCAGGTAAATCCGAACATGACCAATTGACCGAACCAGGACGAAATAAAACCGCTGACGGTTGCGAATGCGTCCGGACCGCTTGCTGCAGCGATCAACCACCAGGTAAGCAGTAACGTACCAACACCCAGAGCAATGCCGGTCGCGCGGTGCGTGATAGAGGTCACCATCGTAATCTGAGGCTTGTATATCTGCAGATGCGGCGATAGCGGTCTTTCAATATTCGCCATGGGAAAGTCTTTCTCGCTGTAAATATGTCATATGTTATTGATTGTCTTTAACAGGGGTGGATTTTAATCCTCCACTACCCGAAGTCAACCAAACCCTGCCTTATTTATGAAACTTGTTGTATTTTGGGTATAATCACCCAGTAGTCGAGATCCAGAACCACAGCCGGATCCCGTTTTCCGTCTTCTGATTTGTCCGGAAAACTGTCACAGGGCAGGTCCTTTGCAGCTAAAGTTCTTATTCTAAGGGCACCCGCGTCGGACCGGCCCGGTAAATCCACTTTTTCAAGGACCTCGCTCCAGGCATAAATTGTATGACCCGCAAAAGTCGGCGCGGTATGCGATCCGCCATTAATCGCGGCAATTAACTGAGCATTTCCCAATCCATTGAAAGTAAGCGCGCGGGCAAGACTGATAATATGACCACCGTAAATCAGGCGGCGTCCAAATCGATCATTTTGCATTTGATGTTGGTTAAAATGAACCTTTGCTGTGTTCTGGTAAAGACGCGTCGCCATCATGTGCTCAGCCTCTTCGATTGTCATCCCGTCGACATGATCAATTTTTTCGCCGACTTCATAATCTTCAAAAAAGTGAGGCGAACCAGCCAACGTAGCGTTATATGCCGAAAAATTCAGATCCGGCGAGATCGTAAAATCTGCAGGATCAACTCGATCCGTCAATTGCGGAACAACGGGCGATGGAGCCGCGGCCGTTTCATCTTTTTTCCGCACCATCACCCAACGGACATAGTCAAGAACAACTTCATCCATTTGATTTTTGCCAACGGAACGGACATAGACAACGCCTGTCTTGCCGTTGGAATTCTCTTTTAAGCCAATTACCTCTGATGAGGTCTGCAAACTATCGCCAGGATATACAGGCGCCCGAAACTGGACATCAGCATAACCCAGATTGGCAACCGCATTGAGGGAAACATCCGGAACTGTTTTTCCAAAGACAATATGAAAAACCAGCATATTATCTATTGGGGCGGCCTCCAGTCCGCAATCCATAGCAAAGCTGTCGGCAGATTGAAGTGCAAAACGACTGCCATATAACGCTGTATATAGAGAGGCGTCTCCTTCAGTTACTGTGCGCGGAGTTGCATGATCAAGAACCTGGCCAATGGCAAAGTCCTCAAAAAAATTGCCGGGATTAGTTTTCGTCATCATCCGGGGTATCCCTATTCTGTCATTGCCTGGATGGCATCTGCCATGGCGACTTTTGATTTGGCAATTTCCACATGAAGGTTTTCAATCAGCTTGCCATCGACAAGGACAACACCTTTCCCTTGGGCCTCCGCTTCTTCAAACGCCTTAATCACAGTTCGTGCGTGAGTAACGTCCTCTTCGGAAGGTGCAAATACTTCATTGGTTGGTGCGAGTTGCTTGGGATGAATAAGTGTTTTGCCATCGAAGCCAAGTTCAAGACCCTGAACGCATGATGCCACAAATCCATCTTCATCTGCCAGATCAAGATAAACACCGTCGAGAACTGTGAGGCCATATGCACGCCCCGCCAATAGGCACAGGCCCAACGAGGTAATAACCGGAAGGCGCATGGTCGTGTGCTGCGCCTGCAAATCCTTTACAAGATCAGAAGTTCCCATAACGAAACAGTCGACCCGTGGGCTGGAGGCAGCTACTTCTTCCGCTTTCAGAATACCGAGCGGCGTTTCCATCATACACCAGATCGAGACATCCGGGCCGGCACCCGCAGCACTCATAATCCCTTCCATTTCCATTACCTGACCAGCGCTTTCTACTTTTGGCAATAAAATGGCATCTGGCTGGGCTGCCGCTGCGGCAACGATATCATCCCGCCCCCACGGTGTATCCAACCCGTTTACTCTAATGATAAGCTCACGATTTCCGTACTCACCGGAAGCTGCATTGGCGCAAACTATTGCACGAGCTTCTTCTTTTGCATCCGGGGCAACCGCATCTTCCAAATCCAGAATCAGGCCATCAGCGGCAAGTGATTTCGCTTTTTCCTGTGCGCGGGCATTCGATCCTGGCATATAAAGCACAGAACGACGCGGACGTATGGTTTTCGTCATAATAGATCCCTCGGACGTTTGGTTTCGCCTCTGTTGATTTTATTTATACCTGATTTACCAGAAAGTTCGCCGACATCATAATCAGTTTTTGCTGCGACGCAATAAAGTTGCGGCTGTTTTCTCGCTCACGCAACAAAAAAGCCGGCGCAGAAACCCTGAACCGGCTTTAATAGAGAAATTATTAGCTTGCTACGCTGCCTTTTTAAGATATTCCCGGCCAACAAGTTCGGCAATTTGAACCGTATTTAACGCCGCACCCTTGCGCAAGTTATCAGAGACGCACCATAGATTGATGCCGTGTTCTGCGGTCGCATCATCGCGAATACGAGAGACGAATGTTGCATAGTCACCAACACATTCCACAGGCGTCACATATCCATTCTCTTCCGGATTATCGACGACCAGTATACCCGGTGCCTCCCGAAGTATACGGCGTGCATCGTCCGCGCTAAGCTCATTCTCAAACTCAATATTGACACTCTCCGCATGGCCAACAAACGTCGGTACGCGGACACAGGTTGCGGTCAGCTTGATGGTCGGGTCGACGATTTTTTTTGTCTCCACCACCATTTTCCACTCTTCCTTTGTATAACGATCATCCATAAAAACATCGATATGCGGAATTACGTTAAAGGCTATCTGCTTGGTGAACTTAGACGGCGTTGGCTCATCATTTACAAAGATACCTTTGGTTTGCGAAAACAACTCATCCATCGCCTCATTGCCAGCGCCAGAGGTGGATTGATAGGTAGACACCACAACGCGCTTAATTTTAGCGATATCATGCAACGGCTTCAACGTCACAACAAGCTGGGCAGTCGAGCAATTCGGATTGGCAATGATGTTCTTTTTTACATAGCCAGCGGCATCTTGAGGATTAACTTCCGGAACAATCAACGGAACGTCCGGGTCCATCCGAAAATGAGACGAGTTATCAATCACGATGCACCCTTGCGCCGCGGCAATTGGGCCGAACTTAGCGGAAACCGATCCACCTGCGGAAAACAAGGCAAAATCTATGCCCGTGAAATTAAAATCATCCAGAGCCTGCACTTTCAGCGTTTTTTCACCGAAGGTGACTTCCCGTCCTACTGACCGTTTTGAGGCCAGAGCAATGACTTCTGTGACAGGAAACTGTCTTTCGTCCAGTATGTTCATCATTTCGCGGCCCACATTACCTGTGGCGCCGACAACAGCTACTCTATATCCCATGAACTTAATCTCTTCTTTTTCCCGGATTTTCCATTCCCGGGGTATACTTCAAACTAATATTAACTGGCTATTGCGCGTTGGCTTTATTCAGTTCTTTTAAAATGGCGTCACCCATCTCAGTCGTCGATACCTGCGTCATGCCTGTTGCCATGATATCGCCAGTCCGAACGCCACTTGCAAGCACTTTTTCAACGGCGCCTTCAACAAGGTCAGCTTCATCCCCCATATCAAAGCTATAACGCAGTGCCATAGCGTAAGATAAAATAGTTGCGATTGGGTTAGCCAAATTCTGGCCAGAAATATCTGGTGCAGAGCCATGAACGGGTTCGTAAAGAGCTTTCCTCCGGCCGGTTTCATCCACATCCCCCAAGGACGCTGAGGGAAGCATTCCCAATGATCCGGTTAGCATCGCCGCGCAATCGGATAAAATGTCACCAAACAAATTGTCCGTTACGATAACATCGAACTGTTTCGGTGCCCGCACCAACTGCATGGCGGCATTATCTGCATACATATGGCTCAACTCAACATCCGGAAATTCTGTTTGCTGAATATGGGTGACTTCCTCGCGCCATAGAACACCGGATTCCATGACATTCGCTTTTTCACTGGAACAAACCCTATTGCCACGTTTCTTCGCCAGCTCGAAGGCAACACGTGCAACACGATGAATTTCAGGTGTCGTATAAACTTGCGTGTTAATCCCACGACGAACGCCATTACCCAAATCTTCGATACCACGGGGCTCCCCGAAATACACACCTCCGGTCAATTCACGAACAATCATAATGTCCAAGCCGCTGACAAGCTCCGGCTTGAGGCTGGAGGCGTCGACGAGCGCATCGAAACAAACTGCCGGCCGTAAATTGGCAAAGAGCTGTAAATCCTTGCGAAGACGCAACAGGCCCCTCTCAGGCTTGATGGAGAAATCCAAATCATCCCATTTCGGTCCGCCGACGGCGCCAAGCAGTACGGCGTCAACATTCTGCGCTTTTTCCACAACCGCATCGGTAATCGGAATGCCATGCTCATCAATGGAAGCCCCACCAACCAGGTCTTCGTCCACATCGAAGGCGACAGCACGGTTTTCTTCCATCCAGCCAACAATACGGCGCACTTCGGCCATAGCTTCAGGCCCGATGCCATCACCTGGCAGTATCAATAGAGACTTGTTCGATGTCATAGCAGTTTACTCTCAAATAACAGGACTAAAGGTGCAACCAGGGTTGGTCAATTTTACGGGTTTCTTCGAAATCCGTCACTTTGTCTTCTTTCTTCATGGTCAAACCGATCTCATCGAGCCCTTCCAAAAGACAATGTTTATTGAAATGATCTATATCGAATTTAATGACACCGCCATCCGGACCATGAATTTCCTGCGCAACCAGATCTACAGAAAGTGTGGCATTTGCCCCGCGCTCAGCGTCATCCATGAGCTTTTCCAACTGCTCGTGGGTGACTTCGATCGGCAAAATACCATTGCGAAAACAGTTATTATGAAAAATATCAGCAAAACTCGTGGAAATAACACACCGAATTCCAAAATCTTTTAAAGACCATGGCGCATGTTCACGGCTGGAGCCACATCCGAAATTGTCGCCGGCAACCAGGATCTGCGCATTCCGATAAGCCGGCTTGTTCAGTACAAAATCCTCATTTTCATTGCCATCGTTATCATATCGCATTTCAGCAAACAAATTCTTGCCAAGGCCAGCGCGCTGAATTGTTTTCAGATACTGCTTTGGAATAATCATGTCCGTGTCAATATTGACCAGGGGCATTGGTGCCGCAACAGCGGTTAGTTTATCAAATTTATCCATATCCCTACCCCTTTACGTCAAATCGCGAATATCAGTTAATCGGCCGGTGATGGCTGCCGCAGCTGCCATGGCCGGGCTAACTAGATGTGTCCGTCCACCGCGGCCCTGACGGCCTTCAAAATTTCGGTTGGATGTCGACGCACACCGATCGCCCTCATCAAGCCGATCCGCATTCATCGCCAGACACATGGAACAACCCGGTTGGCGCCATTCAAATCCGGCTTCTTCAAAAATAACATCAAGGCCTTCTTCTTCAGCTTGAATTTTGACCAACCCTGATCCCGGAACAATGATGGCATTAACGCTGTCTTTAACCTGACGTCCTTTGACAACATCTGCCACTGCCCGCAAATCTTCTATCCTGCCATTGGTGCAAGAGCCAACGAAAACATGGTCGACCTCTATATCGGTCAGTTTCATACCAGCCGTAAGGCCCATGTAATGAAGAGCTCGCTCCGCTGCAATCTGTTTACCCTCGTCCTCAAAATCCGCCGGACCCGGAACATTGCCTGTAATAGGCAATGCATCTTCAGGGCTGGTACCCCAGGTCACATAAGGTACCAAATCATCTGCTTTGAGAATAATTTCTGTATCGAAATGAGCTCCGTCATCGGTTTGAAGCGATTTCCAGTAGGCAACCGCCTGCTCATACGCGCCTGCTTTTGGTGCATAGGGGCGCCCTTGAACATATTTGAACGTCGTTTCATCCGGCGCGATAAGGCCCGCACGTGCGCCCGCTTCAATGGTCATGTTGCAAAGGGTCATCCGGCCTTCCATGGACAAAGCGCGAACAGCTTCGCCCGCATACTCAATCACATGACCGGTACCGCCGGCAGTCCCTATTTGACCGATAATGGCCAAGGCAAGATCTTTGGCTGTTACACCAACCGGAATATCCCCTTCAACCAAAACCCGCATGTTTTTGGCTTTTTCCTGAACCAGTGTCTGGGTGGCGAGAACATGCTCGACTTCGGATGTCCCAATGCCATGTGCAAGGGCACCAAACGCACCATGAGTAGATGTATGGGAGTCGCCACAAACAATTGTCATGCCGGGCAAAGTCAACCCCTGCTCAGGCCCAATGATATGTACAATCCCGCGACGATCATCCGTCATAGAGAAATAGGGAATTTCAAACTCGGCCGTGTTGGCTTCCAAGGTATCAATCTGTAGCTTGCTTTCCGGATCCGTAATGCCTTTATCCAGATCTTTAGTCGGAACATTGTGGTCGGCAACAGCAAATGTGGAATTCGGCCGTCTGACCTTGCGGCCGGATGTTCTTAATCCTTCAAACGCTTGCGGACTTGTGACTTCATGCACCAGATGCCGATCAATGTAGAGAATATAGGCTTCTCCCTCCAATTGATCGACGATATGACTATCCCAAATTTTGTCATACAGGGTTCTTGGCGTTCCCATCACATTCCTCTTTCAGCATTTCTTCGTTTGTGTATCTGATCGTTTTATTCCGATCTTGCCGGTTTTTCGTTCCTCTTCATCGAGAAGCGAAAATACCGGCAGCCAGATAACGCTATGGTTTCGACGACTTACGTCGCGTCACATATTGACGTTATTCAGTGACCTACTCTTTATCAGATTTAGTATACCGGTCATCACGGCGTTCGCGAATACGAGCCTTCTTACCACGCAGTTCGCGGAGGTAGTAAAGCTTGGCGCGCCGAACGACACCTTGACGAACGACTTCAATCTTGTCGATCCGAGGCGAATAAAGCGGGAAAATACGTTCCACGCCTTCACCGTAGGAAATTTTACGAACTGTGAAGTTTGAGTTGATACCGCCGCCTTTGCGGGCAATACAAACACCTTCAAAGGCCTGAATCCGCTCACGCGTGCCTTCAACAACTTTCACATGGACCCGTACCGTGTCACCTGACCGAAATTCAGGAACCGGACGTTCTGACGTTAGTTTATCAATATGTTCTTGCTCTAGCTTTTGAACTGTATTCATAGCTTTCACCCTTTTATCAAAATTTACTCTGTCGAAGATCCCACAGGTCACGTCGACGTTGTTTCGTTAGCTCTTCAGACTGGCGTTGCCGCCACTCCTTTATTTTCTCGTGATGCCCGGAAAGCAAAATTTCCGGCACCGCCCGGTCTTCCCAAACCGGTGGACGGGTGTAATGGGGATATTCCAATAACCCGTCCGAAAAACTCTCCTCTTCCAGCGACAAACTGTTGCCAGTTACGCCTGGTAGCAAACGCACCACAGCATCCAATAATGCCAGCGCCGCTATCTCACCGCCTGACATAATGAAATCGCCAAGACTTACTT
Source organism: Sneathiella marina (assembly GCF_023746535.1). Classification (GTDB taxonomy): domain Bacteria; phylum Pseudomonadota; class Alphaproteobacteria; order Sneathiellales; family Sneathiellaceae; genus Sneathiella; species Sneathiella marina. The sequence goes on along the minus strand of NZ_CP098747.1, from coordinate 297,627 downwards.
CTTCCACCTCGCGGGCTTCCAAAACCCGCTGATCTATTCCTTCAAACCGGCCGCAAATCATGACAGCGCCCGGCTCTTCAGCCAATTCCCGAACAAACGCCTGATCCAGGGTCCGCCCGCGAGGACTGAAATATATCAGTCGTTCAATACCTTTCGACGCCTCTACCGTGGCATCAATGGCAGCGCCAAGAACATCTGGCCGCATGACCATCCCCGCACCACCACCGAAAGGGCTATCGTCAACATTCCGATGCTTTCCAGAGGCAAAATCCCGGATATTGGTGACGTTCAGATTCCAGGCATTTTCACTTAGCCCTTTTCCTGCCAGGCTTGCTCCCAATGGTCCCGGGAACATTTCCGGATACAGACTGAGAATATGGGCAGTCCAAATCGTCATCTTATCGGTTTTTCACTCCTCTGCTGCGCCACCGGCGCTTACATCATTTCTCCTTTAAAGTGGCGCTATTTCTGTTCCTGAATTTGTGAATCTTTTGGCACATCAAAAAAATCATCACTTAATTCCAGAACAACCTGTCCCGCCGCCATATTAACTTCCGGTACCATTTCCATCGTGAACGGTACCAGCACCGATGAACTATCAGCTTTCCCTTTCGGTGTGATTTCCAGCATATCTCCGGCCCCGAAATCATGAACGCGGGCAATTATACCGAAACTTTTACCGTCTTTAAAGATAGCCTGCATACCGACCAGGTCTGCATAGTAAAATTCATCTTCGTCACTTATCTCTGGCAATTCACTTCGCGATATATATAGCTCCGTACCTTTCAGGGCCTCGGCTTGATTGCGATCTGATATACCCTTTATCCGAACAACCGGCAAACCTTTGCTAAGACCAATAACCTTCAACTTGTAGGTCGTCTGGCCCGTCGCATCTTTCAAGCTGCCATATGCCGCTATATCTTCGGGTCGTTCAGTAAAGGATTTGACCCTTACCTCACCTTTTATTCCCTTAGCTCCGACGATTACACCTAGGAGCAATCTGTCTTCCTGCGGCATTTTCAGTTGCCTTAAGCTTCAGCTTTTTCTTCAGGAGCAGCCGCCTCTTCTGCAGCAGCTTCTTCAACTGGTGCTTCTTCGGCCGGTGCTGCTTTCGCTTCGGCTTCTGCTGCTTTCGCTTCCGCAGCTGCGTCTGCAGCAGCCTGCTTAGCTTCTTCCAATTCACGTAAGCGTTCTTGTGCCTTCGCTTTCGGCTTCGCTTTCTCAGGATTGTTACGGACAGGTTTTTCACCAATACCCACAGCAGCCATGAACCCGGCGACCCGGTCACTTGGCTGCGCGCCATGGCCAACCCAATGCTGGATACGCTCAACATTCAGATTGACGCGATTTCCATCTTCTTTCGGCAACATAGGATTGTATGTACCTAGAATCTCAATATACCGTCCGTCTCTTGGGCTGCTGGCTTCAGCAACTACGACACGGTAAAAAGGGCGTTTCTTAGCACCCTGGCGTGTTAGGCGAATTTTCAAAGCCATATTAGTTTCTTTCCTTAAACAAACTCATTTTCGATTAAAATTTCATTCCCGGCGGTAAAAGTCCTTGCATGCCTCCGCGTGCAATACCTTTTTTGCCAAGTTTCTTCACTTTCTTCATCATGCCTGACATCTGCTTATGTTGTTTCAGCAAACGATTGACATCCTGAACACTCATACCGGAACCCGCAGCAATTCTTTTCTTACGGGACGCAGCAATAATTTGTGGATTACGTCGTTCTTTCGGCGTCATAGACTGGATCATCGCTTCCTGACGGATCAGGAGCTTATCGTCAAGATTTGCACCATCCAGCTGTTTCTTCATTTTACCCATACCGGGCAACATGCCAACCAGGCCGCTCATGCCGCCCATTTTACGCATTTGCCGAAGCTGGCTGGCAAGATCATCCAGGTCAAAAATACCCTTTTGCATTTTAAGGGCAAGTTTCTCAGCTTCGTCCTGCTCAATAGTCTCCGCCGCCTTTTCAACAAGAGAGACAATATCTCCCATGCCGAGAATACGATTTGCGATACGATCCGGATGGAATGCTTCGAGGGCATCCAGCTTTTCGCCCGTACCCAATAGCTTAATGGGGCAGCCGGTCACTTCGCGCATGGAAAGGGCGGCACCACCGCGTCCATCGCCGTCTATCCGGGTCATGACGATACCGGTTACATCAACGCGAGCCTTAAATTGTTCGGCGACATTAACCGCATCCTGGCCTGTCAGACTATCAACCACCAGCAATGTTTCTGTCGGCGCTGAATTTTTATGGACAGCTTCCATCTCGGCCATCAACTGCTCGTCCACATGCAACCGGCCGGCCGTATCAAGCAGGATTACATCAATGCCCTGTAATTTTGCGGACTGCAAAGCACGATTCGCAATTTCCACCGGCATCTGCCCGGCGACAATTGGCAAAGTTGCAATTTGGGTTTGCTCACCCAGAACCCGAAGCTGCTCCTGCGCGGCGGGTCGTTGTACATCGAGTGACGCCATCATGACCTTTTTGTCATGTTTTTCCGTCAGCCATTTGGCAATCTTCGCCGTCGAGGTCGTTTTACCAGACCCTTGCAGGCCGACCATCATATAGACAACCGGTGGCACCGCGACGAGATTGAGTTCCTGCTGTTCTGATCCCAGCATTTCGATCAGCTGGTCGTGAACAACCTTGATAACCATCTGCGCGGGATTTACAGACTTCAGCACTTCCGTGCCAATCGCCCGGGATTTAACGCGTTTAATGAAGCCTTTAACAACAGGCAGCGCTACATCTGCTTCAAGAAGAGCCACGCGAACTTCGCGCATCGCTTCCGAGACATCTGCTTCACTGAGGGCACCGCGCTTGGTCAGATTGCCAAGAACATCGCCTAGTCTGCCTGTTAAATTTTCGAACATATGGTTACAAACCCGTCCAAGCTCACATCAAATACATTTTCAAAACACCGGATTTCAACAACGAAAAAAACGCCAGGGCGCGAAACTCGCGGGCTGACGGATACCAATATGGGTACTTTATGTTGCGACTCGATTGTCTTGAGTGCCCGGAATTAGCCATAGCATCCCGAATAAGTCAAGAATTATGTAGTTACTTGTATGAGGAAATACTAGACCGCGCGCGCACAAACGCCTATATCGCGGAGTATGGAACAAATACCTTTCATAAAGATGCACGGTCTTGGCAACGATTTTGTTATTGTTGACGGTCGTGACAGCAAGCCGGATTTATCTGTGGCAGCCTTGCAGGCTATCGCGGACCGGCACCGTGGTGTCGGGTATGATCAGCTCATCGTTTTGGAGCCGACAACGGCTCAAGCGGATGTCTTTATGCGGATATATAATGCGGATGGCTCTGAATCCGAAGCTTGCGGCAATGCTACCCGCTGCGTCGTTAATATGCTGATGGACGAAATGTCCAAAGAGGCGGTGGTCGTTGAAACCCTTGCCGGCCTCCTCGCGGGTACAAAGGACAGTTCTGGTGTCATTGTTGTTGATATGGGAAAGCCCGCACTCGACTGGCAGCAAATCCCGCTATCAAATGCTCAGGATACCGCACATGTTGATCTTGTGGCAGGCCCGCTTAACGATCCGGTCGCCGTAAATATGGGCAACCCCCATGCCGTATTTTTCGTGGATGATGCTGAGCAAATCAATTTGGAAAAATGGGGGCCAATCCTCGAAAATGACCGGATTTTCCCTGAACGGGCAAATATCAGTGTCGCCAGTAAAATGCCAAATGGTGATTTTCGGCTTCGCGTATGGGAGCGCGGCGTTGGAATTACGCTCGCCTGTGGTTCAGCAGCATGCGCGACAATTGTCGCTGCGAATATCCGGGGTTTGAGCGGCCCGTCTGCGCGCCTACATCTGAATGGCGGTCCGCTTGATATGCGGATTGGCGAATCAGGAAATGTCTTCATGGGTGGCGCCATTGCCACAGCCTTTCGTGGATATCTGGATCCAACTCTCCTGCGGGGGCCTGCTAATGGGTGAGAATAAGCCTCTCAAGTCGCCTGAACTAATCACTTTCGGCTGCCGGTTGAATACCTATGAATCAGAGGTTATGCGCGGGCACGCCATTGCAAGCGGGCTGTCGGACGCCGTGATTGTGAACACATGTGCGGTTACCAATGAAGCGGAGCGTCAGGCGCGCCAGGCTATTCGTAAAGCGCGCCGTGACCACCCGAATTCACAAATTGTTGTCACCGGTTGTGCCGCCCAAACTAATCCCGAGCAATTTTCTGAAATGCCTGAGGTGGATCGCATCCTCGGAAATCTAGAGAAACTGGAACCCGCGGCTTTTGGCCTGGAAAAGACGGAGCGCGTTCAGGTAAACGACATCATGTCAGCAGAAGAAACCGCTGGGCATTTGATCGAAGGCTTTGAAGGTCGTGCGCGGGCCTTTCTTCAAATTCAAAATGGATGTAATCATCGCTGTACGTTCTGCATCATTCCTTTTGGCCGTGGGAATAGCCGATCGGTTCCGCTCGGTGCAATCGTGGATCAGGCCAGAACGCTTTCAAAAAACGGTTATAAAGAATTTGTCCTGACCGGTGTTGATATTACCGCATACGGAGAGGATTTACCCGGCGCACCCACTTTGGGTCAGATGTGCCGCCGATTACTTGCCGCAGTTCCCGAGATTCAGCGCCTGCGTTTATCGTCTCTTGATCCCGTGGAGGTGGATGATGATTTGTGGCGCCTTATCGAACATGAGCCTCGCCTAATGCCGCATTTGCATATCAGTTTGCAAGCGGGCGACGATATGGTTCTAAAACGGATGAAACGGCGTCATCTCCGCGCAGATGTATATGAATTTGTTGAAAAAGCCCGGCGTCTGCGCCCCAATGTGGTTTTTGGTGCCGATATTATCGCTGGATTTCCCACGGAAACTGAAGAAATGGCAGCCAATAGCCTTAACCTGATCAGAGACTGCGACATCGCATATATGCATGTGTTTCCTTATTCCGCTCGCCCGGGCACACCAGCTGCAAAAATGCCGCAGGTTCCGGGAAATCTCCGAAAAGACCGCGCCGCAGATCTTCGGGCTGCAGGCGATAAAAATTTGGCCTCTTTTCTGGAAACACTAGTTGGGTCTGAGCAAGCTGTTCTTGTTGAAAATGAAGAGACCGGTCGTACAACCCATTATGCCCCTGTTGTCTTCGATTTCAAGGCTCACCCCGGAGATATCATCAACGTCACCATCAATAAAACGGACGGCAAGAAGCTTTCCGCCAGCGCAGTTAGTTGAATATTTAATATGAGTGATAAAGAAGAAAAAAAAGGCTGGTTTCGCCGTTTACAAGATGGCCTGAAACGGTCTTCCAGTGCAATCTCCACCGGTATTACGGATATCTTCACCAAACGCAAGCTGGATGATGATGTTCTGGAAGAGCTGGAAGAGCTGCTCATTACTTCGGATCTCGGCGTATCCACAGCGGCTCGCATTACAACCAATATTGCCAAGACCCGGTATGACAAGGAAATCGAGCCCGATGAAATTCGCCAGGCCCTGGCCGACGAAGTAACAGCTATACTTGCGCCTGTTGCGCAACCATTTATCCTTATGGAAGACCGAAAGCCGCATGTGGTGCTGGTTGTTGGTGTAAATGGATCCGGTAAAACGACAACGATCGGCAAGCTTGCCCATCAATTCCGCCAAACCGGTAAAAAAGTGGTGCTCGCCGCAGGAGATACCTTTCGCGCAGCCGCAATTGAACAGCTTCAAATCTGGGGAGAGCGGACCGGATGCGACGTTGTTACAACGAAAGTCGGTGGTGATGCCGCCGGTCTTGCCTATTCGGCGATTGAAAAAGCAAAAGCTGATAACGCCGACTTGCTCCTTATCGATACGGCGGGGAGATTACAGAATAAAAGTGATCTGATGGCGGAACTTGAGAAAGTTATTCGGGTTATTCAAAAACTCGATGCCGACGCCCCTCATTCCTGCCTCCTGGTACTGGATGCGACAACTGGACAAAATGCCCTGAACCAGACAGAAATCTTTGGCAAGGTTTGTGAAGTCACAGGGCTGGTAATGACGAAGCTCGACGGTACGGCGCGCGGTGGCGTGCTGGTCGCCATAGCGGATAAATTTGGTCTGCCCGTCCATGCAATCGGTGTTGGTGAAGGCGTGGAAAACCTGCAGCCATTTGAAGCAAGCGATTTTGCCCGGGCGCTTTCCGGTACCAATAATAATTAGAAGGATTGATCTGCGATTATGGCAACCCGTAGAATGCCCACTGGCCTGAAACCGGCAACTGAATTTGGACCTCTGCTGATTTTCTTCGCGGCCTATTATTTCGGGGATCTATATGTGGCAACCGGTGCCATTATGGTAACCACACTGATCTCCCTTGCGATCTCCTACTATTATACCAAAACGCTCCCGGCCATGCCATTGGTCACTGCAGTTGTGGTTATGATATTTGGCGGATTGACCCTGTATTTGGAAGACGAAACTTTCATCAAGATGAAGCCGACAATCGTCAACACGATGTTTTCCGCAATATTGTTTACTGGCCTCCTCTTCGGGAAATCCTTCATCAAGATCCTGTTTGATAATTTCTGGAACCTGGACGATATTGGCTGGAAAAAGCTGACAGTCCGACTGGCAGTCTTCTTTTTGCTAATGGCCGTTCTAAATGAAATTGTCTGGCGCAATTTCTCCACAGATATCTGGGTCAATGTTAAGGTTTTTGCGTCACCGGCGCTAACCTTCGTGTTTTTCATGGCGCAAGTCCCCTTTATCACCAAACATACTGTCGAAAAAACCGCAGAAACTGACGAATGAGCCTTTCCTATTTTCCTCTGGATGGGAATGATTTTCGGTTTACCATGGGGCTACGCGCCCTGAAGAACCGGTCCTGGTTACATGAGGATCAGAACCACCGCACAGATTTGGAAGAAAAAGATCGGATCCTTACAAAATATTATGATCAAGTCGTGGCGGCACGCCCGGGGTCACTGACAGCACAGCAGGAGATTCTTGAGCTTGTGCGCGACGAGCTTCAGACAAATTACCCTAATACAGATGTTCCCATGCCTCCCAATGCAGATGAAGTACCAATTGTCATTGCAGCTCGGCATGTTCAGGAAGATCTCGTCTTGATGCAAGAAATCAACAACAAGTTTATCCTGTCGGCCGCCTGCGTCTGTTTTCCGACGGGCTGGAATTTACAGGAAAAGGCCGGAAAACCGCTTATGGCCATCCATGATCCTGTTCCTGACCTCAATGAGCGGATCGGTAATCCCATTGATCGTTTTTTTCAAAACCTGAAGGGAGGGAAAAAGGTTGAGCGTTTCAATTGGGGTTTATACGATTGCGCTGATTTGTTTCAACCTGCATGGCGTCGCGACACCCACCACCCCAACAAGCAGATAGATGCTGATAACATCGGTCACAAGGTGTTTTTCAGAGTGGAACGGCAAACTCTACAGCGCCTGTCCAATGGCAAGGACATCTTGTTCACCATACGAATTTTTACGAATACCCTGGCTGAAGTCACGAGCGAGAAAAGTCGGGCGACGAAGCTGCTTCGAAGCTTACAGACAATGCCCAATTCCATAAAAAAATATAAATCTATCAACCGTTTCGATGCGCCATTAATGGCATTTTTGAAAGCCGCTTCGAACTAGTTTCCAAATACGGTTGTTAAAATTTCGGTGGTGCGTTTCACCGGATCATTTCGAATGGCCGCCTCTTCAATTGCAAGATAATGGAATAGACCTTCCAATGCCTGATCCGTCGCATGATCTGTCAGATCACCTTTTAAATCCGGTACCAGAGGGTAATCATTATACTCTGCTGTTAAACTTTCATAAGCAGAAATTGCTCCCACGTCTTTTAGTGATTGCTCCATGATCGGGCGCACCGTTTCCTTTAAATCAGCCGTAGTGACTTTTCGAAAATACTGTGTCGCCGCGTCATCTGGCCCATTATAAATCCCTTGCGCATCTTCAAGGGTCATTTCCGTGATCGCTGTGTAGAATATTTCTTTGGTTTTTGGTGCCGCGGCTTCTGCGCCCCGGTTCAGCCGCTCCTCCACGTCATCCGCCATGTCGGAAAGGCCAAATTTCTTCAGTAACGCTTGCGCTTGCTGCATTTCCTCCGGCAGTGGAATATGAATGCTTGGGTCCCCATTATACCCGTCATTCGCACCAACCTGGCCGACAACGGTATCTGTTCCAACCCGTAAGGCCTCTTTCAAGCCCTCTGTTATCTGATCAACGTCCAGGTTACCAACCGTTGAAGACGATGAAGACGATCCGCCTGTGACAGAATTTGTTGTATCGGTTATGGATTTTTGCACTTTGTCAAACAGGCCTGCAGCCTCGACAGACAAACTAAAGCCAATGCCAACAATACCGGCTACAATACCTTTTACGATCAAATTCCGCATTTTCCTGCCCCATCCATACTCGGTTAACGCTTTAGCATCTCGAACGATTTTTTCAGCATATCCCCTTCCGCATTCGTAAAGGGAACAAAGCTTTCCTGATCTTTTATTTCCTCATATTGATGTAGGGCCCAGTAAACGGTAGGAAAAGCCAAATTTTCCCAGGGGATTTCAGACCAGCTAAAGAGCTGAACATCCAGAGATTCTTCTCCAGCAGAAAATTCCGGCTTATCAAGCGTTGCCCGATACATAACCTGAACTTGGCTGATATGCGGAACATTATACAAGGCCAGCATGTCACGGATACGAATGTTCGCCAGAGCCTCTTCATACGCCTCCCGTATTGCTCCTTCTGCTGTCGTTTCATTTTGCTCCATATACCCTGCAGGTAACGTCCAAAATCCTTTTCGCGGATGGATAGCACGCTTGCACAGCAAAAACTTGTCTTCGAAGGTAACAACAGATCCCACAACAATTTTTGGGTTTTCATAATGAACCCAACCGCAATCGGAACAGACATGGCGTTCCATGCTATCCCCTTCGGGAATTTTACGCTTAAAGGCATAATCATTTGGATCTAGTGACGCCACGTCTACCGTTCTTTCGCCGCTTTTTTTTATTTAGGAGCAAGAAGGCTACGGTATTCCACTCTTCTTGCCAAGAATTTGCATAAGAAATTATTGTTCATTTATCAACGAGATCGCCGATAGATTTTGTAACAGCTTGATACAGTTGACTATCTTCAGCAGCCAGTTTCTGCAATTTCGTCCATAGCCTCAAGGCCTCTTCGTCACGGCCTGCTTGAGCTTCTGCCACACCAACATACCACAAAGCCTGGGGCTGCTCAGAATCAAGGGTCAGAACTTTGCGGTAAAGTGCAATGGAACGGCTGGGAATATTGGCTGAACTATCTGAAGCCTGGATGAGAGCGAAGGCTTCTGCCGCCATTGCTGCAACATCATCTTTCACCAGGGCTGACGCTCTTCCATACGCATCTGCGGATTTATCAAACTCCTTTAAAGTTGCATAAACCTGACCCAAACGCATCAAACCGTCATAGTCTGGTGCCTCCGCCATTCTTGTCGACAATCGATCGACCATAGATGTAATCATCGCCTGCCGATCGTCAGCGGACATATCTGCAGCGGCTGCAATATCCTCCTCTGACGGTCCAGTGGTCATCAAATCGGATTTACTGTCAAAGAGAGTTCCAATTTCCATACCGGTTTTCCCGGCGGCATCTCTGATCCGGCGTTCCAAGATTGTCATAAAAGGCGCGTCCGCCGGGCTCTGCTTGAATAGATCAATCCAACTATCAAGGGCCTCCTTCACATTTCCCCGCTGTGCCTGTAAAACGGCCAAATAATAGCGTGCGCCGGGGTGACTGGCATCAAGATCACGTGCTTTCAGAAAGGCATTTTCCGCATCGGCATCTACTACGCCCTCTGCGTGAAAGTAAAAATTCTCACCTGCCCCGACATATAAATCAGGGTCGTTCGGCGCAAGAGCTGTCGCTTGTAAAAATGTTTCTGCCGCTTCTTTATAACGTTCTGAACGCGACAGGCTTCTTGCGAGCAATATCCATCCATCAAGATTGTCCGGTTGCGACTTAAGCCGATCGATGAGCGTTTCAATCAATTGATCAATATTGTCACCGGCGAACGCCGCTTTTTCCGCCTCAATATCCCGCGACGCCAACGGTTGAGAGGGATTGTCGGGAGATCCAAGATCAAAATAAATAAACAGGCTGGCCAATGGGACGCACAGCACCAAACCAATCATTATCAATCGATTGGTTTGTGAACCACCCGCATTTTTGGGATCTTTATGTTGATCGACGCGCAGCATCCGGCGTTTGATTTCAATAGCAAGGGACTCTGCTTCCTCGGTACCCATTATTCCTTGATCCACATCCCGGCGCAGTTCATTCAATTGTTGTTCATAAACCTGCAGACCGCCATCTGTTCTCGAAACGGACACCAACCCTTTTTTTGTAAAAGGCCAGATAAGAATACCGACAGAGACGGCCAATATAACGCCCACCACGAACCAGATCATTTCGGCAACTCATCCTTGTCATCAGGCGAAATTTGTTTGAAACTGGCTTCTTCTTCAGCAGTCAACGGGAGTGTTTCGACATCCCCGGCACTACCACGGCCCCGAAGAAACATGATGACTGCGGTTCCACCGAGGAGGAAAAATGCCAACGGCCCCAGCCATAAGATGGCTGTACGGAGTTTAAAGGGTGGATCTAGCAATACCCAATCTCCATATCGAACAACAAGAAAGGTCTTGACCTCCGCATCCGAATCTCCGGCGACAATACGTTCCCGGATAATCTGGCGCAGGTCGCGTGCCAAATCCGCATTGCTGTCCAGAATCGATTGATTTTGACAGACGAGACAGCGGATACCTTCAGAAATTTCACGAGCTCGGGTTTCCTGCGCAGGATCGTCCAGTCTCTTTTCCACAAAAACTGCGCCGGCGCTCGCGATAACCAGAACTGCGAATATAGTCGCTACCAAACCTGATCGAAATATCGCCCTCAAGAATTATTCCCCTGAAGAAGTGGTGCAATCCGCTGTTCGTAGATATCCTGGGTAACAGGCCCGATAATCTTATCCAATATTTTTCCCTCCGGACCAATGACAAAGGTTTCTGGTACTCCATACACACCAAAATCTATTCCAACCCGCCCCTTCTCATCCATTCCTGTCCGGACATAAGGATTACCATTGCGTTTAAGCCAGCTGGCGGCCGCATCGGGTTTATCTTTATAGTTTAGCCCATAAATTTCGACATTTCCCTGCTTCTTCAATTCCATGAAAAGTGGATGCTCTGCCAGACAAGCCACGCACCATGAGGCGAAAACATTGAGAAGCGTAATTTTGCCGGTTTTAAGGTCAGTGGATGATAGATCAGGGCCATATCCCGGAACTCCGGACAGCGAAAATTCTGGAACCGGTTTACTCACCAATTCAGAGGGTATTTCCGAGGGATCCAGATTGAAAAGGGCGTACCACATAATCACGGCGATGGCCGAAAATGTTAACACCGGTGCCAAAAATCGAAACCGCATTGGTTGACCCTTATATTTGATTGGGCGCTTTTTCGCCCTTGATTTCTAACTGTCTCTTTTTCGGCGCACCCAGTCGCAAACGTCGATCGCTCAAACTCAGAAAGCCGCCAAAAAACATGGTCAAACACCCAAGCCAGATCCAGGAAATAAACGGTTTGTGATAAATGCGGGTCGCGTATCCGCCAGTCCCGTCTTCATCCCCGATAACAACATATAAATCTGCGGTCAGCATCGGGCGGATTGCAGCTTCCGTCGTCATCATCGGCGGATCCGTATAAACCCGCTGCTCCGGAAACATCTGATATCCTGCACCACTACCGCTAGAGGCGGTAAACGTGCCACGAAGTGCATTATAATTAGGTCCTGTAATCTGTTCTGCACCCTCAAACCTGAAATCATATCCCCCGACAATGACTGTTTCTCCGGGCTTCATGATGCCAAGTCTTTCGGACTGCCACGCCTCAGAAGCTGTGATACCGAGGACGACCAGCGCCACGCCGATATGGGCAACTGTCATACCATGGGCGCTGCGCGGTAAATTCACCATACGCCGCCAACTGGAACTGAGTGGTGCGCGAAACAGCTTAATACGATCCGTCCATTCAATAAGAGAACCGATTAATAACCAGGCAAAAAGGCCCATACCGACCATGGCCAATAGAGGTCCATCTGTTTGTAGCCACCAGGTCAGGCCGAGGACAATTAATGCCGCGAACAAGGCAAATTTCAATCGCGACAAAGCACTTCCAAGATCTGCTCTTTTCCAGGGAAGGAATGGGCCAAACGCCATGGCAATTACCAACGGTACGGCGAGTGGTAAAAAGGTCGCGTTGAAATAGGGCGGCCCAACAGAAACCTTCTCTCCGGTAAACGCATCCAGAAAAATGGGGTAAAGTGTTCCGAGTAAGACTGTCGCAGCCGCGGTGGATAACAATAGATTATTCAGAACCAATGCACCTTCCCGACTTATGGGGGCAAATAATCCGCCACCTTTCATCGCCGGCGCCCGCACGGCATAAAGGACCAGGGAACCGCCGATGACAAATATCAGGAACATCAATATAAATACACCCCGCGCCGGATCCGACGCGAACGCATGAACGGAATTCAATACACCGGATCGAACCAGGAAAGTTCCAAGTAAACTCAGGCTAAACGCAATAATGGCCAGCAAAATTGTCCAGTTCTTCAGAGTATCGCGTTTTTCAACAACAATGGCGGAATGCAAAAGCGCGGTCGCGGCCAGCCACGGCATAAAGGACGCATTTTCAACAGGGTCCCAGAACCACCAACCTCCCCATCCCAATTCGTAATATGCCCACCAGGAACCAAGCGCAATACCAATAGTTAGAAAAGCCCATGCTGCTAACGTCCAGGGGCGGACCCACCGCGCCCAGGCCGGGTCGACTTTGCCTTCAATTAATGCGGCTATTGCGAATGAAAAGGTAACGGAAAGACCAACGTAACCCAGATACAGAAATGGCGGATGAAAGGCGAGACCCGGGTCCTGCAGTAGAGGATTGAGCCCGTTCCCATCAAAGGGCGCCGGGCTTAGACGTTCAAACGGGTTTGATGTAAACAACACGAAAAGAAGAAATCCGACACCAATCAATCCCTGAATGGCTAGAACCCGTGCCTTCAAACTGTCCGGAAGATTGCGGCCAAACAGAGCCACGGCAAAACCAAACAGCGCTAATATCCAAACCCAGAGAAGAAGTGATCCTTCATGATTACCCCACACACCGCTGATTTTATAGAGCAACGGTTTGAGGGAATGCGAATTACTGGCGACGTTTAGAATTGAAAAATCACTGGTCACATACCCTATCGTCAGACAAATAAAGGCACCCGTCAAAGCAGCAAACTGAACAAAAGACGCATTATCAGCAAGCTTCATCAGCGCCATGTTCTGATAATGAGCTCCAACAAGCGGCAAAACACCCTGACAAATAGCCGTTATCAGTGCCAGCACCAGGACAAATTGGCCAAGCTCAGCAACCATTATTTGTTTCCTTCAGGCTGCCAATGTCCGGATTTTTTTAGGCTTTCAGCCACTTCAGGCGGCATATAATTTTCATCATGTTTAGCCAGAACATTGGAGGCAACAAACACGCCGTCCTCATTCAACTGGCCTTCCGTGACAACCCCCTGACCTTCGCGAAATAAATCAGGCAGCAACCCTTCGAAGGTGACCGGCACTGCCTCAGCCATGTCAGTGACACGAAATTGAACAATTACCCCCTGCTTGATGACGCTTCCCTCTTCGACCAACCCACCCAAACGAAAGGTTCTTCCTGGAGGAACAGGTTTTTCAGCAAGATCAGACGGGCTATGAAAAAACACGAGGCTGTCTTCAAAAGAGGTCAACACCAATGCCGCCGCAATTGCGAGGATGCTCATTCCCGCAATGACAAAGTACAATCGTTGTTTTTTACGTGTCATACGGTACCCTTCGATGAAGGAGTTGATGTAGCACGCCGCCGATTCGGATGTTGTTGTTCAGCCGCATTTAGTTTTTTCTCAACAGATTTGAGTTTCGATTGGCTCCAGATATACAGGGAAAAAAGGCAGATCGCGGAAATGGCAAATGATGGCCATATAAAAACAGCGTACCCACCCATATTAAAAAATGTGTCGATTTTATCCATCGGTTCCATCAAATATCACTGTAATCTTCGCTTGATCTGATCAATCCATCATATATCGCTTATCGATCTAAAATACACGCAACAACAACATTTATGCGTCACAATGCCGCGATGACCGGTATTCCGCTACTTATCCCGCAGGGCATTCATTTGCAAAATTCTCAGCCGACGCCCCAATATTTCCGCTTTCACCCGGATTATCCAGACCATCACGAAGAAAGATGTATAGGCTGAGCCCATAATTAACAAAGGCATCAGAATTGAGCTATGTATCTTAGGACCTTGCAGAGTTGCGACGCTTGCTGGTTGATGCAACGTATTCCACCAGTCCACTGAAAATTTAATGATGGGAACATTTATGGCGCCTACTAAAATGAGGATAGTCGCAGCTTTCGCAGCTTTATTTGGATCCTCAAAACTTTCCCAAATAGCCATATAGCCAAGATACAAAAATAATAGAACAAGCATGCTTGTTAATCGGGCGTCCCATACCCAGTAAGTTCCCCACATCGGTTGCCCCCACAGGGATCCTGTCACAAGTGCTAGAAAGGTGAAGCTAGCCCCAATCGGAGCGGCCGCTTTGGCGGATAAATCAGCGACGGGATGTTTCCAGATCAGCCCGACTGCCGAAGATACCGCCATCATCGTGTAAATCGACAATGCCATCCAGGCAGCCGGCACATGTACAAACATTATCCGAACGGTTTCGCCTTGTTGATAGTCAGGTGGAGCAACGAATAACCCGAGATATAGTCCAGCGACCAGCAGGATAACCGTCACCGCAACAGACCATGGATAGATCGCCGAGATAATCTTCAAGAACCGTCGAGGGTTGGCATATTTATGTAAATCAATCGCCATTTTATCCGCCAGTATTTCTCTGGTTGTCCTTAGTCAAATGTTAGTCGCAAAGCCGCAGCTGCGGCCACCGGCCCAACTACTAACGCGCCTAATGAAATACCGGATAATAGCATTAGATGCGAGGAAACCGGTAATACAGCAATTGCCGCCTCAACGGCAGCAACACCAAAAATCAGTACAGGTATATATAGAGGTAAAACCAAAAGCGACAATAATACGCCGCCGCGGCGCATTCCAACAGTCAATGCAGCACCAATTGCTCCTATTAAGCTCAAAGTCGGCGTTCCGATAAGTAACGCCAACATCATCACCCAGATCCCTGCGGGATTCATGTTCAGGGACAAAGCCAATATGGGCGATATGACAATAAGAGGTAGAACGGAGGATATCCAGTGCGCGCAGACTTTCCCGAGGATCAGCATTTCTAAAGGCAAAGAGCCCAAAACTAGCAAGTCAAGAGAACCATCCTCGTAATCCGCTTGAAAAATACGATCCAGTGTCAACAGGCAAGCAAGGAGCGCGCCGACCCATACTACACCAGCAGAAATCCTGGATAAAATATTCAGTTCCGGACCGACACCTAGCGGAAACAAAAGGATAACAATAACAAAAAAACTAAGGCTTAGAGAAATGGCGCTACCCTGTCGATAGCTCAGTTTCAAATCTCTCCGAAGAATGGAATGGAACCTTCTCATTGGCTCACCATCGCATCCAGATCAAGTGTAGAGGATACGCTCAGACTAAGAGGTTGATGTGTTGAGTAAAGAATTGTCCCGCCCTCTTCTAAGTGACGGTCCATGTGATTCTTCATCAGTTCTACGTAAGTTTGGTCTAGTGAGCTAAAGGGTTCGTCCAAAATCCAAAGCGGTGCTTTAACAATAAGCAGCCGGGCCAGATTTACCCGCTTTTTTTGACCAGCTGACAAAAATCCGGTCGGTGTTTCCCGTAAAGGACCAAGTTCAAATTCGGAAAGCGCATGGTCAATAGTTCCTTCGCCGAGATACTCTGCCCAGAAATTCAAGTTTTCTGCCACCGTCAGCGCCGATTTCAACGCATCTTGATGACCAACATACAGGAGCTGATTAAGATATCTTTCCGGATCATCAAAACAACTTTTACCCTGCCATTTCAAGTCCCCTTGGACGGGCTTTAACAAAGTCGCACAAATTCGTAAAAGTGAAGATTTCCCGGCACCGTTCTGTCCCCGGATCCAAAGTGCCTCTCCTGCCGGTACATCAAAGGAGACATCTTCAAAAACAAGATGATCCGAACGGACACAGGTTAATTTTTCAACGCTTAAGCTCATAAAGTAACAGCTTCATTCCAAATCAATAGAAATCCTCTGCCATGACTACAGGATTGCTACTGATAGCGCAATTCATAGCGTCGCAGCGTCAATAAAGGTGTTATTCGTAAGTTCGAACGTCGTCAATGACCATGCCGTCATTCGCCAGGCTTCCGGCAGCTACAAATTCCACAGATCCTCTTACTTTGCAGAGATTTTGTATGGATTCTTCAATGGCGGCCTTGAGCTGGTCATTCGCCACGGTACGCATCTCACATTTTAACGTCATGGCATCCACGTTATTGTCACTGCTCACGACAAGTCTTACCTTTTGAATTTCATCATGGCGTTTATGAACCGCAGCAACCTGGGAAGGGTCAACAAACATACCTTTAACTTTCGCCCGTTGATCCGCCCGTCCCATCCAGCCTTTAATTCGGGCGTTAGTTCGGCCACATGGGCTTTGACCTTCCAGTATCGCGGACATATCACCAGTTGCAAATCTGATGAGAGGATAGGTTTTGTTAAAGCAGGTAACCAGAACCTCTCCCACTTCGCCGGGGGCAACAGGATCACCGGTCCCTGGGCGCACAATTTCCACTATCACACCTTCGTCGATAATCATGCCTTCCATGGCATCGCTCTCATAGGCGATTAAGCCGACATCCGCCGTTCCATAAGATTGGACGACGGATTGCATTCCTAAATCAATTAATGTTGACCGAAGGGAAGGCGGTAAAGCTTCACCGCCAACGCTTGCTTGCGTAATGGAGGACATATCAAGATCTGCCTCCTGCCCTTTTTCAAGCAAAATCCGAAGAAATGAGGGAGTTCCAACATAGGCCTTAGGCCGCAATTCACTGATAGCTTGAAGCTGCATTTCCGTATTTCCAACTCCCGCAGGAAATACGGGGCAGCCAACTGCTCGCGCACCACTTTCCATCATCATTCCGGCAGGCGTCATGTGATAAGAAAAAGTGTTATGCACTAAATCTCCGGGACGAAAGCCTGCGGCCCACATAGCACGGCCCATGCGAAAATAATCCTTCACTTCCTGGCCTGGTTCATAAATCGGGCCCGGGGACATGAAAATATTCGCAAGTTTATCTACTGGCTCAGCATTCAATCCACCAAAGGGAGGGGATTTTTTTTGCTGGGCTATCAAATCTGACTTTCTTGTAACCGGTAGGGCTGACAAAGCTTTAAAATCGTTGATCGAATTCGCGTCAACACCATCTAGTATCTCTGCAAAATATGTAGAATTCGATTTTGCATGTGAGATTTGATCCGCAAGAGCGTGAAACTGCTCCTGATTGCGCTGATCTTCATCACGGGTTTCTAGGGAATCGTAATACGTGTCTGCGGCAGTCATGCGGCACCTGTCGGATAGTTGGATTTAGAATAAAAAGTTATGCCAGCCAGCGTTTGCGGCGGCGATAATGTTTTACATCCCGAAAACTTTTCCGGCCATCTCCGCCCAGGCCTAGATAAAATTCCTTCACATCTTCATTGCTGGCCAAGTCGGACGCATTTCCGTCCATGACAACTCTGCCATTTTCGAGGATGTAACCGTAATGGGCATATTTCAACGCAATGGTTGCATTTTGTTCAGCAACCAAAAAGCTTACCCCGGTTTCTTCATTCAATCGCTTGACGATTTCGAATATTTCCTCAACCAATTGCGGTGCCAGACCCATTGATGGCTCATCGAGAAGAATCAGATTTGGTTCCGCCATTAGAGCGCGGCCAACGGCGACCATCTGCTGTTCACCGCCGGAAATATATCCAGCTAATGATGTCCGGCGTTCTTTAAGACGGGGAAAATAATGATAAACTTTTTCAAGTTCCTTATTGATGGCAGCGCGGCCACCTTTTCTTGTGTAAGCGCCGGTTAGAAGGTTTTCCTCTACGGTCAAATGCTCGAAACAATGCCGTCCTTCCATGACCTGAATAACCCCTTCAGTCACCAGTTCTGATGGCGACTTTTCGGTAATATCAGTTCCATTATATTCGATGTTGCCTTTCGTAACCTCCCCACGCTCGGAGCGGAGGAGGTTCGAAATGGCTTTGAGAGTGGTTGTCTTACCAGCACCATTAGCGCCGAGAACAGAGACGATAGCGCCCTCTTGCACCTCCAAAGAAACGCCTTTTAAAACCAAGATAACATGGTCATAAATGACCTCGATATTATTGACCGTCAAAAGCGGTTCTTTAGAAGTACTCATAAGTTCAGCTCACTCTTTCTTAGTCGGTCTTATTTACAAGTCGCGCGTGTAAGACCTTTTTCCTGCAGATACTTGTCCGCAGAGGCTTTAATCGCAGGTTGCACCATTTCATCAATTGGCTGAATCCAATCTGTGATCATTGACCAATTGGAACCATCCCACTGTTGAATTTTAACACCACCGCCAACGCCTACATGGTTTTCACAAGTGACTGTAATGTTTGGAACAATACCTTGTGCACCAAGTGCTTTCGCACGCTCAGGTGTCATATCGATATTTTCCAAGCCCCAGCGAAGCTGTTCGGCTGTGATGGATGCAACACCGAATTTCTTTTGTGCCAGCAAAATGCCTTCGTGAACCAATACTTGAGAGGCAACTGCACGGTTATAAAGCACAGTACCTACTTGATCCGCACCTGCGCCATTACCTTTGGCATAGACATATTTCTCGATATCCTGAATGACAGGGAAATCTTTGCCGGAGCCAGAGAAGGCTGCACTTTTGTAGCCCTTTGCTGCTGCACCTGCAGGAACGGTATCAACTTCCGCGCCTGACCACCAGTTACCAATAAAATGATCGCTGGGAAAGTTAATATTGGAGGCTTCCTTGATAGCCGTCTGGTTCATTACACCCCAACCCCACATGGTAATGAAGTCTGGACGATTCCGACGAATTTGCAGCCATGTGGCTTTTTGCTCGATACCAGGAAAAGATACTGGATACAATTGGATTTCGAAACCAAATTTCTTGGCTGCTGCTTCAAAAAGCGGAATAGGTTCTTTACCGTAGGCTATATCAAGATAAACAAGGGCAACTTTTTTACCCTTAAGATCTTCAATTGTGCCGCCAGACATCGTACCCATATACTTCAAGATTGCTGTCGCCTGTCCCCAATAGTTTGTGGACATTGGGAAGATATATGGAAATGCAGCGCCATCACCAGCGTCTGAGCGACCATAGCCCATGGAAACAATATTGATCTTGTCTGAAACAACACGATCCGCCAGCGCATATGTCACACCTGTGCTCAACGGATGATAAACCAAAGCGCCCTTATTGTTGTTTTTAGTCCGCTCGTAACATTCAACACCACGGTCAGTATTGTAGCCAAATTCACATTCATCTGTGATGACTTTTGCGCCGCCGACGCCGCCATCACGCTCGTTGATCATGGCCCAATAGTCCGCAAACCCATCAGCGAACGGGACACCACCCGGCGCGAATGGTCCTGTACGATACACTAGGCTAGGCAGATACAGGCTTTCTTCTGCTGCGGCGGGTGCCGGAGCTGTGAACGGGGCTGCCAATACGGCTGCACCAACCACACTTAAAAACATATTCTTAAATTTCATCATTTTCCTCCCAGATGAATCTCGAAAAAAGCGGTTCCAGCCGCCGAGATAATATATCGTCGCAAGGCAATAGATAAAAAGCAAGCTCTTACCTATTTCAAGCAACGGTTCAATATGGAAATGGCCAGGTTCGCAATTTCTCCTTACCAATACTCCATAGTCTTGCAAGCCCATGCGGCTCAACAATAAGAAAGAATACAATCATGATTCCAAACACCATGAACTCAATGTGAACTACAAGATCCACAGCCAAATTCATTCCAAGCATTGGCGGAACATTATTCAGAAAAATCGGGAGCAACGTTATAAAAGCCGCGCCGATAAAGGCCCCCATAATACTACCCAGGCCGCCAATAATAATCATAAACAAAATCGAAAAAGATCGGTTAATACCGAAAGCCTCTGGCTCAACCGTTCCCAAATGTACGAAAGCCCAGAGAGCACCTGCAACACCACACAAAAACGAACTTACGGCAAAAGCGGACAGTTTTGTCTGCAATGGTTTGAAACCAATAATCTCAGCCGCTATGTCCATATCGCGGATCGCCATCCAACCGCGGCCGATATGGCTGCGAATCAGGTTTTTTGTAGCCAATGCCAAAACAACTACAAAACAAAGGGTGAATATATACTTTTTCGCTGATGTATCAAAAACATATTCCAGGCTTGTAAATGGCAACCCGATAGCGAGTGGTGGTGCCGTAATAACACCTGACGCACTGTAATTCGTGAACCAACCAACTTTAATAAAAAGCCATTCGATAAAGAATTGCGCTGCCAATGTGGCCACCGCCAAATAAAAGCCCTTAATTCGCAAGCTGGGTATACCAAACATGATACCTACGCCAGCTGACATTAGGCCGCCCATCAACAAGACTAGAACTATAGGCATTTCAGGCATACCCGTGGCAAACTTATAGGCCATAAAAGCACCGACCGCCATAAATCCGCCCGTCCCAAGCGACAATTGACCTGCATATCCCGTCAGCACATTCAAGCCCAAGGCTGCAAGAGCCAATATCAGAAATGGTATAAAAATAGCCGAGATCAGATAATCGCTTGCAACCAATGGCACGCCGAAAAAGGCAACTAAGAGGATTAAAATCAATCCAATGCGATCCTGCCGAAGGGGAAAAATTGCCTGGTCTTGTTTGTAGCTGGAGCTGAATTGCCCGGATTCACGATAAAACATGCCGCTTACACCCTTTCGATAATTTTTTCACCGAACAAACCTTGTGGTCGGAAGAGTAAAAAGACCATGGCCAGCATATAGGCAAACCAATTCTCGATCGCGCCACCAATAAAGGGGCCAATATAGATTTCTGCCAGCTTCTCTCCGGCGCCAATAATCAGACCACCGACAATTGCGCCCGGGATTGACGTAAAACCGCCAAGAATTAGAACAGGCAGAGCCTTCAGGGCAACCAGGCTAAGGCTAAATTGAACACCAAGTTTCGTCCCCCACATAATCCCGGCAATCAAGCCGACCAATCCGGCAACCGACCAAACAATAATCCATATGTGATGCAGGGAAATGCCAACAGAAAGGGCTGCCTGATGATCATCTGCAACAGCGCGCAATGCACGACCAACTTTCGTTTTGCTGAAAAAGATGGCGAGGCCGGCAACCATGACACCCGCGACAACCCCCGCAACCAGTTCAAGTTTGTCGATCAGGATATCAAAGATGAAAAGCGGACCAGTTGGAATACCGATATCAAGCACCTTAATATCACTTCCCCAAACCGTTTGCCCAAATCCGTCGATAAAGAATGTAATCCCGATTGTCGCCATAAAGAGAATAATGGGTTCCTGATTGACGAGCTTTCCAAGAACAAGCTTATCAACCAAATACGCAAGAATAACCATAATAAGAACGGCAAGGACAAACGCCACCGGCCAGGGCACTCCGAGTTTTTCCTGTATACCTACAAAGCTTAGTGCCGCAAACAGCATCATGGCGCCTTGAGCAAAGTTAAAAACGCCGGATGCCTTGAAAATCAAGACGAATCCGAGCGCGATAAGTGAGTACAACGTTCCCGTAAGGAGGCCGCTGATCAACACTTCGATAAAAAAGTAAAATTCACCTAGAAAATTCTGCATCGTATGCTCCAGCTACCGGCTTAGTGGCCGCCGCCCAAATAGGCGTCAATTACATTTTGGTCGGCACGAACAGCGTCAGGTGTGCCATCCGCGATTTTCCCGCCATAATCAAGGACGAGCACACGGTCAGAAATATCCATCACGACGCCCATATCATGTTCAATCAAACAAATTGTCGTGCCGAATTCCTGATTCACATCCAGAATAAACCGACACATATCTTCTTTTTCTTCCAAGTTCATACCAGCCATCGGCTCGTCCAATAGCAAAAGGTCCGGTTCCGCTGCCAGCGCCCGACCAAGTTCAACCCGTTTTTGCAGTCCATAAGGCAGCCGGCCAACCGGTGTTTTTCGGATTGCTTCAATTTCAAGAAAATCAATAATGTCTTCGACATAGCGACGATGTTCTAGTTCTTCACGCTCGGCGCGACCGCGCCAGATCATTGCTGAAATGATCCCAGATTTCATTTTCAGGTTCCGACCCGTCATAATATTATCGAGGGTCGACATACCCTTAAACAATGCCACATTTTGAAAGGTGCGACCAATTCCTTGCGCAGCAGCTTCGTAGGGCTTCATCTGACTGCGGGTTGTTCCTTTGTATGTGATTGTTCCCTGCTGTGGATGATAAAAACCGTTAATACAATTCAGCATAGAGGTTTTTCCAGCCCCGTTGGGCCCAATTATCGCACGAACTTCACCCTCAAGAATATCAAAGCTTACATCTACAATTGCTTTTACCGCTCCGAAGGAGAGGCTGATTCCCTTGACATCAAGTAAGGTATCGCCGATTTTTCGATTATCTTCCAACATTATAATACCGGTCCTTACCGTTATGATGCGGCCTTGAGGGCCGGATAGGTTTCACAATCTTTGATTTTCAAATCTGCTTTTAGCTGACCTGTCCGACCATCTTCAAATGTCATTTGCGATTCAATTGAAATCATGTCTTTGTCTGAATATAGCGCGTCGATTAGCGTTGCATAGCGTTCGGCAACAATTCGCCGTCGCACCTTTCGTGTCCGCGTTAGTTCTCCATCGTCCGCGTCCAGTTCTTTGTGTAAAATAAGAAACCGAGTAACCTGGGCGTTTGCCAGATCACTGTCGACGGCCAAATCACGATTAACCTCTTCAAAACATTCTTTGACAAGCTCATAGACTTCGTCTCGATTGCCGAGATCCGTATAGCTTGTATAAGAAATACCCTGCCGTTCAGCCCAGTTTCCTACGGCATCCAGATCAATATTGACGAAAGCAGTAACGCTCTCGCGTTCCCCTCCATGGCAAACGACTTCTTTGATCGACGGGAAAAATTTCAACTTGTTTTCAATATATTGTGGCGCAAACAACGTACCATCAACCAACTTGCCCACGTCTTTGGCGCGATCAATAATTTTTAACTGGCCGTCATCTGTAATGATACCGGCATCGCCTGTATGTACCCATCCGCTTTCCAGCTTTGTTTCGCGAGTTGCCTCTTCGTTTTTATAATATCCGACGAAGGCGCCCGGGCTTTTATAAAGAACTTCACCGGTGGTATCGTCAATCATAACCTCGCAGCCTGGGGCTGGAGGCCCAACCGTATCAGAGCGAACATCATCATTATTCTGGATGCAGACATAAGCGCAGGATTCTGTTTGCCCATACAGCTGTTTGAGGTTCATACCGAGGGACCGATAAAAATTGAACACTTCTGAACCAATGGGGGCGCCCGCCGTATAGGAGATCCTGATTCTGCTAAATCCCAATCTATTTTTCAGCGGCCCGAAAACTAGAATATTTCCAACAGCATACAGAATTCGATCTTTCAAGGACACCGGTTTTCTCTCCAGAATGTCCACACCGCACCGTTTTGCAACACCAATAAAATAGTGGAACATTTTACGCTTGAATGCACTTGCATCTTCAATTCTGATCATCATTTGAGTAAGCAAGTTTTCGAAAATTGCAGGTGGTGCGAAATAATAGGTCGGGCCCAATTCTCTCAAATCGGACAAAACTGTTTCCGCGCTCTCCGGACAATTTACCGTATACCCTGCATGCAGCGCTTGTGCATAAGCGAAGAAATGATC
This sequence comes from Sneathiella marina, assembly GCF_023746535.1. GTDB lineage: Bacteria > Pseudomonadota > Alphaproteobacteria > Sneathiellales > Sneathiellaceae > Sneathiella > Sneathiella marina. The sequence goes on along the minus strand of NZ_CP098747.1, from coordinate 273,613 downwards.
ACCAACCCATGCCATCGGCAAATAGGACAGGACTTCATCTTTCTCCGTCAATCCTTCAAATTCCACGGACAATCGGGCTGATTCCCATAAATTGGAGAAACTCAACATCACACCTTTCGGACGCCCGGTCGTTCCAGAGGTGTATAAGATGACGGAAAGATCCTCTATGTTGCCTTTTGCAATCTCTGATTCAAAAAAATCAGAATGTGATTTTTCATAAGCGCGGCCAGCCTCTTGAACATCGTCGTAGAAATGTAAATAATCTTGATCATATAAACGTAATCCTCGGGGCTCCTTATATATGATGTTCTTGATTTCCGGGCATTCCGCCATGATCGACATTATTTTATCGACCTGTTCCTGATCTTCGGCAAAAACCGCCTTTACCTCAGCATGCGCCAAGACATACTGAACCTCCTCGGCAACACCATCTTGATAAATCGGTACAGGAACTGCCCCAATTGCCTGAGCAGCAGCAAAAGCCCAATAGAGCTTTGGTCTATTCGATCCAACAATAGCAATTTTATCACCGCGCACCAGGCCCAGATTTGCCAACCCTAAAGCTAGGGCTTTAACGTTATCCCGAACGTCCTGCCAACTATAGGTTTGCCAGATACCATATTCTTTTTCACGAAATGCAGGGGCCTGTGGTCGCTGAATCGCGTTGCGGAGTAACAGTTTTGGAAATGTATCGTACCGTTCCAACTCAGTGTCATTTATTGTCATCAGCTGCCCGGATCCCAATTATCAAAATGTCAACTTCACTTGCGTTTTCATGGGTTCTGGGAACAAACAAAATTTTTCCGCGCAGATTTATCGCGACAGTAATTTCAATATGTCATCAACAGCTTTTTACTTGTCGCTGCCGAGACGACCCTCCCAGATCAAGTAGTTTATTGGCCACTACCTATTTTATGCTTTTCGCAAGTCTTGCTATCGTCAATAGTCGATATGTCCAACCGAGGTCAAGAGGAAAACTGAAAACAGCAATTCACAAAAGAGAAATTTGGCTATTTTCCATGAAAAATAGTAATAATAAAATAAAACAGTCGTTTGTTATTTAAGTATAAATATATACTTCATTATATTAATATAAAAAAATTACAATGTGGTCGATAATATGAATAGTTTTTTGTAAAATAATTCGTATTTAATAGTATGTGAAAAAATTGTACTGTTATTTTTACATTCAATTAGTTAAATTTTTTATTTTTTATCCACATTAAGCTAAATCCTCTATCGCCCCTCAACAACACACCCAACTTCTTCGCTCCTATTACTTATCAAATGCTGCCGGACAATTGATAAGAACGTAATCCAACAAATATAGAGAACAAAATTAAGTCCAGGTTGGAATTTCTTAAGGTTATCTTTCCCCTTCTTCACCTTATGGCTTGAGAAAATTTAAAAATTAGGGCACATACGGGCCATTAATTAACGGGTGTCGATTTCCAGACACCTTCCCGTTTCCCTTTGCATTAAGGAGCGAAGCGTTGACAACAATTGGTCACGATAGCCTAAATACCCGCCGAACACTTGATATTGACGGCAAGAGTTACGATTATTACAGCATTCCAGCCGCCGAAGAAGCGGGCCTCGGAGATGTTTCTCGCCTTCCCTTTTCTCTCAAAGTTCTTCTGGAAAATCTGCTGCGCCATGAAGACGGCCGCACGGTTACATCAGAAGATGTTACAGCGGTTGCTGGCTGGCTTGAAAATCAAAAGGCTGATCGGGAAATAGCCTATCGCCCTGCCCGCGTGCTGATGCAGGATTTTACCGGCGTTCCCGCTGTTGTTGATCTTGCCGCCATGCGGGATGCCATGGTTGCCCTGGACGGAGATCCTGAAAAGATTAACCCTCTTGCCCAGTGTGATTTGGTAATCGACCATTCTGTTATGGTGGATAAATCGGGTACGGCTGCGTCTTTCGGTGAGAATGTCGAGTTGGAAATGCAACGAAATGGCGAGCGGTATGCTTTCCTCCGCTGGGGCCAGAAAGCCTTTAATAACTTTCGTGTTGTCCCTCCTGGAACCGGAATATGCCACCAGGTTAACCTTGAGTATCTAGCTCAAACTGTTTGGACGACGAATGATCAAAACGGTACAGAGGTAGCCTATCCCGATACTTTAGTCGGGACGGATAGTCACACAACCATGGTCAATGGATTGGCTGTTCTAGGCTGGGGTGTTGGCGGCATTGAAGCCGAGGCTGTGATGTTGGGTCAACCTATCTCAATGCTCATTCCCGAGGTTGTTGGCTTTAAATTGACAGGCAAACTGAAAGAAGGAACGACGGCTACAGACCTGGTTTTGACCGTTACTCAGATGCTTCGGGCCCAAGGCGTCGTTGGAAAATTTGTTGAATTCTACGGACCTGGTATCGCGGAACTTGCATTGGCGGACCGCGCGACAATTTCGAACATGGCTCCGGAATATGGAGCTACTTGCGGATTTTTCCCAATTGATGCGGAAACCATCAACTATCTTAATTTCACTGCGAGAGACCCGGAAAGAGTGAAACTGGTCGAAGCCTATGCCAAGGCACAAGGCATGTGGCGCGAAGAGTCGACGGAAGATCCCGTCTTCACGGCATCTCTGGAGTTAGATATTTCGACTGTTGAGCCAAGCCTGGCTGGCCCAAAACGCCCGCAGGATAGAGTATTGCTGTCCGACGCCGCACCTGCTTTCAAGGATGTACTACCGACACTTGCTGACGGAGCTTCTTTGGGCGCAGAGGTTAATGTCCAGGGAACCGACTATGCGATTGGACATGGTGACGTCATTATTGCTGCAATCACATCTTGTACGAACACATCTAATCCCAATGTGATGCTTGCTGCCGGCTTGGTCGCACGAAACGCTCTGGCCAAAGGACTCACCGTCAAACCTTGGGTTAAGACCTCCCTGGCACCCGGTTCCAAAGTGGTCACGGACTATCTCGCGAAAGCTGGCCTTCAAGACGATTTGGATGCTCTTGGGTTCAATTTGGTTGGATATGGCTGCACGACTTGTATCGGAAACTCCGGTCCTGTGGCACCAGCGATCGCCGATGCCATTGCCGAAGGTGATCTGGTTGCCTGTTCAGTTCTGTCCGGAAACCGGAATTTCGAAGGCCGGGTAAGCCCGCAGGCAAAAGCGAACTATCTGGCGTCACCACCTCTTGTCGTTGCCTATGCCATCGCTGGTTCCATGAACATAGATATAACAAAAGACTCGCTCGGGAATGATCAAAACGGCAACCCGGTCTATTTAAGCGATATCTGGCCAAGCAATGCGGAAGTACATGCGACTGTCCGGGAGGCAGTTACGCGAGATATGTTCGTCACTCAATATGCCGATGTATTTTCTGGGGATGATGCCTGGAAGTCCATCAAGACAGCTGAAGGACAAACCTACACCTGGGATAGCACGTCAACTTATGTACAGCATCCACCCTATTTCCAGGGTATGGAAAAAGAAGCCGGCGGCTTTTCGGACATAACGGGTGCCCGTATTCTCGCCCTTCTTGGCGATTCAGTTACTACCGACCATATTTCACCTGCGGGTGCCATCAAAGCGGATGGACCTGCTGGCGAGTATCTCAAAAGCCATCAGGTGAGCGCAAAGGACTTCAACTCTTTTGGATCCCGTCGCGGAAATGATCAGGTGATGACACGGGGTACATTCGCAAATATCCGCTTGCGTAACGAACTCGCGCCAGGCACAGAAGGCGGCGTAACACGGCATATGCCGGATGGTCAGCAAATGTGGATATATGATGCGGCTCAAAAGTACCACGCGGAACAAACACCGCTTGTTGTTTTTGCCGGTAAGGAATACGGAACAGGATCCAGCCGCGATTGGGCTGCCAAAGGAACATTGTTGCTGGGAATCCAGGCTGTGATCGCCGAAAGTTTTGAACGTATTCACAGATCAAATCTTGTCGGAATGGGTATATTGCCCCTTCAGTTTCCAGAAGGTGTTACCCGAAAAACACTGGAGCTGGATGGCAACGAGGTGATTGATCTGACCGGAATCGGTGCTGGCATTACACCACGCATGAATGTTGCCTGTAAGATTACACGGTCCGATGGATCCAGCGAAACCATCGATCTGCTGTGCCGTATAGATACTTTGGACGAGGTTGAATACTATCGAAATGATGGCATTCTGCAGTATGTCCTTCGGAATCTATCTGCCGCTTAAGGTACGGGCATATAAACCATGACGAAACGGCGGCTCGGTTGAGTCGCCGTTTTTTGTTCACCAAGATGTCAACGATAGGTGATTTGTCTGTGAACACGGAATATACTAAATAACAAAGCATGAAAAAAATAAACCTCATTCCCACCGTCGTCGGGACAGCATTTGGTATTCTGGCATTAACCGCATCATCCTTTGTAAATGCCCAAAGCGCCCATCAGCCTGCCTCTGTTGTCGAACTATACTCATCACAAGGCTGTAGCTCCTGCCCCCCGGCTGATAAATTTCTGGGAGAGTTGATCGAGGATAGTGACATTCTGGGCCTGACGTTTGCCGTCACCTATTGGGATTATATTGGTTGGAAAGATACTTTCGGTAGCAAGGACAATGACTACCGGCAGGTAAATTATAAAAAGAAATTCAGTTCTCGCTATGTCTATACACCACAAATGATTGTCGGCGGCACGGAGCATAAAGTTGGCTCGGACAGTCATGGCGTCAAAGCCCTTATCAAAGACCAAGCCGGACATGCCCAACAGCTTCCGCTAACCTGGTCTTTTTCCGAGGATAGTTTGCATGTCAATTTACCTGCCGGTGAAGGCAATGCAACGATTTGGCTTGTCGATATTGACCATGCAGCGGATGTTGATATTGGACGCGGTGAAAATTCAGGCCGCAAAATTACCTACCATAACATTGTTCGCCAAATCCGGTCTCTTGGTGAGTGGAACGGTAATGCGGAAACCGTCTCCCTTGATTTAGCTGAAATGAGGCAATCCGGGAGAGATGGATGCGCGCTTATAATTCAACGGGCCGATTATGGACCCATTATCGCGGCATTGAATGTAAAACTTTAAGATTGAGAAGTTGATACTGCCGACGCAGTCAGGCAGTATGGAGCCAATAACAACAACAATGGCCCAGCTTCCATGACTAAAGAAATTGCCCCGTTAAAACCTGCCGCAACCGTTTTATTGGTACGCGACTGTGATAAAGAGCAAGATACACTTGAAGTTTTCATGGTTGTTCGCCATCACCAAATCGATTTCGCTTCCGGGGCTCTTGTCTTCCCTGGCGGCAAAGTAGATGATGCAGATACTGACGCAGCCCTTGTCAGTCATCTACCAGAATCAGAACGCCGGGAGGATCCCCTTCGATCCTTCAAAGTCGCCTGTATTCGCGAAAGTTTTGAAGAAGCAAATATTCTGCTGGCCAGAAATCGTGACACGGGAAAGCTAGTCACCCATGAACGGCTGGAAAAACTCGCCTCAAAGTACAGAATGCCTTTGCAAAATGGCGAAGTTACAATATTGCAAATGGTTCAAGATGAAAATTTGGAGCTGGCGACGGATCTCCTCGGGCATTTTGCCCATTGGGTAACCCCAACATTTATGCCCAAGCGTTTTGATACACATTTTTTTGTTGCCGCAGCTCCACCCCATCAGTTGGCCCGGCATGATGGCGAGGAATCTGTTGATTCAGTTTGGGCGGGCCCCAATGAGATTCAAGCAAAGGCCGATGCTGGTGAATATACCGTAATTTTCCCAACGAGAATGAATGTAGAGGCTCTGGGCAAGTTTGCGTCTGTGGATACAGTGGTGGCGGATGCAAACGCAACTCACACCGTTACAGTGTTACCAGAAATGGAAGTGACGGAAGAAGGCAGGTATTTGCTCATTCCGAAGGAAGCGGGATATAGCGTAACACGGAGAGCTGTTGATCCCTTGATGGACAAGTGATCTTTAGAATAGCCACAGGGAGTTATCCCCGGCTGAAATTGTATAAAACAGACCAATCCAGCACCCTATTTTGCGCTTTTGGAAATACTTGAATCAGAGAAACTAATCGCCGCCGTCGATTGACCTGAAAAACTGTCAAGCGACCTGTCTATCCGATTCACTTTCTCTGCCAACACCGTAACTTCAGCCAAAAAGGTCCGTGGTGCAAAAAAATTAAAGCTGCCTTCGTCAATATCAGGATGCTTCAGCATCTGGACGATTTGATTATGGGAAGATATCATCTTTTTTAGCACAGCCTGTGTTTGCGAAATTACCTGATCGACTTGTTGCCCATTTTGCTGTGCTGAAATTAACCTGTTGATTAGGCGACGGCGATTTGTCGTCAATGTGGCAGCCTCTGAAGTTTTCGTCAGCAGAAGCCGTTTTTTCCATGTTGCGAGTTCTCTCTTTATCACCGATCCCAGTAGCCCCCGCAATCCACCACGACATAATATCAAGCTATGAATTTTATGCAGCGGGTTGGCTATAGGGGGCGCATGGTTACAGGCTTTACTTTGATCGGCCTTCTCTCCCAGGTCAATATATAGCAATTTTGCTGTCTTTTCGAAAGCGACCCGGCCGGAACTGACAATCGCCGCAAGCTTGGCTTCCCGTTCAGGGAGTGAGAAAAACCATCGAAAGAATTCTAGGCCTTCGTACAAACTTTGAACACCTGGCCGATCTATGGAGTGAGACAGATCCAGTTGTTCATAGTCTGTCATACCCAGCAAATTCCCCTCAACTGAGGAGTGGGTCAGATAGGTGGCCGGATCGTCCTTCAAGGCAATCGATGCCAGCGATTGTGCATATTGCGTCAAACTGTTGAGTAGAACTGCCCGCGCAGCCAAATCGGCACTGGAATAAAGCGGCTCCTGAGTCACATCAAAATTACCGCCTGTTTCCAGCTGGAGTTTCAAATTATTGCGAAAAGCATTTGAATTGGCTTTCTCCGCCATGGCAAAACCATTTTTTACGACTTGTGAAAGCAGGAGGACACCCTTGGCGAAATCCTCGACAACGTAAGCAACACCGACAGCGTCAACCGCCGCGCAGCCGGTTGCAGATTTAAGAATAAAGCCGAGAAGGATTAACTTTCTCACCCAATTCATAGGGCTGGAGATCTCGTTTGGGTCATCTGATTACAGATGGATATAGATTGTAAAAATTCAATCTTTTAAAATCAATAGTTGTATTTCAATTTCGAAATCTAAAACTGAAATTGACTATTTTTCTGCAGTCTGGCTACTATTGAGGCAGTAGATTATTCTGACTTGGGGGAAACGTTCACATTGATCGACGCCAGACGAAAATGGTGGGTGCTCGCAGCCATGGGAGGCGTCATTGGGATCGTGCTGCTCGATGAAACTATTGTTGGCGTCGCCTTACCAACTATTCAGTCTGATCTCGGCATTTCCTTACTCGCCTCCCATTGGGTGGTAAATTCCTATTTGCTTGTATTTGCTGGTCTTGTTGCGGCCGGTGGCCGGCTGGGGGATATTTTAGGGCTTCGCACTCTTTTTACCTTCGGTATTCTTTTGTTTGGCGCCGCTTCGCTGGCCTGCGGATTTGCAAGTAGCGGCACATATTTAATCCTTGCCCGTGCCCTGCAGGGAATTGGGGCTGCGATCATATTTCCTGCCTCTATGGCAATGGTTACAATTGCCTTTCCCGAGAAAGAACGCGGAGTGGCCATCGGAATATATGGAACAATTGGAACCGTTTTTCTAGCGTTAGGGCCGTTGGTCGGCGGTGTACTGACAGATTACGTATCCTGGCGATGGATATTCTGGATCAATCCCCCAATAATTTTGCTCATTGCGGCGCTTGTTCTCATGACATGGATAGATCCACCGCGAACCGACGCCAAAGAACGATTTGATTTTCTGGGCACTCTGACGTTAATCAGTGGCGTCGGCCTCACAGTCTTCGCTATTATGCAGGGTCCGGATTGGGGGTGGGTAGATCCATTCGTCATTGTCTCGTTGATAGCCGGAGTTGGCCTTTTTGGTTTATTTGTAATAGTAGAAATTAATACAAACCAGCCATTGATCGATGTTGCACTATTTCGAAATTCCAGTTTTGCGGTCTGCAACTTTACGGTTTTTATGGCTCAGTTTACAAAAATTGCCGTCTTTATCTTTGGCGCTCTTTATCTACAGCACGCACTTGAAATGTCGTCCCTACAAGCCGGAATAGCCTTGGTGGCCGGGGCTGCACCTTCCATACCAACCGGTTTTATTGCTGGGAAAACTGCGGATCGGTTTGGTTCTCGAAAGCCAGCTCTCGGCGGCATTTTCTGTATTGCCCTCAGTATTCTCTGGATTGGAATAGCTGTTCATTGGGAGAGTTACCTTTTGCTGTTGCCCGCTCTCTTGATCTGGGGCGCAGCGTTGCCGTTTCTTTTTGTACCGCCAATGCGCGCAATAATGAATGAAGTCCCAATAGACAAACAGGGACTTGCAGGGGGGATAGTTCTCTGTGCACAGTTGTTAGGGGGCACAATAGGCATGGCGCTATGTAGCACCGTCTTTTCAACCTCTCAGAATTACACAGGGGTCTTTTTGATGACAGCTGCTTTGACCATATTCCTCTTCATATTGGCGTACTTAAAAATTGAACCGGAAGAACCTGAAAAAATGCAGACATAGCTGCGGGATAATCAGGTTTAGTCTAGATGCTTTTTAACCTTGGTTGAATTTCCGCCAGGTCGTTGACGACTAAATCTGCATTTTGACATTCCGAGCGTTTGGCATGATCCTGCCCCCAAGGACCGCGTTTGAGGAAGATGCCTTTCATACCGGCATTCTGTGCCGGAAAGATATCATTGTCCAATCGATCTCCCACATAAGCAACTTCAGCTGGCGCATACGCCATCATTTCCAGGACCTTCTCGAAAAAGAGTTTATCCGGTTTTTCAACCTGAAAGGCTGCAGAGGACGCGACATAATCCGCTGGTACCCCCAAGCTCTTTAGCGCTATTTGCACCGATTCTGGCTGGTTTCCAGCGATACCAATCTTGTATCCAGATTGCCGCAGTTGTTCCAAGCTCGAAATAGAGTCCGCGTATAAATCGCTCGGCCGCAATGAGTAGGCAGTGCCTGCTTCTTCGCGTGCGCGCAATGCCTCGGCCAGCTTAAAATCCGGATCATAGGACCTAAAAACCGCATGATGATGCTGTCCGCATGCAATGACATCACGAAGCCGGTCCATGAAGTTTTCGGCGGACACCCCGAAATAAGAGGCCCAGTCGCTCCAGTACCGTGACTCATCGACTAACGTTTCACCGACATCAAAAACAACTGCCTTTACGGACATTGGCGCCTCGATTAATCAAGTTCAAGCAAAGCTTACCTCATCAGGCAGAGATCCCGCTTGCCATGAAATCTGCCATGCGCTTTGAAAATGCGACGGGGTCAGAGACCGGATCCCCTTCAACAATATGCGCCTGATCAAGCAAGAGAAGAGCTGCATCCTCCAAAGCTTCAGATGTTCCATTGGTCTTCGCATTCGCGGCCAGCTTTTTGATCAGCATATGAGTGGGATTAAGCTCCAAAATACGCATGCTTTCCGCACCACCAAATTGCTTATGGGCTTTCAGTACTTTTTCAAGATGTATGTCCATATCACCATCATCCGCCACAAGGCAAACGGGACTGTCCGTCAAGCGCAGGGATTCCTTCACATCCTTGACTTTGCCTTCCAGCGCCTGCTTGAACAAGGCGATCAGGCTATCCATTTCAGCGCTTTCCGCCTTCGTTTCCGGTTCCTTAGAGGGGTCCTTTTCATCGGCTAAATTCTCGAGACCGGCTGTTCCACGTGTGACAGATTTAAAACTCTTGCCTTCATATTCGGTAATTCGGCTAAGCCAAAAATTATCGACTGCGTCTTCAAGCAACAAGACTTCTATCCCTTTTGCCGCGAACCCTTCTAATTGAGGGCTGGATTTTAGGGCATCAATATCGTCACCAGTGATATAATAAATAGCATCCTGGCCCTCTTTCATGCGTTCTACGTAGTCGGCTAGGTATGTCCGATTGTCTGCTTTTGTACTTCGAAATTGCGCCAGTTTAAGAATGCGTTCCCCGTTATCCGTATCCTCATAAATACCTTCTTTGAGCACAGCGCCAAAATTATCCCAAAAACTGGCAAAGCTTTCCGGATCCTTTTTTGCTTTCTTTTCGATCTCTCCGATGACCTTTTTGACCAGGCCGCTTCGAATCTTATGCAAAACAGGGTTATTTTGCAGCATCTCACGGCTTACATTAAGAGGTAAATCTTCCGAATCCACAACACCCCTCAGGAATCGCAAATATGCCGGAATTAATTCTTCACAATCATCCGTGATAAAGACGCGTTTGACATATAGCTTGAGCTTGGATTTTCGTTCCGGACTGAAGAGGTCAAACGGTGGTTGCTCTGGGATGAAAAGCAGCATTGTATATTCAATACGGCCCTCTACTTTACTATGAAGTGTCATCCAGGGGGAATCATACGCCTGTCCTACATGATGGTAAAATTCCGTATATTGTTCGGCGCTGATTTCAGACTTCTGACGAGTCCAAAGAGCACTGGCGGTATTCAGGACTTCATCTTCATCACCTTCCTTCTCCGCTTTTAAGATAACCGGCAGGGCAATATGATCCGCGTAAGTCTTGACAATATTACGAAGTCGTAGCGGTTCCAGAAATTCCTTGGCCTCTTTCCTCATATGAAGAGTAATTGTCGTGCCGCGACCTTCCCGGGTTCCTTCAGCTATTTCAAAAGATCCGCCTCCGTTGGAAGACCAAACAGTTGCAGCCTTCTCTCCGGCTTTTCTGCTTACGACAGTGACCTTGTCTGCAACCATGAAAGAAGAATAAAAGCCAACACCAAATTGACCGATTAGATTGATATCTTTGGTGGAATCTCCTGTCAGCTCCTCAGAAAAACGAGATGTTCCCGATCTCGCAATTGTACCCAGATTCTCAATCATTTCCTGTTCAGTCATGCCAATGCCATTGTCCGTAATGGTCAATGTTTTTGCTTTTTGATCAACGCTCAAGATGACTTTGAATTCCGGGTCTTCTTTGATGAGATCTGGCTTCGTCAAAGCCGCGTAGCGCAACCGATCACATGCGTCGGAGGAATTGGACACCAACTCCCGCAAGAAAATTTCTTTTTCGCTATAAAGTGAATGGGCGACAATATCGAGCAGTTTGGCGACTTCGGCCTGAAATTCATGGGTTTGTTCTGTCATTTTCCTCTTTCGACTCATTCAAGATTATTCAGTTACCTATATGACGAGCCACGCGAGGTCAATCAAGGCTTATGTTCCGAATTTTTATTTGAGGCAGGAGGATGAAGTGGCCCACTCCGAGGGGCGCAGAAAATCGGAGCAGGCCGTTCACAGATCATCAACATTTAAGTGTAGATGAAGGTGATCAGTACCCTACTATATATTTATTTGGAATGAACGTTCAAGTATTAAATTGACGAATGGTCTTTTTATTGGAAAATTGTTCACATCCATCGTCAGGCAGGCGTCCTCTCCTTGATTCCAACTAAGAAGGGAACTGCCCGAATGCCAAAAAACTCGCCCTTATCCAAAACAGTTTCCTATGCGCCGCCAAAGCCATTGTATGAACAGGTCAAATCCTATGTGCTGAAAAGGATTTCGAGCGGTGATTGGCCGGCATATTGCCGACTGCCCTCCGAGCATACCATGGTAAAAGACATGGGAATATCGAGGATGACGATCCATCGTGCTCTTCGTGAACTGACTCAGGCCGGATTTTTGGAACGCATTCAAGGAGTAGGGACTTTTGTCGCGCCCATAAAGGCCGTGCCGAAAAATCTAGAGCTCAATGATATCGACCAGGTAATTCGCGCCCGCGGATCAAAGCATCACTGCAAAATTCATTTCCTGCAGGCGGAACCTGCAGATACTGATGCCGCTAATTTAATTGCTGTGTCCGAAGGAGATCAGATTTTCCGTTCGTATTTTGTGCATTATGAAAACGATATTCCCCTTATGCTTGAGGACAGGCACGTGAGCGCCACCTTATTTCCTGAGTATCTTGAGATGGATTTTCATGACTCAACGGCAGATAGATGTATCAGCAATCGATTTGCCCTTTTATCTCACGAACATAATATTCAAGCGAAAGTTTCAGATGCTGAAATTTCCCACTTCCTGGCACTCGATGCTGCAACCGCATGCCTGGTGATTAATTGTCGTACCTGGTTTGGAGAGAAAATCGTATCAACTGCCAGGATGGTCTATCCAGGTGATCGGTATCATCTGGGGTAAACAATCCCAATCTTCGCAGAATAAAATGACGGCTTTACGCTTAGCTACACTGCTTCAGCCATGACATCGCGAGTGTCATCAATCATCGGGCTTTTTGCGGCTGTCTTCTTGGCGCCTTTTGCGTTGCTGGTATAGAGGTTTCGAAGGGCATCGACAACCAGCTGCTCATCGATATGTGGCTCGGTACCACGATACTTACAGGCCGCAATGATTTGATCGATGATAAATTTGGGCTGATAACAAGCTAAATCAAACTTGTTTTTGACTTGCAATTCTTCAATCACAATTTCCAGAACATCCTCTGTAATTTCGAGACCGCGCGCATTTCCGACCATTTTAAAAATCTCGAAATACTGATCTTTTGAAGGTCCTACAGTTTCAAGTTTGTAGGGAATTCTCCGCAGGAACGCCGGATCCATCAGGTCATCCGGAGACAGGTTCGTCGAGAAAATTACCAACTCGTCGAAAGGCAATGAAAAACTTTTCCCGGTATGCAGTTTCAAATAGTCGACCCGGCTTTCAAGCGGAACAATCCACCGATTGAGAAGATCTTCCGGGCTCACCAACTGACGACCAAAATCATCAATAATAAATGTGCCATTGGACGCCTTCACGTGAAGTGGCGCCTCATAATATTTTGCATGCGCATTGAAACTCAGATCGAGCATTTCCAGCGTCAATTCGCCGCCAGTAATGATGACCGGACGTTCGCACGGTACCCAGCGTCCATCAAATTCCTCACGCCGCAAACCGGCATTAGAGACTTTTTTCTGGCCATCACCCAAAATTGGTTTGTGAATACTCGGATCGAATACCTTAATGATTTGACCATCGACTTCGAAACAGTACGGGATGTAAATGACATTGGCAAAAATCTCGGCGACTTTTTCCGCAACGGTTGTTTTCCCGTTCCCTGGAGGACCGTATAACAGAATGCTTTTGCCTGCATTGACACCTGGCCCCAAACGCCGGACAAAGTCATCCGCAATCACGAGGTTTTCAAAACTCTCTTCAATTTTTTCCTGTTCAACGCGCTCGTTCGTTATTTTCTGTAAACTGATGCGAGCCTGATAAGCCTGCAGGGAAACAGGAGCGGGTCCGACATACTGGTTCTGATCCAGAGATTCAATCGCATACCGTTTACCAGCTTCCGTCATGACATATCGGGTTTCCGAAAATGTCGATTGATCAGCCGTCCCAAGGGATTCCAGGAACTTGCGATCGCCGGCTTCCTGAATAAGCCGGTTCACAACCCCAATGGGCAGTTTAATGGCATTGGAAATTGACGACGCCGTATCCAGGCTGTTCACATAGACAAGCTTGAAAAGGATGCGTAAGAGATTGGCAGATGGAATACCTGAATTTTCAATTGATTTAGGAGCTTGCGGCGCCTCATAGATGGCTCTATCAAGTTGTTCCTGGGTTAACGCACCAAGAGCAACAAGGTTTTCACCAAGACGCCCACCATTTTCTTTTTGCCGATGAAACGCAATTTTTATATCCTCAGGCGTTACCAGATTTTGCGCCAATAAGATATCACCGATAAGCATCCATTATCTCCGTTTTTGTTCCCGACAACACTCAATTTCTGCGGGAAATCATAGACAACCTGTCCATGGCCAGAAAATTAGTAGACTACTTTTTACGCTCTTTTCGTTAACGCATCGTTATAATCAAACAAAAACTGCTAAATTTTCGCAGTCATTGCGGAGTGCGGTTTTGGAAATACATGAAAATTATTCATGGGTCTTGAACGAACATATTGCCCAATTCCGAATATGGGATCATATTGCTAGCATAGCAGTGAACTCCGCCGCATCCTGTGCAGCAGTAAATAACGGGGGGAAACATGGGAACATTTAAAGCGCTACTGAAGGTGCATTCCAGTGATCGGGTTGGACTGATCTCTTTAGTTACCGGTCATCTGTTTGATAGAAATATTAATCTCGGTGACACATCCTTTGCTATCCTCGATAAAAATGGGGTATTTACGAGCATCATAGAAATTCCTTCGGATTTGACAGAAGAAACTTTGTCAAATGAGATTAATTCACTGGACGGACTGAAGGATGCAATTGTTCAAGTAAAAAAGATTGATTTAGCAAACTCCAAAACACCTTCTACAAAAGTGACACATCACATTCACTGTGAAGGGGAGGATCAACCTGGATTGCTGGCGCGCCTGTCTGAGGTATTTATCGACTATGACGCTAATATTGTCGGATTGAAATCAGATCAGGTTCAGACGACAAGCGGAAATATTTTTATTACCCATTTTTCTGTCAATATCCCTAAATCGCGCACGAATTCCTGCTTAGCCGCACTCAGCAATACAGCCGGAGAGCTTCGACAAAGCCTGACGTCGGAAACTGCTGAAAGCTAGACAGCCGGACCTGCTCCGCTTGCGTCAACATTCCCGCTGATCTCATCTTGCAACCATGTGCAGAAGGCTTGGATATTCTTGTCGTCCGACCGACTTTTGTGAATAACCGCAAAGAACGAAAAATCTGCTTTTATTTTTAGATCAAAAGGCGTAACCAGTCGCCCTGCTTCCACATCATTTTGAGCCAAAACCCAACGACCGAGCACAACACCGGCGCCAGCAACCGCTGCATTCAATGCATGGTCAGCGATATTAAAATGCAGTCCACTTCTTTTCGGGTTCACATCGGCTGCCCCGGCAACTTCCAGCCATCTTTGCCAGTCGGCCAAATCGAAGACACCTAAATGGGTTTCATCATGGATCAATGTATGATGTGCAAGATCAGATGGCTGCTTCAACGCGTTTTCGCCGTCGGCAACCTGCGGACTGCACATCGGTGTCACATATTCATCGAACAGTAATATTGACTCACATCCATCGTACTTCCCACGGCCAAACCGAATGGCGACATCAACATCGTCGCGCTGCATATCCACGACTTTCAAGTTAGCGGATATGCGCGCATCTATTTCGGGGTGCCGTAACATAAAGCGGTATAATCGAGGCGCGAGCCACTTCGCGGTAAAGGCCGGCCCGGCGGAAATAACCAAGACATTGTCTGCTCGCCGCCGATTGAGTTGTCGCAAAGCATTTTCAAATTCGATAAAGCCATCGCGAATGCCAGGTGCCAACAACTCACCTTCGGCGGTCAGCCTGACCGCACGATTGAGACGATCAAAAAGTTTTAAATCCAGATGCTCTTCCAATTGCCTGATCTGGTAGCTCAACGCCGCCGGCGTTACAAAAAGTTCTTCGGCCGCTTTTTGAAAACTCATATGACGAACAGCGCAATCGAAGGCTCTCAATGCATTCAGGGAAGGTAGTCTTTGCATTTTCCACACTTAAAATAATTCTAACTGAAAGCTAATATAACTCGTTTGCAGATACTTATGCAACGACCTAACTATCATTCAAGAGTTATAGGAAGCAGTCTTAAATTGTTAACGCTTCTGTTGTTTTGAAAGGTATAATTATGGAAAACAGTATCCTAAGCGATGATAAAATCAAAATCGCAATCAACAAAGCACATATTGAACGGTCGGAAATGTTTCATGCAATTGTCAAAATTTCTTTTAGTAAAATTAGAAGCTTGATCCTGAAACCAATTACTGCGTCCCAGAAATACACGACCGCTCATCACTAGAAAAAGTTTGAGCTCTCTCTATTGAAACAGCAAAAAATATTTGTGGCCTGCATTTTCCTCAATTGATCGCAATAGCACGCAAAAGCAATTTTATCCCGCTTTTGCGTGCTATTGCGATTGACCTTGGCAACGTCTTTTGTCTTTACTGAGATCATTCCTCCCAAGACTTAGGCAAAGAGCTCAGGAAGTAAAATGCAGCAACTTCTCGTCAAGAAAAGCGACATCAGTCAAATACGAAACGTGGACACACCCTCCCTTACTTTAAACGAAGGAGATGTGCGGTTGCGGGTGGAAAGCTTCGCCCTCACGGCAAACAATATCACCTATGCGGTCACCGGCGATCTCATCGGATATTGGAAATTTTTCCCTGTTGCCGAGGATGGCTGGGGTATTGTCCCTGTTTGGGGGCATGCGGTTGTTATTGAAACAGCCTGTGAAGGAGTGGATTTGGGAGAAAGACTGTACGGGTATTTCCCAATGGCGGAGGAACTCATCGTTCATCCGACACGGGTCCGGCAAAATGCTTTTACGGATGGCTCCGATCACCGGTCACAATTACCGGCTGTTTATAATGAATATCTGAGATTGAATAATTCACAAAATCACGACATCGGGTTGGAGGATTTACAGTCAATCCTCTACCCGTTATACGCCACCTCTTACATGATTTATGATTATCTCCTGGACAACGATTATTTTGGTGCACAGCAAATTCTGATTGGCAGCGCGTCCAGCAAAACAGCTATTGGGCTGCTCCAATTGCTGTCTGATGACGATACCGTCACCCCAAAAATTGTCGGATTGACGTCTAATCGAAATCGAGATTTCGTCTTAGGCCTGGAGGCATGTGATCAGGTTGTGACATATGACAGCATTGAGGAAGATATCGAGAAGATTCCGTCGGTTTATGTGGATATGTCAGGCAACGCCGATGTCCGCGTTCAGGTTCACACACATCTGCAAGCACAACTTCTGGTCAGCAGCTCTGTCGGTGTCAGTCATTGGGATAAATTTCGCCCGACAAATGATTTGCCTGGCGCAAAACCGCAAATGTTCTTCGCTCCCGCTCAAATAATGAAACGTCACGATGAATGGGGCCCGGGTGTTATCCAGGGCAAGACCCTGGCCGCATGGCGAGACCTTGCAATCAAAAGCAAATCGTGGCTGACGGTCAAAGAAGGCAAAAACCTCGATGATGGCATCACCGCCTATCAAGAACTTCTTTCCGGCAAATCCTTACCGACAGAGGGTCACGTCATAAGAACGGGGTGACACTTGCCCCTGCCCAGGTTATTCGGATGGCGGGATAAGACGGTCGCCCATTTGCTGCAGAACATCAATCAGTGAGGCTCCGAGTTTTTTTGACCGTTCCGGTGACCAGCCCCACAGATCATTTGGGGTGTCTGCAGTGTCCTTAAACGGCATCTCCAGCGTCATGGCAAGGCAGCCAAATCTTTCTGCGATGTAATTTCCACACATCGCCAGGTTGCCTTTTCCCTTTGCCGCAACGGGATATCCGTGGGTTGTCTGAAAATCCGGGTTTACCTGTTGCCAAAGACGTTTAAAGTCGGTTAGCTGCCTGTCCTTCTCGGCCGTCCAGCTGGGAATCCCTTGCGTCCCCGCGATAAAGTTATACGGCAACCCTTCGTCGCCATGAACATCCAGGCAAAAATCAACACCCGTTGAAATCATCTTTTCCCGGACCAGATAGACTTCCGGGCTTCTCTTCATATCCGGCTCTGACCATTCGCGGTTTAAATTTGCACCTGCGGCATTTGTCCGCAAATGGCCGCGACGGCTGCCATCGGGATTCATATTCGGAACGACATAGAAGCAGATTTTCTCCAGCAGCGCCCTGGAGACGGCATCCTCTTCATCAAGCAACCGCGACAAAAATCCTTCCATCCACCATTCCGCCATGGTTTCGCCAGGATGTTGGCGCGCAATAAGCCAGAAGGCCTCTTTGTCGGGCGCGGCCTCTCCTATGGTCAATAGATCCATGTCCTGACCATCCAGAGTTTCTCCAAGCACGCTCAATGAAACGTCGGGCGATTGCCCGGCATCTGCAATAAGATCTGAATGCCGTTCCATGGAATAGGGCGAAAAATAGGCGTAATACACGGCGTTGACGTCGGGTGTATGGCGAATAACAAGATGGCCGTTCTCATAAACAGTCTCCACGCGGAACCAGTTTTCCCGGTCATAAGAGGCGACAGCCTGATAACCTTCCCATCCTTTTGTATACGAAGCCTGATCCGCATTGGTGATTTTCATCTCACACGCCAGACCCTGTCCACCGGTTAAGCGAAAATGGAACCATTGAAAAAAATCCGCGGCGGCATCCGCCTTGATCTGCAATCGAATGTCAGAAGAATCGGTACATGTGAGGCAGCGTATATTACCGCCGTCAAAACTACTGGAGATACGTATCATTAATGAATTCCCAATTAAAAAGTAAACCCCAGGCATAGAGCTTTTGACAGGATCAGGCATTTACCGGAATATTGATAGACTTAAATTGCGATAACAATCGACTTAATCGTCCGGTGATAGGGGAGATATAATTAATGCTCAAGATCATTACCACCCTAATTGTTTTTGTGGTCACCCCCCAAATTGTCTCTGCGGCCGAACAACTGGTGGATGTCCATATTCACTACAGCCACGACGCCTGGGACATGCTGCCACCTGATGACGCCGTCAAAGTATTACGCGATGCCGGGTTGAAAAAAGCCTTTGTCTCCAGTTCCAGTGATGACGGGACACAAATGCTATATGACGCCGCACCGGATCTTATCGTTCCTGTCCTGCGCCCCTACCGCCGGCGCGGTGAATTGGGAACCTGGTTCCGCGACGAGACTGTCATTGATCTACTTGAGGAAAGGCTAAAAGCCAACACATACGCCGGTATTGGCGAGTTTCATATCTTTGGTGAAGATGCCAATTTGCCGGTGATGCGCCGAGTTGTTGAGCTTGCAGATCAATATAAAATTTTCCTTCATGCCCATTCCGATGCGGAAGCGGTCGAATTCTTGTTTGCACAAAATCCGGATGTGCGCATCCTATGGGCGCATTCCGGGTTTGAACCGCCGGAAAAGGTCGCTTTTATGCTCAAGAAATACCCGAACCTAACGGCAGATCTTGCCTTTCGAAGTGATCAGGCAAACGGCGGAAAGGTTGACACGGAGTGGCGAAAACTCTTCCTCGAATATCCGGAGAGGATTATGCTTGGTACAGATACCTATACGCCGGAACGCTGGTATTTTGTTCAGGATAACGCAAATTGGACACGTGAATGGCTGGCGGATCTGCCACCTGAAGTCGCCACTAAAATCGCCCGGCAGAACGCCATCAGTTTATCCAACTGGGCTTTAAAGAAATGAAACCCTTGTTAAACCTGCTATATGGCATGGTGTCATTGCTAGCGATAATGCCGATAACTGCTTTTGCCTGCCCTATATTGCAAGACCCGTCCCTCACCCTGTTGGGTACAGAATCTTACAATATTGCTCTACAGACAACACCGGAGGAAATCGTCGTCGGTGAACCCTTTGCGGTTGATCTGCGGATCTGCCATAAGTCGGGCTCTCCGTTTGACGGAGATGTGAGGGTAAATGCCACAATGCCCTTGCATAAACACGGAATGAACTATGAACCCAGTATAATTGCTTCAGACATGGGCGCATACCATATGGACGGTTTTGTTTTCCATATGCAAGGCAATTGGCAATTCCTTGTCGCTCTTAGAAAGGACGGGCAAACGGAAACCGTTTCCCTGGATCACATCCTAGAATAATGCCCCGAACCTTCAAGTGTGCCGCCCTCATTCTCGCGTATTTCGGACTGGTTGGATTCGCTTCGGCTTCCGACACGGGCCCGATCTACAACACGGTTGAAATTTCGAGTATCCTGAGCCACGGGCCATGGCCGCCCTCAATATCTCCGGATCCCTCCAATCGGTTCTCAGGCGATCATAATGCGATCAAATTCGGCAACTTGTTGTTTAAAGATCAGCGCTTGTCGCGGGGCAATATTCTCGCTTGTGCCAGTTGTCATCAGCCCGATCGTCTCTTTATGGATGGTGTATCACTGAACCGTGGCCACCAACTGCTGGTTCGACATACGCCAAGCCTGGCTAACTTGAGATGGGCGACTTGGTTCGGATGGGATGGCGCCAGTGATAACCTTTGGGCGCAAAGTATTCGGCCCATATTGACACCCGCCGAAATGGACAGCTCCGCGGCACATGTTAAGAACCTGATCGCGAATGATCTGGCTCTTTCCTGCGGGTTTGAGACAACATTTAGCGTCTCCGCAGCCGACACCGACCCGGAAGAACTTCTCATCCTTGTCGGCAAAGCTTTATCCGCCTATCAGGAGACATTGGTTACCGCGCCGACAGAATTCGATACATTCGTTTCAGCTTTGAGCCAAAATAATCGCACCGGAATGGCAGCCTATCCAGCCTCAGCACAGCGTGGATTAAAAATATTCATTGGCAAAGGTCGATGCAATCTATGCCATTTTGGTCCGCTTTTTACAAATGGCGAATTTGGGGACATCGGAATCCCCCATTTCGTCGGCAAGGGAAAGGTTGATAAGGGACGGTTTGGCGGCATCGCTCAATTAAGCAACACTCCATACAATTTGCTTGGCCGCTACTCCGATGGTTCCCCGCGGGATGCCATTAGAACACAACATGTAAAATCACAATTTCGAAACTTCGGAGAGTTTAAAGTGCCGTCCCTTCGGAACGTGGCTGACACGGGCCCTTATATGCATAATGGAAGCCTGGCAACTCTGGAAGATGTGATTGATCACTATTCAGAGATAAATGAAGATAGGCTCCATTCAGACGGTGAGAAAATTTTAAGGCCCCTGAACTTGACGGTTTCAGAAAAAGGAGATCTGATCGCCTTTTTACAGACGCTTTCTGCACCCATTAGGGTGACGGATGAGACTGAGTTGGAAATAGAGAGTTGTGAGGAGTAAGGAAGATACTGAGGCAGGTTCAGTATCAATCTTAGTTAGCCAAATTCGTTACCGGTAGTATCGAACCAAGAAAGCCCTTCATGTGCTTCCTCGAGGCATTCCATTGCAAATTCCGGTTCCGGATTATTTGCTGAATGGTTTTTACTTCCCTTGTCGTCCTGAGGAGCGACAAAATCATCTTCCGATATATTTTGCATTGTCTTAACTCCTTGTTTTATCGGAAACTTTCTCTTTTAGTCACGAAAATGTTTCCATACGTTACTATGTGTGATCAAGAAACCGAATTACAAGCACAATTTTACAATAATTCTCTATATTCTCAGGAATTCGTAAGGAAATAAGGGGGCTTCAGCTGGCCTGATCGCAATAGCGCCGCCAACCGCCATGCTGGGTAATTTCAGCTTGCCCTGCACAAAGAGCTGCTTCGCCCAAAACACCTAAAATCATCCGACCATCGGCCAATTTTACTTTCCCGATACAAAGGCCGGGCGGCTCTTGCATCAGGATGCGGCTTACCCCGTCCACCGGTACCTCCCATACTTCCAGCATTATTTCACGGCCGGCCGTTTCGACACGTTGCATGGCAGGATGGACGTCATTGATTGTCCAGAGCCTGTATTCTGGCGCTGTCGTCGCCTCTTCGACAAATTCGGCACCCGCATCTAACATATTTTGATTGAGCTCAAGCCCTCTCATCAGCGTTCCGTTTACGGCCAGCAATATTGTATTCATGAATTTTCCCTCATTACACCTTTACAATCATTGTAATCAAGGAATTCGCAGTCGATCAATCATTTAGGGCCTGAACAGTATTTTATGTTCAGTTCCGGGATAAAATTGTGCATCGGGATAGTGAGGTAGATGGATTTCTTGTTTTCTTAACGTCGCAGCTCAACCATCAGTTCCGGATATTTCGAGACCAGCCTGAGCAAGTTGTTCATTGGCTGCGAAATGGTTACTTTTCCTGTTTCGTATTTTTGAAACGCATTGGGGCCGCCACCAAAAATCTGTCCAGCTCTGCGTTGAGACAATTTCAAATTAACGCGTATTTCCCGAATATGGTCGGGCGCCATGACGCCAAGATAGTTGGCTTTCAATTCAGCCTTGATTTTGGCAACCTGGTCCCAGGCGGATTCTTCAATCATTCCTTCACCGCAGTCAGAATTACTACAAAATAGACCAGGCAAATCGACAACCGTTTCCAGGTCTTTATATTCAATAGTATAACTACGCATTTGCGGTTCGACATCGCTACCGCAGAGAAGGCATCCCATTTTTCTTCCTCATCGAGTAAAAAACAAAAAAAGCGAAAACATCCAAGACTGTCAACAAATACAAGGACACTGTTGATTGCCCTTTCTTGAAGGGAAACTGTGGCACCATTATGGCGTCATGACACATTCTGCAAAAAAATTTAAGTGTGAAATTCCCAAAGGCTGAAATTTCATTTTTTTGGTTGCCATGGAAGCGATTTTACAGCCTATTCTTCCTGAAGCCGAATTAACCGGGAGTAAAAATATGGGACGCCTAATTGACGGAGAATGGGTTGCCAAGGGTGTAGATCCACGAAAATCAAGTGGGAAATTCAACCGGACGGAAACCCAATTTCGAAATTGGATACAAGCCGACAATTCCTCGGAGTTTCCGGCGGAGAAAAATCGATACCATTTATTTGTTTCCCATGCCTGCCCCTGGGCACATCGAACCATGATTTTTCGAAAACTTTTAGGCCTCGAAGATATCATTTCGGTTACTTATGTGGAGCCGATGATGCTTGAAAATGGATGGGAAATCCGGGGGAGCAGCCCGATCGAAGAGGCTAAATTCATGTATCATGTTTATCAGGCGGCCGAACCTTTTTATTCAGGGCAAGCGAGTGTTCCGGTTCTGTGGGATAAACAAAAAGCAACGATTGTATCCAACGAATCCTCTGAAATCATTCGCATGCTCAATAACGGCTTCAAAGACCTTTCCAATTCCTATTATGATTTTTATCCGCAAGGTTATCGCGCCGAAATCGATGTCCTCAATGACCGAATTTATCACACATTGAACAACGGGGTGTATAAATGCGGCTTCGCCCGGCAAGCAGAGCCTTATGTCGAAAGCTTCGATTTGCTGTTCGAGACTTTGGACTGGCTCGAAGAGAAACTATCCCATCAGCGGTATCTGTTGAAATACGGGATCAGTGAAGCCGATTGGCGCCTTTTCACAACCCTTGTCAGATTTGACGCGGTTTATCACGGACATTTTAAATGCAATCTGCGCCGATTGATCGATTACCCGGACCTGTCGAACTATCTGCGGGATTTATACCAAGTTCCAGGGATCGCCGATACTGTCGAACTTAATGAGATTAAGACGCATTATTACGGCAGTCATGACTATGTCAATCCGTCCCGCATCGTGCCTAAGGGGCCGCTCCTTGATTTTATGGCCCCTCACAACCGGGCCCGGTTCGAATAACCGGAGCCGGCCCAATCCGTCACGAAACAGTGACAGCTTGTGACCCTATTTTCATTGACCCGCCTCCCCTCTGATGGAAGTGTCTTGGGCATGTCACTTCCACAAATGGTGAGGAACGCAAGATGGCACGCCCGGTTGAAAGCGCTGAAAATCATCGAACGCGGGAGGCTGCTGCTTTACTAATATTACGGTTGGGGCTTTCCTGGTTTCTTTTTGTCTGGGCCGTCAATAAAATCATCGAACCGGGACAATATGTTCGAATTTGGGGATATTTTCATGGGATCGACATAGGGGCCAACCTTCCTTATTTCATGGGAAGCGCTCAAATTGTGGTTTGTATATTTGCAGCTTTGGGCCTGTGGCGGTTTTGGTCATACGGCCTCTTGTTTCTTATGCATCTGGTTACCGTCGCCGTTATCTACCAAAGTCTCATAGCGCCCTTTGTTATTGAGGATAATTTTCCAGTTAATCGGAACAGCTCAATAGCGTTAGCCGCCCTCGCCGGCTTCGCCGCATTATGGCTTTTGCGCCATCGGGACCATTGGTCACTCGATGAATGGATTGCGAACAAGCGCAATTCGCCTCCCGGTCATTCTCCAGGCATTTGATCTCAAATCCATTTCAAACGCTTAAAAATCAACATACCGCATTTTCAAAGGACGGGCCGCATTCCAACAGCAATTCATCCGATCCGGCAGGGGCACTGAACAAGATGCTGGTCGGGAGGTTATTTTTATCGGTTCCGTTGGGGAGTGCAAGTCCGCAAAGGTTCAAGAAATTACCCAGCATTGTGTTTCTCAAAGTCTTCAAATTAGTATAATTGAAGTATCCATCATCCGCGTCGAGAGGTGCAATTTCTGGCGCTGTAATCGGTGTTGTCGGCATTACCAATATAGCTCCATCTAGTTTTTCACTTAAATTGTTTGCCAGCGACACTCGAGATTGCCGCAGCGCAATGAAATCATTTGCCGTCATACCACGGCCTTTTAATATACGGGCAACAACACGGCGATCTACATGTTTAATATCCGTTGATTCCATCAATTCTTTATGTTGAAAATAGGCCTCGGCTGCAGTAATGGTGCCATGTTCCTCTGCCAAATGTACCGCCTCGTCAAAAATTCTCAGCTTCCTTCGATATATTTTCGCCCCTGCAGTTTCAAGGTGCCTCAACGAGGTTTCAAAATTTTCGGCGACAGCAATATCCAAATCATCCAAAACGACAGATTCCGGAACAAATAATGTCGTGTGCTTCAAAGACCGAGCAACAGGTGCGGCATGTTTTGAGCTATGGCCGGCCCCGGTAAATAGCGCGTCAATCAGTTGGCAATCTTCAACAGACCTTGCTAGCGGCCCTACTGTATCGAGTGTCGGGGACAAGGCAAATAGACCCGATTTGTCATAGCGGCCTTCGCTTGATTTAAATCCCACTAAACCGTTAAAAGCAGAAGGTATTCGGACGGATCCGCCCGTGTCTGTCCCAATACTGCAAGGTGAATAGCCACAGGCGACGGACACGCCGCTGCCAGAAGAAGAGCCGCCTGGTGCTCTGGATGCCTTTGCATCATTCGGATTAGCTGGAGTGCCGAAATGGGGGTTTAAACCAAGACCAGAATAGGCAAATTCTGTTAAATTTACTTTTCCTAGAGTGACCATACCGGCCGCCGCCGCCTTTTTGACCAGCGCCGCATCCTCGGTGGCCGGCGCTGCATTTCTATAGAACTTTGACCCGGCTGTCGTACTTTCTCCCTCAAGATCAAATAAGTCCTTCCAGGAAATAGGAACACCGTCCAGTTTTGAAATCGCTGCACCGTTTGCAAGTCGATCGTCCGCAGCTCGTGCTTCAACAAGGGCCCGGTCTCTCGTAACGTTCAGAAACACGTTCGAATGGAGGTTTTCCTGAATTTTGGACAATAGATATTCCGTAAGTTCAACAGATCGAGCCTCGCGATTGGAAAGTGCGCGCCCAATATCCGCCGCGCTTCGCCATGATAATTCTTCAATATTGGTCATCATTCAGGTCCTGAAAGTCGTGAGATCAGCAAGTTCATTTTGTCTATATTCTTTATCTGCCGCAGATAGAAAAGCATGAAGTGACCGTTGAACAATATCCTTTTTTATGCCACGTGTTATGAAAATTATGCGTGATGTTCGCTCGCCGTTTGGCCAACGATCCATATGTATCGGTGGGTGCATGGTATGCTGAACGCCATTGATAAAAACCGGCTCAGCAGATTCACGGGTGTTGAGAATACCTTTTACACGGAGGATATTTTCCCCATGCACATGAAGTGTGGCCGTCAACCAAACACCAAATGCAATCCAATCAATTGACCCCGGAAATTCGAGGCTGAAGCTAGAAATATCATGCAAAATTTTCAGAGGGTCCTGAATTGATGCCGATCCTTTAAGGTGGCGGTCCAACTTTGTGAGAACATCTTCTGCTTCCGCGTTGCTGACAAAAACATCTTGAGAAAATAAATGCTTCGTATCAAATTCCGCACCGCTGGATCTTTGGATTGATGCAGTAGGGTTTAGGTGACGCAAGGTTTTCTCTATTTTCACCAATATGTCGATCTCGGTAAGATCCGATTTGGTGACCAGAATCCGGTCAGCAACAGCCGCCTGTTTAAAAGCCTCCGGTGCGCTCGCAAGGCTTGATGCTCCCGAGAGGCCATCCACGGTACACACAATATTTGCAAGGTAAAAATGTTTACTAATAAGTGGATCGGAGCTGATGGTTGAGACGATCGGAGCGGGATCCGCGATACCTGTGGTCTCTATTATTAACCGCCTAAATTTCGGAATGAGACCATCACCAGCTCGTTTTTGAAGACTTCGGATTGTCTCCTGTAAGTCTGATCGAATTGTACAGCATATACATCCCGATTGCAGGAGCAGAATTCCTTCTTCCACTTCCTCCAGCAAGAAATGATCCAGGCCAATCTCTCCAAACTCGTTGACGATTACAGCCGTATCCGCATATTCCGGTCGGCCCAATACTTCTCGTAACAATGTCGTTTTTCCTGAACCCAGAAAACCGGTAACAATATTTACAGGTATCATGGCTGGCCCTTGGAAAGCTGATCAAGATATTCTGCACTCAGAGGGTCAACAGGCTTCGAGCCCATTTTTTCCACAGCCAACCATAATGCTTGAATATCATGGACTATCTCCGATCGACCTGTCGAAGAGGATATAATGTAGCTGGACGCCTGAAAATCTCTGGCTTTCATGCGTACAGGCGCCAGCGCTTTGTTAAGAAGTAATACGCGATGTGCACGCTCATGACGAATTGACCGTTCAATATCACCGGAAAAAACCTCGGCATTAGCTGAAGTTTCTGTCCAGTGATCAATGCCCAACAATCCACAAAGCCCGCACATCTGATTATCTCTTTCGAAATTATTTCACGCGAGGAGAGCGCGCCGCAAAATCATCGGCGATCGCGTCAAATGTCGTGAATTTGACGCCTGGATGACTTATAATATGATTATAAAGTCGTTCCAGCATCATCAATACATGTGGCTTACCAGAAACATCGGGATGAATTGTGAAGGTGAGGACACCATAATCCATTTCGCGATAAACCCAGTCGAATTGATCGCGCCACATTTGTTCGAGATCCCGAGGATTTACAAAACCATGACTATTCGGCGCAGCCTTTATAAACATCATTGGCGGGAGATCATCTAAATTCCAGCTACATGGAATTTCAATGAGATCTGACTCTTCTCCGCGTACCAAAGGCTTCATCCACTCTTCCGCTTTTTTGGAGTAATCAATTTTTGTCCAACTATCTCCAACGCGCACATAATAAGGAGTGAAATCTCGGTGCATGAGGGAATGGTCGTATTTTATCCCCTTTTTCAGCAATAGTTCGTTGGTAACATGAGAAAACTCCCACCAAGGAGCAACATATCCCGTTGGACGTCGTCCACAAAGATCTTCAATAAGTTGAATGGATTTATCCATTACCGCTTCTTCTTGCTCAGGTGTCATGGCAATGGGATTTTCATGGCTATAACCATGCATTCCTATTTCATGCCCAGCCGCGGCGACTGCCGCCATTTCTTTAGGGAAAGTTTCCAAAGAATGGCCAGGTACAAACCACGTGGATTTAATTCCCCAACGCTCAAACAACTCCAGAATTCTCATTGACCCCACTTCGCCGGCAAACATGCCGCGGGAAATATCACATGGGCTATCTTCCCCGCCATAGGATCCCAACCAACCGCCAACCGCATCCACATCTACCCCAAACGCGCACAAGATTTCTTTCGTCATTCTTTTTCTCCATTTTGAAGGTTATCATTTAGTCAAAACTCTTAGGCTATTGCCGAAACCGCTCATCAATATTCATGCATGGCCCAATACAACTGTTGCTCTTTGCCTACGCCATTGCATATCCACTGGCCCCCCAGGAGTAAGATTGCGTGACCGTATCGCTGTCGCGTCACTCTGCAGTCTGATCGGCTGATTATTAGAAAGCACAATGGAAAGGTAGGCATCTCGACCGACAAAATCGACCTCAGAGAGTGTCCCTTTGAGGTAGTTACAATTATCCTTGTAAATGGCTTTCTCAGAGGGAAAAACATCTATAAATTCAGATGGAATTACCAATGATACGGTCTCTCCTTTTTTACATGAGGACCTGTCAAATACCGGCATACCATCAAAACTTCCGATGTCGGTCGAAACAGCAGCATTCTCATCCAACATCGCTTCGAACCGCGCCGGAAAAATCAAGTTTGAACCCACAAATTTTGCTACAAACGGTGTTTGTGGTCTCGTATATAGCTCCAGGGGATCGGAGATTTGCTCCACCTCTCCTGCATTCATGACGACTATTCTATCGGATAGAGACAGAGCTTCCGATTGTGCATGAGTTACAAATATGAACGTAATTCCGAGACTACGTTGCAGAAGTTTAAGTTCTTCCTGAATAGATCTTCTTAGATTGGCATCCAATGCTCCAAGCGGCTCATCAAGCAGCAAAATTTCGGGCTCGATAACCAGGCTTCGCGCGAGAGCAAGGCGTTGTTTTTGCCCGCCTGAAAGTGATTCTTCCTTGGCATTTGCAACATCACCAAGATCCAGCTTTTCGAGAATGTCCCCTACTCGTTTATTGATAACATTAGTTGTCATTTTTCTGACATTGAGGCCAAATTCAATGTTTTGACGCACCGTCATATGAGGGAAAATTGCATAGTTTTGGAAAATTGTAGATGTCGGCCGTTTTTCGGTCGGAACTTTAGTAACATCCTCACCACGGATTTGAATTTTTCCAGAAGTAATGTCTTCCAGGCCGGCTATCATCCGCAGAGTTGTCGTTTTTCCACAGCCTGATGGCCCTACGAATGAGACAAACTCACCACGTTCCACCTCTAAATCGAACTCCTTTACAGCAACAGCGCCACCCGGGTACGTTTTAGAAAGTTTGATTAATTCGAGATCAAAATCGGCCATTTTATCGATCATTCCACGTCTAAATTTACAGGCAATTTCTACGCGGGAGATGGCGATAAACCATCTCCCGCATCGTTTCTTAGGCGCTTAGGAATTCGTCCCAGCGCAAAATAAGATGGTCATATTCGTCGGGCCATTGATGCCAGTAGTTTACATGAGACGCGCGTTCTTTTAGGGAACCACCATCACGTAAATCGCCATCCTTAATGCCGCGTTCTGGTGCACCAACCCAAGGCTTTCCCTCGTACCAGAATGCGTATTTGTCAGGGTCCATCGCTTCTTTGACATTTGTTGTCGGAGAGTAATACCCCTGTTCCGATACCGTTACGGCGGGGGGACCGGACAGCCAGTAATCCGCATAAGCTTCAACGGCATCAATATTCGGTGAGTTTGATATTGCCGAAATCCCGATTGCCCATCCTCGATACCCTTCTTTTGGCACGGCATACGAGCACGGAATACCTTGAGCTTTAACGGCCATTACTGCTGGTTGCCACGCGTCAGCCAAAATCATTTCGCCTGAGGCCAGTAGATTGACCAATTCGCCGAAATCGCCCCAAAGCGCTCGGAACTGGCCTTCCTTTTTCTTAGCGATAAGGAATTTGGCAGCTTCGTCTATTTCCTCGATATTTGGATTTCCTGGGTTTGGAACCTCCAGAAGACCTAGTGAATTCATGGCCAGTATCGCTTGCCCGAAAGCAATCAACGGATCAACGTTCAGTCCGGTTTTCCCTTTGAATTTAGGATCGAATAACGCAGTCCATGTATTCGCTTCCTCGGCGCTCACAAGATCCGGACGATACCCTATGGAGTCATAATTATAGACAGTTGGGACCATCCACAGTTCTGTTTTATCTGCGTCGGCCCAAATTTGGCCGGAGATTTGAGCTCGCGGCTCCATTCGCGGGTCGACTTTGGTAAATGTGTCCCGGATATTTCCCCAATTAGAAAGCTTACTTGTAGGAACAGGTCGGATTGTGCCGGTTGACGTCATCGCAGGCAATCGTTCGCCAATCGTCTCCCAAACATCGTAAGCATCTGAACCGGACAAGAGTTCCGTTTGTGTATTCGGAAAAATATCAGCTTTCCCGCTGACATCGCCAACACCGGATTTACTCTTGAAATCATTCAGTATTCGTTCCTGAACGGTGACTGAAAGGCCAACAGTGCGGAGGCTCTGGTCACCAAGATTTGCAGCGAAAGCGGACTGGCTGTTTAACAATCCCGCCCCCCCAATAACTGCTGCAGTACCGGCGCCTGCCAGTAACTGTCTGCGATTTAGTGAAAACTTGTTATTCATGTTTTATCTCCCCGTTAGTAGAGTTAAAATTGGTTATGACTGATCAGTATCTACCCACTAGCAAACCTCCATCGACGACCACGGTCTGACCAGTCATGTACCGGGCGGCGTTGGAAGCTAAAAATAAGATGACGTCGGCAATTTCTTCTGGCTGGCCGACCCTGCCCATCGGAATAAATTCCGCGGCTTTCTCTAAACCTTCCGGCCCAAGAGAATGTTGTTCGGAAAGGGTTTGAGCACTTTTGATATACCCAGGCGCGATTCCGTTCACCCGGACTCCTTCTTGCGCAAATTCTACAGCGAGCGCACGAACAAGGCCGACCACTCCAGCTTTAGCCGCGGAATAATGGGCATGTTCATCCCATCCATAAGCGACTCCCATGATCGACGAGACTGCTATGACCGAGCCTTTACCTGCCGCCCTCATAGTCGGCGCAGTTGCTCGAACGACGCGAAAAATTCCTTTAAGATCTATATCAAACGTCTCATCCCATTTTTGGTCTGTCATTTCGCCAAGTGGAACTCTATGTGCAATGCCAGCATTCCCAACCACAACGTCAAGCGCGCCCCACATCTTTTCAATTGATGCGACCAAAGCATTTACCTGCCCTGTCGATCGAACGTCCAGTTTGTTAAATTCGGCCGTACCACCAGCCTCATTAATTTCTTCAGCAACTTGATTACCTTCAGCCTTCAGGATATCGGTAACAAAAACACGGTATCCAGCGGCACCAAAAGCTTTGGCAGTCGCTCGGCCTATGCCAATTCCGGCGCCAGTAATGAGTACCGTTTTCTTTTCGCTCACTTGGTTATCTCCTCAAAGCATTACATCGCCCGAATTTGGGCCTAGAGTTTGTCCGACATAAATTCGCGCATCTTCAGAAGCCAAAAAGGCAACCGTTGCGGCAACGTCCTCAGGTTCGCCGAAGCGCCCCAGGGGCAATTCTTCCGCCTTTGTTTTCCGCCAGTCCTCCGAGAGTGAAGTCACTAGCTCAGTGTTTATTGGCCCAGGTGCGACAGCGTTTACCCGTACGCCGGTATTTGAGATTTCACGCGCCAAAGCCTTCGTAAAACCAATAATTCCAGCTTTCGCAGCTGAGTAATGGGCAAGCTCAACCCCGCCGATCTGGCCAAGCTGTGAGGCAATATTGACGATTACACCGTCCCTTGATTTACACATCGTCGGGATCGCTCGACGACAGGAAAGGAAGCAGCCGCGAAGATGAACTGACATCATCCGATCCCAGTCTTCAATTTTCATATCGACAAACGAAATCTGCTGGGCAATTCCGGCATTATTAACAAGAAGATTGCAGCTGCCCCAGGCCGCCTCACAAATCGCAAACGCCTTTTCAACATCAACCGAGGAGGCAACATCTCCTTGAACAGCCAAAGCTGTATTTCCCGCAGCAATTATTTGTTTCGCCGTTTCTTCGGCCGCCTCAATGTTGAGATCAGTAACAACTACTTTTGCCCCCTCTTCCGACAAGCGATATGCAATCGCGCGACCAATGCCTGCACCTGCGCCGGTCACGACTGCCAGTTTTTCAGATAATCTCGTCACGCAATTTCCTCCTGCAGGCCGGAGCTTTGAATTTTTGATCGGCGGACGGATAGCGCCATAAGCACGCCATAAATTGTCAAAAGAGCGAACGAAGCCAATGTGGTCAAGACACCAAAGGCAAACAGGTTTGGATGAATTTCAACAGAGAAGGTGCCATAAATGGCGATCGGCATTGTTGCCTCGGAACCACCGGTAAACAGGGTTCTTGGAAACTCGTCATAGCTCAAAGTGAAGGCAAATAACATTGAGGACAGCACTCCCGGAAAAATCATTGGAAACGTAACTTTTCGGAAAGTTTTGACCGGATTTACACCAAGCATCCATGATGCTTCTTCGAGGGTTTTATCGAAGCGATTGAATATGGCCAACATAACGAGGAAGGCAAAAGGAAACGTATAGACAACATGAAGGGCAAAGGCTGTACCCCACCATGTGCGCGCAATATCGAATTGATCAGCCACGAGTGCCATACCTAATCCGAGCAACACACCAGGCACCATCATTCCGAGGACGATGAGGTAGAAAACGACGCCAGATCCCTTGAAGTTACGACGGAAGGCTTGCGCTGATAAAGTTCCCAAAAGGGTAGCCACAACCATTGTCGCAAAAGCCAATGTCAATGAACGCAACAATGCATCACCTATGGGAAGCGGCGCGACCCTTGACGGCTCTGCAATGGAAAGCACATGCTTATACCAGAAGGTTGACCATTCGATTATGGGAAATTGCGGGCCCCCTTCCGGCCCTTGCTGGAAGCTCAAGATTGTCATGACGACAAATGGCCCATAGAGGAAAACCAGAAACAAGGCCGTAAAACAACCGAGAACCCAGCGAAGCCCATTAAGATGATACATGGCTGATCCTCATAGCTCTTTTCTAAGATTGACGATGCGGAGCAAGGCTGTGATTACCAGCGCCATCACGATAGTTAAAACGACACCAACAACAGCCGCAAATGCCCACTTCAAGGATCCAACCTGCGTTACAATTATATTTCCGAGCAAGTTTACTTTCCTTCCGGATAACGCCGCAGGCGTAGCGAATTCACCCAGTACCATTACTGAAACGAAAATCGCTCCGACTGCGACGCCAGGGAGGCTTAGGGGAAATATTATCTTGCGAAATATTGTCCAAGTTGACGCGCCAAGATCTCTAGCTGCCTCTAAAAGGCTGTGATCTATGCGGCCAAGCATGAAGGCGATGGGTCCAACCATGAACACGACATAAATCTGTACCAGACCAATGACGACTGAAAACTCTGTAAACAAAAGAACATCGATCGGCGTTGAGATCAGGCCGAATTTTTGTAGCAGTATATTTACGGCACCTTCCTTTCCAAGCATTGGCCGCCATGCCAATACGCGTATCAAGAAAGATGTCCAAAATGGGATGACACATGTCACGAGCAAAATTGTACGTAGAGTTTCGGAGCGAACGAGCTGCCCGACAAAAAGAGCGACAGGATACCCAATAACAAATGTTAGTACGAGAACAGTCAGCCAGAGTCTGCCTGTCCTAAGCAACGCGTTCACATAGGTCTCTGACGAAAAGAACGTTATCCAGGATTTCGCAGTAAGAGTGGGATTAACAGCAAAGGTTGTTTGCGTCCAAAAGCTCACATAAACCATCATCGCCAGAGGAATGACAAGAAAGAGGATCATCCAGAAAACACCGGGCGCCAACAACAGAAAATGGCTTTTCTTTCTCGCATTATTCGCTGCAGTAACTGGAGTTTCTTGGTCAAAGTTACTTACGGAGGGAGTTTTTATGTCAGTCATTGTAAACCCTCCGTCGCGCCGAACCCGCTCATAAGTTCTCCTGCTCCATCAAATAGCAGCGCCTGGTTCGGATCCCATGAAACGTAATATTCCTCTCCTTGTTGAAGGCGTCCTAGCCCCTCCTCACCAAGATGTACTTCCGCCTCAAACACGCCGACGTCAGGACATTCAAAAAAATACTTGATACGTGCGCCTTCGAATTCACTGGTGACAAATTTTGCTGATAAACCTGCTTGACCGTCATTTTGATAGGAGACCCGCATCTGGTCATATCTAATGCCGTAGTAGCGAGCTGCGCCGGCATCTCCGCGTAGTGGAAATTTATGGTCACAGTATTCAAATTTCTCTGGTCGTCCTTTGCCGGGAAACAAATTGTAAGCATTGACAAATTTTGCAACTTGGATCGAAGTCGGTTTGGTAAATATTTTCTCAGGTATATCAACTTGTCGAATACACCCATTATCCAGAACGACTACGCGATCGCCCATGGCAAGAGCTTCAGTCTCGTTTCCGGTTACATGAAGGAATGTGACTCCAAGAGCAGCTCTAATGCGGCGTAATTCTATCGCCATTCGCTCGCGAAGGTTTGCATCCAGTGCTCCCAACGGCTCATCTAGAAGACAGATTTTAGGCTCACATACAAGTGTTCGGGCGACAGATACCCTTTGCTTTTGACCGCCTGAGAGTTGACCCACTTTGCGCATTTCCAGGTCGGAGAGGCCGACGAGCTCTAGCATATCCATCACTTTTGTCCGGATCTCAGCTTCGTCGTCAAGCGGATTTAAATGGCGATACCGTAATCCGAACGCAACATTATCAAACACGGCCATATGTGGAAAAAGCGCGTATTTTTGTTGAACGAAACCCAAGTTTCGCATGTGAGCAGGCATATTTAGCAGCGCTGCATTGTCTAGAAAAACACCTCCTCTGTCAGGCTGCTCCAGACCGGCGATTAAGCGCAACAAGGTGGATTTACCTGATCCGGATGGCCCCAGCAGAGTGAGATACTCGTTCTTGTGTATATCGAGGGATAAATCCTTTATGGCGGGCTTTCCACCATATGATTTCTCCAATCCCCTCAACTCCATCATTACATCCGCCCCCAATATATTTTCACATTTTTCCCGAATCCGTTTTTTAAAAATAATGCTTTTTGTATTCAAAAGTCAATTATTATATGTATATTTTTTTCATATACTCGGTATTTGAATTTTTAATACGGTTTCCGTATACAAAAATCGTTAATTTCATTTATATTCAAATAAATTGATGTTCCGCCGTCGAAAGCTATTCTTGAATCTAATTTTCAGCCGTGAGATGTAGTGAGATGGAAAGTAAAAACGCCTCTATTACAAAACGCCCGACACCACGCTATCTCGAGATTGCCAACCTTCTTTCTAGGGCGATTGAGAGAGGCAGCCTCGAAGCTAATACGGTGCTGACAGAAGAACCTGTTGCGCGACTGTTTGACACCAGCAGAACGCCCGTTAGGAAAGCTTTTGCAGAACTTTTTGAGAACGGTGTATTACGGCAATTTGAAGGTCGTGGATATATCGTCGCGGGGAAGAACAGTAGTAATGAACCACAACGCATTACATTGACACTAAGTCATCTTGGCCTCGACGAGGTCGACAAAATTTCCAAGCAACCAAGAATTATCTCTCAGCGGATTGCCGGAGATTTTGAGAAATCCCTACTTCGTGCCCTGCCTTTTGGTGTGTACCAGATCAATGAACAAATGGCCGCGGATTATTATCAAGTTAGCCGCACTGTAATTCGCGAATTACTATCGCGGCTTAATCAGCGCGGCCTCGTAACAAAAGATGAACGTTCCCATTGGCTTATTGGCCCACTTACAACACGCGATGTGGATAATCACTACGCTATTAGAAGCAAGCTAGAGCCACTTGCCCTGTTTGAAAGTGCGCAGCTCATTTCTTCCCAGGAAATACGGGCAATGTGGGAGCGAGCTCAAGCTGTATATGATCAGGGATCATCACGAAAAAAATCTGAATGTGACGTGCTTGAAGAAGACCTCCACGTCCATCTACTTGCAAAATCAAAAAACAGTCCATTGCTAACTATGATCAGTCAAAGCCAATCAACTTTGGTCATCAACAATCTCTTTTTCTCAACTGTTGGCTCAACACCTCCCTTATCTTCTATTCGGGAGCATATCATCGTATTGGATTTCGTAATGCGAAAGGCATTTGATATGGCCGCGCAAGCCTTGGAGCAGCACATTGTTTTGGCGGCGGCCCGAAGTCGCAACCGATTAAAGACATTTTCAGTTTTTATAGAACCTGAACTACCGCAATTCCTAATTCGGCAGAAATACTAACCTATAGTACGGGTTAAAGGCCTAGGGCATAATCCCAGTGACGCACGAGATAATTATGTTCATCCATAATTGTATCCCAAACAACAACTTTCGACATTCGCTCTTCATAAGCTCCGCCTGGACGCACATCCCCTTTTTTAAAGACCGGCGCTCCAAAGGTGTTTCGAATGATTTCC
This sequence comes from Sneathiella marina, assembly GCF_023746535.1. Taxonomy (GTDB): domain Bacteria; phylum Pseudomonadota; class Alphaproteobacteria; order Sneathiellales; family Sneathiellaceae; genus Sneathiella; species Sneathiella marina. Next base: position 237,653 of record NZ_CP098747.1, on the reverse strand, counting down.
CGCGCCGGTTTTCCCCCATACCAGAAATCCCATTCGGCCTTTGAAAGATAACGCCGAGATGCTTGTGGATTGGACATGTATGCACCGTTCCGGGTGGCCAGAGCGCCCGCATGCCCTTCCAACCACCAGTTCAAATATTCATAGGCCGCGTCTTTAGTTCGATCATCAAGTCGGCGAGATAATGCGATACCACCAAACCACCCACGATACCCCTCAGTTGGCGTTGCCATTGTCACAGGGATACCTTTTGCTCTTAACGCAATCAACCCGGACCACCACATGGATCCAATGATTGGCGTATTTCCATCTATCGCAGCTATTGCGTCAATCTCGTCCGCCCAAATGCTTCTAAAATGGCCTTTTGTACGATAGCGCCTTAAAACCTTTGCCAATTCGTCTATTTCTTCCAGTTCCAGATTTCCTATATCTGCTGCTTGAAATTCTTTTTTTGCGGACAGGGCCAATAATATATCAAGGCAGCCAATTGCAGCATCCCGCTGCAATACCACACGGCCTGACCATTTTGGATCCAGCAAGCAAGCCCAGCTCGTAATCTTGTCCGCCAATTCTTCCGGCACAACAAAGCTGTCTGCATTATGCACTGTTGGCAACATACTAATCTGCCCGGAAGGAGACTGACCCAATGTACCGTCCAGCTGAACATAAAGGCGTTTGCTAGGATCACCGTGCAATCCAGTGTGAGAGCTGCCAACCAACTTACCTGCTTTTGGAAGTAAGTTGATTTGCTCCCAATTGTGAATACGGCTCACGTCTATTGGACCGATGGAGTTGGCGGGCCAGATCAAATCTAAGTCGTGAAACCATTGATCATAAACATCGAAACTTTCTGGATGCATAGCGCCTTTTCTCTGCGCTTCGGTGCCATCCAAAATCGTAAATTCCAGATTTATACCCAGATCTTTCTCTGCTTCTTTTCTGATCGGTTCGATCAAAGTGACAGCAGTGCCCAGGACACGAAGTGTGGGCTTGCTTTTTTTTATGCTGGGAGCTGCAGTCAATTCGGGACACCTTCTGAAGCTGGAAAAAAGCTTTGATGTTTATTGCGTCTAAACTCACAGTACGTCAAATCATTCTTACCAATAAATGATATCTATATTCGATACTTCTATTTTCCACGGCCCAAATAACTGCAAGTATACAGTTTGAGGTTTTCGATACTCTATTTCAGCGGAATTTTGCCGGAATATCTGCAGAAGTCATTTTGTTTTGGCTTTTGCAGAATAGACTTCCCGAATAGATGTCTCTAGGATCTCCAAAGCTTCTTGAAAAATATTGTCTTCAATTGTTATTGGAGACAAGAATCTGATGACATTCCCCTGAACACCGCAAGTTAGAAGAATAAGCCCTTTCTCAAGAGCCCTGGATTTTACGGCATTAGCAAACTCTGGGCTCGGTTTTCCTGTCTTGGCGTCACTAAACTCAACTGCATTCATAAAACCCGGACCTCTTACATCCGCTATCTCTGGAACTTCCTCCCGTATCCCTTGAAGCCGCTGTTTTAATCGGTTACCAAGGATCATCGAGCGATCACAAAGATCCTCTTCCTCGATTACATCCAGAACTGCATGCGCCGCAGCAATACCAAGGGGATTTCCACCATATGTTCCACCAAGGCCGCCGGGGTTGGCAGCATCCATGACCTCCGCCTTACCGGTTACCGCTGCCAGAGGGAATCCACCTGCAAGCCCTTTCGCCATCGTGGTAAGATCTGCCGCAACACCGTGCTGTTCCATCGCAAATAACGTACCTGTTCTGGCAAATCCCGTTTGGATTTCATCGGCGATCAGCAAAATTCCGTGCTCGTCACATAGCTCTCTCAGGGATTCAAAGAAACCGCTCGGCACTTCGTAGAAACCGCCTTCACCCTGTACCGGCTCCAAAATGATTGCGGCTACTCGCGATGGATCTACATCGGCTTTAAATAATGTTTCCAAGGCAGCCAGAGACTGCTCAACTGATACGCCATGTAATTCGATGGGAAAAGGTACATGGTAAACATCACCTGGCATTGCTCCGAAACCAGCCTTGTAGGGAAACACCTTCCCTGTCAGGGCCATTCCCATAAAGGTACGGCCATGAAAACCGCCCGAAAAGGAGACGATCGCTGTGCGCCCTGTCGCAGCCCGCGCGATCTTGATCGCGTTTTCTACGGCTTCGGCGCCGGTAGTTACAAAGACAGTTTTCTTATCAAAGTCTCCATGTACCAGTTTATTCAATCGCTCGGCCAGGTGGACATAGTTTGAATAGGGCACAACTTGATGACATGTATGCGTGAAATGATCCAACTGCCTCTTCACCGCCTCAATTACTTTTGGATGGCGGTGGCCGGTGTTAACGACAGCGATCCCGGCGGCAAAATCAATATATCGATTACCCTCTATATCCCAAATCTCAGCATTTTCTGCTCGTTCAGCATAAATTTGAGTCATCATGCCAACACCCTGGGCTATCGCTTCATTTTTTCGGATTTGCATGGTTGCATTGTCAGTCATTTTACTAACTCTCTTCGTCTAATAGTGTTTTTGAAGTAAATTTCGATGGGTAATTCCAATACGTCTGCACGCATTCGGCTGCGATTTTCTCACCATATTTTTCCAGGGGCTACGAGAACTTCCCTTTGATCTACGGCCAAATTCCAAAGAGCAATGTATCGACAGCGTAATTACTTTTTGCCTCACATGAGCCGATATCTTCCCCGCTCCTCAAAAATTTCCCAACCCGTGTGTCATTCTCCCAATAAATCCCATATTACGAATGCTGGTATTTATATTTAATCTATTTTAGATTGTATTTTTTATGGTTAGTCGTACCAGTCCTTTGGATAATCAAATAGAGGTGCGAAGTTTATTTTCGGCCGCTAATTAAGTAATCACATCTCGAATTCCTTCAATCAGTGCCGATCTTTCACGGCGCGCTGCAAGGGCGGTATGCATGTTGACCTTCACAAATTTTGTTGGTGTATGCGGTTGTAATTGACCAATTAAATCCATATCGGCCGATATCACGGCGCCGATGGTGAAAAATCCACCTCCCGATACAGCATCACGGTGAAGAATAATTGGTTCGGTACCGCCCGGGATCTGAATCGAACCATAAGGATAACAGGAATCAGTAATGTTCGATGGATCGGAGCCCGCACCAAAAGGTTGTTTCCTCTCAACAAACTCTATAGGAGTGCCGCCCTGAAACCTGTACCCCATGCGATCTGCTTCAGAGGCAACTTTCCAGGTTTCTGAAAAAAAACGTTCTCCTGCTGCATCCGTCAAGCGGTGCCAATACAAGCCTGGGAGGACCCTCAATTCTACCGGATTTCCAGGAGTGCGGCGAAGTTCTTTTGGAAGTGTAGTGCCCTCCGCTATGGACCCTCGGCTCGCCCCAATCGGCAATACATCACCCGGCGCGATAGCACGGCCTTCAACTCCTCCCAAGGCGCCAATGGCGTAGGTCGACCGACTTCCTAGTGCTGGAGCTGTGTCGATCCCCCCGGAAACCGCTATATACGCACGGGCTCCGGATCGCAAATAGTCAAATGTGAGAATTTGCCCGGATTTTACTTTTATGGTTGTCCAGGTTTCCATTGTCTCGCCATCGAGTTTTGGAGGTAGTTCTCCCCCTGTAACTGCAATGAGCGCATCTTCCGTGAATTCCAGTTCTGGACCGATAAAAACGGCTTCGAGTGCCGCGGCACCTTCGTCGTTACCGACAAGCAAATTGGCAGCACGTAAAGCCAAGCGATCCATCGCACCCCCCATGGGAATTCCAAGGTGGTAGTAACCCGGCCGGCCCAGGTCCTGTATTGTTACCGATAGTCCTGCTGTTTTAACGTTAATTGGCATAGAGAATTTCCTCCAGCTTGGTATTTGTTCCCTCGATATCTTTGTTGAAATCGTCGAGAGAAAATACGACCTCCCTGATCCGGGGCTCAAAGGTTCCGGCGTCCACTTCTGCAAGCGCCTGGTCGTATTCCTCGCGGTTTATGGGTTTCCATTTTACGATGTCGCCGGGTTTAAAAAACACCATAAAATCTTTCAGATAACTAGTCTTCTGTTCGGGGTCGAAAATGGGCATGGGTGTAATCCCAAACATTTGATATCCCCCCGCTCCGCGCACCGAATAGATACAAGAAAAACAGCCGCCATATCCGACAGTGAGCTTCGGAGTATCTGTTCGGGGGCTAAGGTATTTTGGAACCTGAATCTGTTTTTCCCGCTCAACCATCTGATAGAGGAATGGCAAACCGGAGACGAACCCGACCATGGAAACAAACCAGGGCGAGCCAGCATGGGCGGCAATGAAGCTCTCGACAGTATCATACCCATTAATCCGGGCTGAATATTCAAGGTCCGTCACCGTCGGATCCTGGTGACGCTCCCGGAACCGCATTAGTGTCTCGTTTGTCCAGGGGTCTTGATAGAACACAGGTATTTCTATGATCCGTGTATTCAATACAGCGTCAGATAAATCCGCATTCTGCTCAATACGTTTCAGTTCAGTCAGAAGATCGTCTGGGTGAATCAAGTCAGGGTTAAATTTGATCTGAAAGGAGGCATTTGCAGGACAAATTTCTGTAACCCCCTTAATCTCCGTATCACGCACAGCGTTTGTTATTGAGAGCGATTTAAAAAAAGCTTCCAGCGACATCTCCTCGCTGATTTCCACAAAGATATGTTCGTCGCCTCCGAACGTGAATCTTGTCGTCATTTTTCATTGTCTCCTATGCTTGCAAGCTTTGCTTCATTGGTCTCAAGCCATGGCTCCAGCCAGTTAGTGTGGATATTGCCCGACCGAACTTCTTCGGCTTCAGCCAATAGCAGGAATAGCGGTGTTGTGGTTTTCAACTCACCAAAATTCAATTCGGCGACTGCGCGTTTCAGTCGGGTAATTGCCGAGCTTCTGCTTTCTGCGTGAACAATCAATTTGCCCAGTAACGAGTCATAGAAAGGAGGGATCTGGTATCCATGATAGAGCATATGATCAAACCGTACGCCCGGCCCGCCCGGGATACGTAAATCATCAACAACGCCAGGAAACGGCATGAAATTGTTGGCGGGATCTTCAGCATTGATCCGAACCTCGATTGAATGGCCCCGCACCACGATTTCCTCTTGTTTGATTGACAACGGTTCTCCGCCAGCGATTTGAATCATCTCAGCGACGAGATCAATTCCGGTAATACTCTCTGTTACAGGATGTTCAACTTGAATACGGGTATTCATTTCAATGAAAAAGAATCTACCGCTTTCATCGTCATAGAGAAATTCAACGGTTCCGGCACCACGATACCCGACAGCTCGCGCCAACGCCACAGCCGAAGAGCACAGTTTTTCCCGAACGTCCTCTGACAACGCGGAAGAGGGAGCCTCCTCCCACACTTTCTGCCGCCGCCGCTGCAAGGTGCATTCCCGTTCATAACAGTGAATGAAATCGGTGCCATCACCAAGTATCTGAACCTCAATGTGACGAGCGAGCGCGATCAGCTTTTCCATGTAGAGACCGCCATCACCAAAAGCTGCAGCTGCTTCCGCAGATGCTTGCGGGGCGAGCTCAGCAAATTCTTCAGCAGTTTCTGCAACACGAATACCACGTCCTCCTCCGCCTGCAGTTGCTTTGATCATTACCGGATAGCCAATCTGTTCCGCCAGATCCGCCGCTTCATCCATATCTGTAATAATACCATCACTGCCCGGTACGGTTGGAACGCCCGCATTTTCCGCGGCTCTACGTGCAGAGGCTTTGTCACCCATGGTGCGTATCATATCGCCTGTGGGTCCGACAAAAGAGATACCGGCGGCTTCCACTGCATCAGCGAAATCCGCATTTTCCGCTAGAAAACCATACCCTGGATGGATGCCATCTGCCCCAGTATCTTTTGCAGCCTTCAACACGGCGTCGGCATTTAGATAAGATTTTTTGGCCGCCGGTGGACCGATCTCAACGGCTTCATCCGCCATCTGAACTGCTAAAGAGGTGGCGTCAGCGATGCTGTAAACCTGAACGGTTTTGATGCCAAGATCCTGCGCGGCTCGTATTATGCGCACGGCGATCTCGCCGCGATTTGCAATAAGTAATTTGGTGATAGCCATAATACGTTCCGATTAACCTTCCACGACCACGAGCACTTGGCCCGCCATGACGGGGTCTTCCGTCTCGACTTGAAATTCCACAATTATTCCCTCGAATTCAGACGTGACGGGCGTGAAGGTTTTCATTACTTCAATTAGCCCGATCACATCCCCTTTGGAGACATTATCGCCGACTTCCTTGTAGTTGGGCTCTTCCGGTGATGGTCTTCGATAGTAAACACCGGGAAGCGGTGCGCGAATTTCAGAATTTGCCATTCTTCATTTCTCCTTTATGGAATGGTTGGAAATACGTCAGTTGATCTCCAGATGATCTTCCAGCGCGGCCCACAGCGCTTTCGCTGTCTTCAAGACGCCCGGCGTGTCCGAATGAATGCAGATGGTTTCGGCTTTGACCGGAACTTCCTTGCCGTTCAAACTGACCACGATGCCGTCAGTTACTGCCCTCAAGGCTTTCGCGCTTACATCATCCGCATCAACTGCATGATGCTCTCTCGTAATCAAAAGATTACCAGCATCATCATAATCAAGATCAGCAAAGAATTCCGCGCGAAATTTCAAACCGCGTTGCGTATAAATTTCTTCGTGCAATGTTCCGCTTAACCCAAATATCGGCACGTCGTAAAATTCCGCCGCATCGCTAATCGCATGGGCAATATGCTCATCACGCGCAGCCATGCCATATAGTGCGCCATGCGGCTTCAAATGGTTCAATTTTACGCCTGACATGTCGAGAAATGCTTTAAGTGCACCAATTTGATAGATGACAATATTGGCCATCTCGGCCCGCTCGATCTTCATTTCCCGTCGGCCAAACCCGGCTAAATCTGGAAGCGAAAAATGAGCGCCAACTTTTACATTATGGCTTTTTGCCAACTCTACTGTACTGCGCATATGATTTGGATCGGAACCATGAAATCCGCAAGCAACATTTGCCTCTGTAACATAGGGCATGATGGCTTCATCCTCGCCCATCTTGTAGAGACTGAAACTTTCGCCCATATCGCAATTGATGTTTACTGCCATTTTTTTTCCTTTTAATCCTTTAGTGATGCAACATAGCGAAGCCTGACTTGGTCGGCGATTACAGCCAGGATCAGCAACGAACCTAGAACAACGGTTTGGAGGTAAGATTCCATACGGGCGAGGTTCATGCCATTCTGTACCAAGCCAATGAAAATTGCGCCCAAGATGACATTTTCAAGGCGCCCAACGCCGCCACGCAGGCTCACTCCGGCAATCACGCATGCGGCAATGGATTGCAAGGGCATCGACGCTCCAATATTGGCTTCCCCCGTATCTAATCTTGCGGTCAACAACATGCCCGCCAATGCTGCCATTAAAGCGCATAAAATATACGTCATGAGCAGAGTTTTTCGGGTACTGATACCGGATAATTTCGCCGCTTTTATGTTGCCGCCAACCGCATAGAAATAGCGGCCGGACTTCGTTCGATACAAATAAAAATAGAGCAGTAACGCGATCAGAACGGCGGCATAAATTGGCGCATGTATTCCGAATAAGGTGCCAAAGCCAAAAATGTTCCCAAATGCTTCTGGCATTCCATACACGGGCGTCCCACCAGTTAGGAACAGGGCGAGGCCAAAGCCTACTGATGCCATGCCCAAAGACATCATGAAAGGCGATACACCAAAAAAAGCAACGCCGACGCCATTGAATACACCGATAAAGGTTCCCGCTGCGATCCCGGCAAGACATCCGAGTATAATTGCCAGCCATATGGCATCGGGCATCGCTGCATACACACTTGCCATGACTGTCGCACCCACTACAGACGTTAGGGCAAGAATTGTTCCGACAGAAAGATCAAATCCACCGGTAAGCAACGCAAGCATTTGCCCCATGGAAACAATCGTCAAGTAAACAGACTGTCGCAATACGTTCATTAAATTACGCCCTGTCAGAAAGTTGTCCGAGAGCGAAGCGAATACAATGACGGCGATAAGCAACAGGAAAGGCAATATGCCCAGCCGGACGAATATTTTCTTGAGTATATCAGCAGGTGAAATCCTCGTTTTTGGCATTGTTTCGGTTTGGTTGGACATTTACGCCGCCTCCCGCTCAAAGAAATATGACAATACATTTGTCTCCGTAATTTCTTCGCCTTTAAGCTCCGCCTGAATCTGGCCCTGATAAAACACATATGCGCGATTGGTCAGGTTGAGGATTTCAGGCAAATCTGATGAAATAAGAAGTATGGCCGTACCATCATTGGCAAGCTTGGCTATAAATTCATATATGGCAGCTCGCGTGCCGACATCGACACCGACTGTTGGTTCGTCAAATACAACAAGATTAAACTCTCGCGTTAAGCTGCGTGCCAACATCAGTTTCTGCTGGTTTCCGCCTGAGAAGAAGCCAGCATCTCGTTCCACCCGATTTGGAGAAAGGTTTAACTGTTTAGCCAGCGCCTTGACGACTTTTGCTTCTTTTTTCCTGTTTAACATCCAGCCGTTTGAGAAGGGCGGGATATCCAGTGATGCAATACTTATGTTTTCCCGGGCCGAACGCATCATCATTAAACCGTCATTCCGGCGGTCGGAGGGGAGATACATAAATCCGCGCTTGAGCATATCCTTGGTTTTTGGTCTGGTTATCTTCTCGCCGTTAAATATGATTGAACCGCTTTCAATATCGAAAGCACCGAAGCAGGCTTTCGCAAATTTGGATTTACCGGACCCGACAAGGCCAGCAAAGCCTACGATTTCACCTTTTCGGACCGTAATTGAAGCGCCTTTGACAGAGCCACCTACTGTATGGAGATCCTTCACCTCCAGGGCAACCTCGCCTGGATTATAGGCAATCTTTGGAAATATCTGTCCGACGACACGCCCGGTCATAAGGCGCACAAGCTCGTCGTCATCTGTTGTCTTGGCATCAACTGTGTCAATATACTTGCCGTCACGCAAAATAGTGATCCGGTCACCAATCTCGCGTATTTCCGCCATGCGATGGGTTATGTAAATTATACCGACATTCTGACTTTTCAATTTGCCAATCAATCTGAATAACTGATCTGTTTCATGGTTCGTCAGAGATGCCGTTGGCTCATCCAAGATAAGCACGGAAAGATCCGATCTAAAGGCTTTTGCAATCTCCACCATCTGTTGTTCTGCGCGCGTCAAATGGTCAATTCGCTTGTCGGAAGGCAACTGAAAGTCGAGGCTTGAAAGGATTTCTTCTGCTGCTTTTTTTTGTGCCGCGGAATTTAGCATCCCATGTGTTGTTGGCTCGGCTCCCAAGAACAGGTTCTCCGCCACCGTCATTTGCGGAATAAGCGAAAATTCTTGAAAAACAGCGCTGATACCCAATTCCCGCGCTTTATGAACACTACTTAGTTCAACTAATTCTCCATTGAACCGAATGTTGCCTGATGTCGGTGTATTGGCGCCAGCGAGCATGGAAATCAACGTTGATTTCCCTGCACCATTCTCTCCGAACAGGATGTGAACCTCTCCAGCCTTAAGGTCGAAATTCATACCGTCCAATGCGCGAATACCCGGATAGTCTTTCGTTAATCCATCAGTTTTGAGGAGAGGATACGCATCACCGGGATGCGTATCCTTTTCAAGCCGATGATCGGGAGTTGTTGCGGCTTGCGGGTTCATCGTTATTCAACCGTGAAGATAGGTGAGAAGCCTTTTGGCGCCAATGTAGACGAGGCGTCAAAGTCCTTTAGATTGTCACCATCAACCACGTAAAGCGCTGGCCCTACATGCTTCTCATAGGGTTTGCCTTCCAATGCACGAACGGCGATATCAACTGCAATCCGACCTTGAAGAACAGTGGAATCAGTCGGTGCGGCGACAATTTGACCACGGCGAAGACCTTGCTCGACACCTGGCGTAAAATAGTAGGACGCGACTTTGACCTGGCCTGTCAGATCTCTCGATCGAAGAATGGGGATAGCCGCTTCTGCAGTCACGGCAGTTCCCACTACATAAGCAAGATCCGGATGGGCTTCCAAGGTATCTTCGACCAGTTTCGCCTGAACTTCTTTACCCGTATCGCCATATTTGGTTTCAACAAGTTCAATATCACTGCCGGCTATTGCCCCCGTAAATCCAGAGTTACCCGCTTCTACCCAACCTGCACCGGAGGGTCCAGGGAACCAGGCGACTTTTACCTTGCCACTACCAGCAGGATGTTGTTTTGCGAGATATTCACCTGTCTTCGCACCCATTTCACCAAATGAGACAAGAGATTTTGCAGTCAGCTCAGGAGAAGAGATGCCATTAATAACATCAATGACGGGAATATTCTTTGCCCGAATTTCCTTGATAACGTTATTCAGGCCATCTGCAGATATCGCACCGATAATGACAGCGTCGGCACCTGAGGCTACACAGTCTTCCAACTGAGAAATCTGTTTGTTAAGTTCAGTATACCCGCCCGCTTCGACAACCTGCATCTTAACGCCTAGGCGTTTGGCTTCTTCCGTGACACCATAATCGACGCCTAACCAATAGGCATCTTTCATATGCGGAAACGAAACACATAAATCCCAAGGCTTGGCTGCTTTTTCAAGGGGTGTGTAATTGATGTCCCTGCGGGGACTATTCATATCGAATGCCGGTTCCCAAACCTGTACTTGCACTGGAAACCAATCCGCGGCGAATGCCGGCGCCGTGATCGCTGCTGCGACCACCGCTGTAGCCATAAGACCATAAGTAAGTCTCTTCATTGTTTTATCCTTTTCCCTGTTTGTTGAACGAGTACGTCTCAATTGCAGCCTCTTTAGTAAAGTCATGCAAAAGAGCAGCCCCGTTTCTTACGAGGTTAATTAGGACATCTAATTGTAATATTGTAAAATATGATTTTAAATATATTAATATTAATATTTATGATATAAGAAATGCTGGATAGACTCAGAAAAGCCCGACCTTGACAGGTAACAAATATGCGATTTAATTATTTAATTACAATATGTTAGTTATGTACATATTTGAAATATTAGATAGATAACGGGCAATATTTTACAATAATATTGCTTTGCGGTATTTTCGATTTTGAAATAATGAGTATTGGAAAATATGATGGAACCTTCTTTACGTCACATAAGATACTTCATTGCCACGGCAAATGCCGGGCAGATTTCAAGGGCGGCGAAGGATATTAATGTATCCCAGTCGGCCATCACAACTGCGATTAAAGCGTTGGAAGAAATAGTTGGAACAACGTTATTTGAGCGTCATTCCAGTGGGGTCTCGTTAACCTATGAGGGAAACCTCTTTCTCGACCATGCCCGTCATATTGTGGAGTCTGTGGAAGAGGCAATTCGAATTCCTCGGCGCATCCGGGAGGATGTGAAAGGATCAATCAATCTCGCTGTCACTTATACCATTGCGGGCTATTTCGTCCCCCCATTCGTTTCCAGGTTTTCCAGGGCATTTCCAAATGTGCGCATTCATATCTCTGAGGCCGACAGGCCAAATATAGAAGAGGGGTTGATCGCTGGCGGATTTGATCTGGCCGTTATGCTGACATCCAACATTGTGAATCATGAAGAGCTCTCACACGATATTCTTGTGAAATCTCGTAGACGGCTTTGGGTAGATGCCCATCATAAATTTCTGAAGCAACCATCAGTAACCCTACAAGACATATCCAGTGAACCCTATATCATGTTGACCGTCGACGAGGCGAGTAATACGGCTCAGCGTTACTGGAATAAAACTTCATACAAACCCAATGTCTTCTTCCGGACATTATCCGTTGAAGCGGTGCGTAGCATGGTTGCCAGTGGCATGGGCATCTCCATACTTTCAGACATGGTTTACCGGCCCTGGTCTCTGGAAGGACGCAGGGTAGAAACCCTTGAAGTCGCGGACGGTGTTCCCACAATGGATATTGGTCTGGCCTGGTTGCGCAACCATACACATAACGAGGCGGCCAAAGCGTTCATTGAATTCATGCATATGAGCACCGGAACCGGGCAATCTCACAACTTTATCGGCAATGAAAACCGGCCTGCATTTGGTAAATAGATCAAATTTCCTTGTTAGTTTTTCAGGCGGATCAACATTGTGCATGCCATCCAGAACCCTCTTCATACGCTCACGTACCTGTTACGAGGCAGTAGTGAGAACATCAGATGAGAGTTCTGCAATATCGACGGTGCTCCATTGACTTTCTTTCCGTTTGGCCAATGCCATTGCGTGAAGACTTCGATATCTGAAATATAAATTTGCATCGGGGAGCCGGGCAATCTACTGCATTGACAACAACCGTCGTATTTGCAGTATTGATACTGGAAATCATAACAATAAAAAGAAAGAACAGTCATGTCAGAATCCGATCAAGAATTATTTAACCTTGCAATGTCGGAAGACGCCCAACCATTGATGTATGCGGTCAAGAAGCATATTACCGAAAATGTTGACCCCATCACGGATGAATTCTTTGAGCTGGATAAGGGCAAAGAGGATCGCTGGGCTTGGCATCCACGTCAACTGGAGCTGTTGGATGGCGCCAAGGCGAAAGCCAAGGAATCCGGGCTCTGGAATTTCTTCCTGCCAAATGCCGAAACGGGTGAAGGCCTGACAAACCTGGATTACGCTTATATTGCCGCAGAACTGGGTAAAAATCCTCTGGCATCGGAAACGCTGAATTGTAGTGCGCCGGATACCGGGAATATGGAGGTTCTTGAGCGAGTCGGCACGAAGGCACAAAAGGATAAATGGCTGAAGCCGCTCCTCAATGGAGAGATCCGGTCAGCTTACGCCATGACAGAGCCTGGTGTGGCTTCGTCTGATGCAAAAAATGTTTCAACGCAAGCCGTCCTCGAAAATGGGGAATGGGTCATCAACGGTGAGAAATACTATATTTCAGGCGCAGGAGATCCACGCTGTAAAATCATGATTGTCATGGTTAAAACCAGCCCGGATGCCCCGTCATCAAGACAGCAGTCCCAGATACTCGTGCCCATTGACACCCCGGGTGTGGACGTTGTCGAGGGTATGCAATTCTTCGGAGAAGATGGCGCCCCGCACGGCCATATGCGTATCATTTTTGATAATGTGCGGGTACCGGAAGAAAATATTCTGTTGGGCGAAGGTCGTGGCTTCGAAATTTCGCAAGTCCGGCTTGGGCCTGGCCGGATCCATCATTGCATGCGCTCCATTGGTCAAGGCGAGAAGGCGCTCGAGTTGATGGTCAAACGGGCTGGTAGCCGGGAAGCTTTTGGAAAGCCCATCCTCAAACTCGGTAAAAACCTGGAGGTCATCGCGCGCGCCCGTATCGAAATTGACGCCATGCGATTGATGGTGTTGCAGGCTGCCAAAGCAATGGATGTTTTGGGTAATCGCGAAGCACGGGTTTATGTGAGTGCTGTAAAGGCCATGGTGCCGGAGAAAGTCTGCCAGATCATCGATCAGGCAATCCAGATTCACGGCGCGACTGGTGTCTCACAATGGACGCCTCTTCCAAGCATGTATGCAACGCAGCGCATCCTTCGTCTGGCAGATGGTCCCGATGAAGTCCATCATATGGTAGTTGGCCGGGCGGAAGCGCAGAAGCATGAGTGCTGGTAGAAACCCGTAAAAGACATTTAAGATAAGAGTTTGACGTCATCCCGTGATATTTTCCCGTTGCCAATACAGGGAATATCGCGGGATGAACTAATATATGATCTTCCGCATGCTCCAGCAATTTGGAAATCTGATGCAAACCTGTTGAGCCTAATTTTACATTCACATATATCTCAAAAAACAGTTGAGGTATAAGCACGGTTCGCGGTTGGACTAATCACCAATTGGTTTATACAAATGCGTTCATGCATCTGAGCGAGAAACAAGATCGTCTGACCTAGGTCTTCCGCTTGCAGCATAACTTCCTTTTGTTCATCCGTAATTGGTACGGGTCGATTATCCAAGATCGGTGTTGCCACTTCGCCCGGACAGAGGGCACATGATCGAATGCCATGAATAGCTTCTTCCATGTTAATTGATTCACTCATGGCGACCATGCCATGTTTCGCTGCGGTATAAGCGGGACCCGTCATTTTAGAGACATGCACACCGGCCCAAGATGCAACATTGATTATCAAGCCGGATTTTTGCTCTCTCATCATCGGCAAAGCTGCACGACAACAGTAAAAAGCGCCATTTAAATCAATGTCGATAACATCATCCCAACCCTCGATGGTCACTTCATTCCAGGATCTGGCCTTCACATTGATGCCCGCACTCAAAACAGCAATATCCAGACGGCCGAACTTTTCTTTTATACGCAATACTAACTGATCGATTGCCCCAGCATCCGCTACATCAAGCTCCTCGATTACTGGTTCAACTCCGAATTTCCTTACAAGGTTCGCAGTTTCTTCAAGCGCAGTCCTGCGGCGCCCGGAAAGAATGACATTCATTCCTGCGCTCGCCAGCGAAATTGCGGCCGCCTGGCCAATGCCTGTTCCCGCCCCAGTAATCCAGGCTACTTTCTTTGTAAGATCTCTATGATAACCAACGGCATTGGTCGCGGAAGGGTTCGCCATAAACATTTTCCTTTATTATTTTCTATTCTTACAATGATTACGGTTCTTGCTACAAAAGTCACGGTTTTATGGAAACAACGTTAAATTGCATTGGAAATGTAGAAATTAGGTATATTAAAAAGGCTTGGTTTCGATGAACTTCAAGCAATCTGCCGTTCACTAAGCTCACGACAATCCATCAGGCTTCCTTTGCACGCATCGAGTAGTTTTTGAAAATGCAGCTGTCGAGGCGAATCCTGACGCCAAATCAGACCGATCGACCTGGAAAGAGAAACACCAGAAATTTGACGAAGCGCCACACGACCTTCTTTTGTAAATTCAGAAGCTACATAATACTCTGGAAAAAACGACAACCCTTTGCCGATGGAGACTAATTGCCGGATAGCGTCCAAATTTGCACCAACATATTCTTCATGAATTGACGCTCCTACAAAATCGCAAAACTCCTGAAGCTTCGTCTGATAGTAGGTATAGTCATCAGCCAGACCGAAAAATTTCTGACCCTTGAGCATTTCAGGTAAAAGACGATCACATCGGGCAAATTCATGATCGACCGGAATTCCAATCCACATGGGTTCAGCGATAATTTCTTCATATTCCAAATGGATCAACTCTTCAAACGGGGATGTTAAAGCACAATCCAATTCACCCTTTAAGAGCCCTTCCTGCATATCCTCCCAGCTTCCTTCAGTAATCAAGATTTCCAATCCAAAGTCTTTTGTGTTTAGCGACGGCAGGAGATACGGTAGAAAATATGGTCCAAATGTTGGGCCAACACCCAGTTTAATTTTATTGTCCAAATTCCCGCTGGTATGGGCGACCGTATTCATTAAGTGCGAAAGATCTGCCAGAATAGATTTAGATTGATCAATGACCTTAAGGCCGATAGGTGTCGGGCAAGCGCCGCTCCTGGATCTTTCGATTAGCGTTACTTGAAGCTGGCTTTCCAATAGTTGAATTTGCGTCGATAAAGTAGGCTGTGAAACGTGACACAGCCGGGCGGCTTTTGAAAAACTTCCTGTCTTGCTGACAGCAACCAAATACTCCAGCTGTCTCGGGGACGGCTTAAAACACGCCATACGACTGATCCCATTTGTACATACTACTTACCGTCTCGCTATATAAGAAAGATCAATAGTTAGAACAAGTAGCCACTGACAATTTTTTTCCATGGCAAAAGACTCAGCTCAGTCACCATAGGGTTTCTCTATATAGTTCATATATTTTATGAATTTGAACAGCTATCAAAACACCTTAGATTTAGGCCAACGTGAATTGAATGGCGAATGATGAAACGCGAACCTCTAACATTGATAGAGGTTTTTTTTGTCGCCACGACAAAGCTTAAAGTCAATTTGGGCACTGTTTTGACCTGTCAATATAATTTCTTAGAGAGAGCCGGATAAGGTCCCTCTACTCCATAATTGCCGGTACTCAATCCACATTCTAGAAACATTTAGGTCGCGCCAGCTTGTTGCTTGAGCGCGGGAGAAACTTCATGACTGCTCAAGCTACTCTATCCGCGCAAATCACTGCGGCAGGCCCAACCTTCACAAGAGAGGCTTTCACCATCGAAGAGTTGAAAACGCTCGCCGCTCGCGCAAGTACATTGGAAGAAAGGCTATCGGGACATTTTGCGCCAAAGAAAACCAAGAGAAATTATGCAATTGCAAAGAGCCGGTACAACGCTTGGGTTAAATCAACATCTAGAGGGGATCCTTTCTTGATGAGCGATATTCTGGCCGATCGAAACATTGATCCCGCGAAAGCAAAACCGCTATTTGGCGAAGTTGTGCTCAACTGCGATCAACCTCTTCCAGAATGGGCAATTGTATTTAGTCAGCTGGTTGCCGGCCCGGTAAACAAAAAAACTACCAAGAAGCAATCTAGCTCAACACCAAAATCCCTTTTTCCCTACGAGCAAATTTTCTTTCCATTGGTAAAAAATGCCCGACATATGCGAGACATGAAAGCCAAAGACATCTGGCTGCAAAATCTATCATGTGAAGCGCTTTCGGATTTGGATTTCTCATTACTAGAACCCATCTCAGATTGTTGTATCAAATCGATTGATGATGTCGGAGAAAACTACGGCAACAAATCTGGCATGTCGTCAAATCTCCCTTCCAGTCAGGAAAAGACAGCACGAATTACAGAATGCCACAGGCAAAAAAAAGCGATTCAAGTAATTGAAAAGGAAGGGCTGGATAATTTCTTATACAACCGGCCTGTACTTGCCCGGTTGATTACGACAATGATAATGCACTGGCAAGCCACTACCTTAGAATTCCTGGAACGTCTGTCTCAAGATTTGAGCACTGAGATCTTTTCCTTGACGAAAATTGACACTCCCGGACGGGTCGTAAGCATCGAATATGGTCTATCAGAACTATATAACGAAGGAAAATCTATTTATAAGCTGACATTTGAGAACAACATCAGTATCGGATACAAACCCAAGGATTTGCGCATTGATCGAGCCTGGGGCACATTAATCCAGTGGCTTAACGATCATGGTGCACCCTACTCCGCCGGTGTCCCAAAAACCCGGGTCTGTAACGGATATGGTTGGGTGGAGTGGATCGTCCCTAAACCCTGTGAAACACAATCGGAAGCCGAAGAGTTTTTTCGGCGGTCAGGAGCCACGCTTTGCTTAATTCGGTTACTGCACGGAAATGATTTCCATTATGGTAATATTATCGCGTCCGGGACCAAGCCGGTACCACTTGATCTGGAAACAGTTTTTCAAGCGCAGCCGAAAAGAAGCCTGCAATCTCGAGGTGCTGAACAGGCTTTCGAATTAGCATCAGATATTATCGAAAATTCCGTTCTAAATACCGGATATTTACCAGGTTGGTATAGCGCTCCAAATGGAAAAGCGATCCGGCTTGGCGGCCTCGATATTGCTGAAATATCTTCTGTTCCTTCGAATAACCATCCTACCCATGCCCAAGAAGCTCCTAAAAAAGGCATTCTCTTTAACAATATTCCCAGACTGCAAGGAGCAGTGCTGGATGTAAATAAATATGAAAAATATCTAGTCGCGGGCTACAAAGATATGTTTGCATTTCTGATAAAATTTGGATCTAGAATAGGCGCGTCAGGCGGACCACTGGACGCATTCGAAAAGGTGACCTTTCGTTCAATCTTAAGACCCACACATGTCTATACTATGCTGATGGAAAGAGCCCTCAGCCCTCAAAACCTTGAAAACGGTGTTACATGGAGCTCACAATTCGATTTGTTGCTGTTGTCAGAGTTCACGCAGGAAGAATTCAATGCATCAGCTGCCTTCAGAAATTACGAAATATCCTGCCTGTCTACATTCAATATTCCCTTTTATAGCGGATCTCCTACCTCAACGAGCCTTGCTTGTGGTGACCAATATATCATCAAGAATTTTTTCCGTGCCCCCTGTCTTGAACAAGCTAAATCCCGGCTGCAGGAATTGGACAGTAAAATGCTCAAGCGTGATCGCCTCATGATCCAGCAATGCGTTAGCGTATCCAGGATAGGTGAACCACATGACCCGTTACCAGAAGTCGTAGAATCACCGCTGGCACCAGCGAGCAAAGAGACGATCATTGAAACTGTAAGAGACTTGGAAGAGGTGATTAATATGTCTGCCATCAAAGCCGGTGGCGGCGTTACCTGGCTTGGGCTATTACCGGTTACTTCGGATGAACAGAAGCTTCAGCTTAGCATACTTCCACCATCTCTAATTTGCGGCACTCTTGGAATTGGATTGCTGCAAGCCGCGCTTTACAAGATAACCGGCGAGGAAACTTATCGAATCCGTGCGACCGAAACAACCGCGATTGTGCTTGAGCGAGCAAGCATGATTGTCAAATTGCAACGATCGGGATGCGCCATGTCGCTTGGGCTAGGGTTTGGCCTCGGGGGGATTGTATACGCTCTTGTGGTGCTGGCTGATATGCTGAATGACAGTCGATATTTGAGCTTCGCACAAGTCTTCGCGCAAACAATAACACCGGAGAAAATAGCAACAAGCAGGGATTTTGGATTGATGTCCGGAGTTGCCGGAGCAATGATTGGCCTTCAGGCCTTTTACCATAGATACCCCAGTCCGGAAATTGTGCATAAAATCCGAAATTGTGGACGCCATCTCTTAGATTGCTCGACTCTTTTGGCCTGCGGCAGCACCGCATGGAAAAGCCAGAACTGGGCCATGCCTCTATCCGGGCTAATGCATGGTGCAAGCGGTATCGCCCTCGCCCTCTCCCGCGCTGCGCAGGCTTTAAATCTTCCACAATTCAATGACGCGGCAATAGAAGGTCTGGAATATGAAAGTTCCTTGCGGGATAAATTTGGATCATGGCCCGATTTACGCAATGTGGAACACCAGAGGGAGGATTCACAAGCACCGCAATTACCAGGCTACGCAAATGGCGCAGCAGGCATCGGAATAGCGCGCATCGAACTCGAAGCGCTGAATAGGCCTTACGCCAGCTACTCGGAGGACATAGAACATGCCATTGAAAGATTATCCGGTCGGGCGTTATTGGACAATGATGACCTCTTTTCCGGAAATCTCGGTATTCTTTTCTTTTTGACCCGAGCCGCACGGGAAACTGGTAAATGCAAGTTGGAAAAACAGGTGCTCTCGCAAATTTCATGTATTTTAGCGAAAGCGAAAACGGACAAGAGTTTTCAGTGGCGAGTAGGGAATGACGCTGATAATCCAGGGTTTTTCAATGGTGCTGCCGGCGTGGGACTGGCCCTTTTGCAAATTGCCGAGCCGGGGAAAATTCCGGATATTCTGTCCTTTGGGCATTGCGGTCAGGGATAAAGTCTTTAAAAAACTGCCTGGCAAGGGACTAGCTCCAATTCGCGCATGGGAATGGTCAGATCATAGCCAATTTACGGAGTTCAAATTTGTGAAACGGGCCAGCCTCTCGAGCTCTTTGGCGAGCTTGGCTTTTCTGCTTTGCGGCCATTTTACACCCGGCTCCGGCCAAAATTGAATAACCTTCAGACTACTCGATTTACGGTCAGCTTTTACCTCAATGCGCCCGACAAACCGATCTCCTTCAAGCAGAGGATACACGTAATATCCCCATTTTCGCTTTTTCGCCGGAACGAAAATCTCGATCCGATAGTGAAACCCGAATAATTTGGCAAGGCGCGCCCGATCTCGTATGGCAGGATCAAAAGGATTTAAAATCCTCAACCTGGAAGTCGGAACAGGCGCGGCATTTAACCGGTCTTCAATATCGAGCGGCGCAAACCCGTTCATCCAATTCCCGTCAATATCCTCAATCTCTACAGGGATCAGCTTATTGCTGTTTTGCTCGGCCCAGATTTGCACTTCCGCCCGATCCGTCGCCGCCCAGAACCGTTGAATATCTCCCAGGGACCCAAAACCCAGTCGATTAAGAGCCTCGCTGCAAAGCCAGTTAATTTGCGCATCTTCCTCATGGGCAATTTCCAGTAATTCCGGGGGTATGATCCGCTCGGACAAATCATAGAATTTCTTGAAGCTCTCGCGATGGGAGGTGGATAATTCTCCGGCGTACCACATTTGATCCAGCGCCAATTTATGAGGGGGTCGGGACCACATCTTCTTTTCCCCGGTGACGCGCGTGTCGAAAGCATGAGTGGAAAGCGGCCCCTCCTTTTCGATCCGGGCTCGTATCTCCTCACATATGGTATTGCTAAGCGGTGTCCGATAGTAACCCGATTTTTGAACCCGCGCCGCCATCCGGGAAAATTGTCGTCTCCACATGGGATAAAATTCCATGGGCAGGATGGAGGCATCATGTGTGAAATGTTCGAAAACAGCACGGTCCCGTGAAAGGAGCTTATCAAGCATTCCTTCACGGTAATTCTGATTGCGGCTCCATAATATATGATGATGCGCCCGTGATACATACTGGATTGTATCAAGTTGAACAAATCCCAGGTTCTTGATGATCTGTAAAACATCAAGCGAGCCGGTCGGTGTCATCGAAAGCGAATTTGTATCAAGCCACAACCGTCGGGCGGCTTTATTTTTGATCCTTAATGCCATGGCGCTCTTTATGCCATAATTTTCTCAACAGGCAACTCGCATCTAAAAAACAGGCCTTTTGGTACCCGCTACTTTTTTCTTTCTTTCGCGCTGTCGCTGGCTTGCCATACCATTTTCCCCTTTTGCTCCCGGCCGAGCATTTGGATCGGGTCGCGGTTGTCGATATGACCGTAAACACCGCGATAGACGGAAAAGCCGCAAAGCTCCTGCAATCGACGGGGAAATTGCTTGATCCGGTCAAATGGAATACCTAGCTGCTGGTTTTCCTGCTGCCGTACCCAGCCCGCACAATAATAGCACGCGATACCATCGCGTCGCTTATCCGTTTGATTTTCACCCCCGCCATGCCACAGCGCGCTATTCCAAATTAGAATTGAGCCAGCGGACATTTCTGCGCATTCTGTCTCATACTGTCCGTCATAATCTGGATTATGGTCGAATAGATGACTGCCGGGAACAAACCGGGTTGCGCCGTTTTCTTCCGTAAAATCGGTGAGCGCCCACATGGAATTCACGGCAATAGGAATATGCGGCCGGGGCAGCGGGATCATTTGATTATCCCCATGTAAAGGCTGGGCTTCCTGGCCAGGTCCCGGACATATTGCCGACAGCGACGACAATTGTAATTCACTGTCCAAAATACGTGCGACAATGGGAAGAACCACAGGTGAAACCGGTATTTTTTCAAATGCCCGGTGATAGGCAAGCAAATTGTAGATCCTAACCGTCCGGGTGCCTTCAAATGACGTTTCACTGTACCCGATATCATGGGTTGATTGCACCTCAGCCAGTGCTTCGCGCAGTTCGCTCAGCAAAACCGGTGGTATTGCATTTTTGACGATCGTGAACCCGTTCTTGTCCAGATTCCCGGAATGCTGATCAATTTCACTCGCCGATAATTCACGCATACTCTGATCCCAACAAACAACACATTATTTTTTAGCCGGAAATTCGACTTCAATTTATTGCTGACAGATTAGCCGGTTTTAGAATAATGTCGAATTCAAAATTGTTTCCTTAAATACCAAAATATTATGCTAATAGAGAAATGAAATGCGCCTCAATCTTCGGCAAATAGAAGCTTTCCGATTCGTCCATCAAACGGGAAGCATGACGGTCGCAGGTGAATTCATGGGGGTCAGCCAGCCGGCAATCAGTCGGCTGATAAGAGACCTGGAAATTGATATCGGCTTTAAACTGTTTGATCGTACGCGCGGTGGTCTTACCCCAACCGCTGATGCAACAGAATTTTATCGGGAGGTTCAACGCAGTTTCTATGGCCTCGACCGCCTTGGACGGGCTGCGGAAGAACTCCGGCGCCGACGAAAAGGAGAATTGCGGATCGCGGCAAATGTCGCAACTTCATTTTATTTACTGCCAGACGCTATTCAGCGTTTTCATCAGGACTGGCCGGACATAAAGATATCCATGCATGCCTGCGCCTCCCCCGAAGTCCTGGAGCTCGTGGCAATGCGCCAGCACGATATGGGGATTGCAGTCGTGCCGTCGACCGTCACCGGCGTACATAGAAGCGCGTTACCTGTTCTGGACGCTGTTTGCATTCTTCCTGGCACCCATCCGCTCGCGGCAAAACGCCTCATTCATCCCCAAGACCTGGATGGAGAGCCATTGTTGCTAATTTCAGATTACAGTTTAACACATCAGCATGTATTTCGCAGTCTTGAGGACGCCGGAATTGATATCAATGTCATTTTGGAATCAACATTTTCGGCTCCGATATGTAATTTGGTTGGGCAGAATCTTGGCATTTCAATTCTGGAACCTCTCACGGCAAGGGCTTATGCCGGGCCGAATTTGGTTGTTCGCAAATATGCCCCCGCCATACCTGTCGAGCTGGAAGTTATTCATCCAATTAACCGGCCCCTGTCAGACCATGCCATGGCATTTATTGAAATTGTCAGGGCACAGCTTGCGTCTTTTAAAAACTGAAAAGGGATTTGAGGATCACAGGGTCAGGGGCTGGCGGCAGCCGCGCTGCACCTCCTAATTTACTCTGACAAGGCCAGCAAATATCATGCTAGGATACGGTCAAAGAAAAGAAGAAGGATATTGGTATGACCCTGGCATTTCAATCGGCGAGCGAACTCACTCAAAAAATTCAAGACAAAGAGATAAGCTCCCGGGAACTCACGGATTACTATATTGACCGGATCGAGCGGTTTGACGGAAAGATCAATGCCGTGCCAGTCCATGATTTCGACACAGCCCGCAATGCCGCCGATCAGGCGGATGCGGAACAGGCGGCCGGTCGATCACTGGGCCCTCTGCACGGGCTGCCCATGACCATCAAGGAAGCCTATGACATTTCACATCTTCCGACGACCTGGGGAATTGAAAATTTTGCCAAGAATATTGCGCAGACAGATTCCCAAGTCGTCAAAAAGTTTAAGGCAGCTGGCGCTCATTTCATCGGCAAGACAAATGTGCCCGAAGGGCTAGCTGACTTTCAAAGCTATAATAGTATTTACGGGACAACCAATAATCCCTGGGACGTCCGCCGAACACCAGGCGGATCTTCGGGAGGGTCCTCGGCAGCTCTGGCGGCCGGTTTCTGTGGTCTTGAAAGCGGATCTGATATTGGCGGATCCATTCGCAATCCGGCTCATTTCTGTGGCGTATATGGGCATAAGCCCACTTGGGGAATTGTTCCGTCTCAAGGTCACGCGCTGCCAGGAGATGTCGCACCGCCGGATATTGCTGTTGTCGGTCCCATGGCACGCAGTGCACAAGACCTGGCCTTGGCAATGAATATCATGGCGGGGCCGGATCCGTTGAATTCCCCCGGATGGACGCTCAGCCTTCCTGACCCGGGCATGACAGGCTTGAAAGACTTCAAAATTGCGATCTGGCCAGATGACCCTCTTTCGCCGGTAAGCAGCGAAATGTCAGGCCGTGTTCAGGAAATTGGCGACAGGCTTGCCAAGCTTGGCGCGACCGTTTCTGACAAGGCCCGTCCGGATATTGACGTGGCAATGTCCCGTCAGACATATTTTTTCATGCTGAACGGGGTCCTTGGTGCCCATCTCCCGCAAGAGGAAACGGCTGCCCTGACAGAAAAAGCGGCTGGATACTCATCCGGTAATTCCAGCCCGGGAGCCCTCACGGCCCGCTCCCTCACCCAAAGCCATCAGACTTGGCTGGCATGGAACAACCGCCGCGAAATACTTCGCATGGCGTGGCAGGAATTTTTCCAGGACTGGGACATTTTGATTTGTCCGCAAATGGCGACGACAGCTTTCAAGCATGATCAAAGTCATTTCAATGGCAGGCGAATTACCTTTGATAACGCTGAACATCCCTATTTCGAACAGCTTCTCTGGTCAGGACATATTACCGTCGCATATCTACCCTCCACGGTCTTTCCAACCGGCCCCGGTACAGACGGCCTGCCGATTGGCCTGCAAGCTGTCGGCGCGGAATTTAACGACCGTAAAACAATCCGGTTTGCCGAGCTTATGGCGCAGGAGTTTGGAGGGTTCACCCCTCCACCCGGCTTCGATGATTGATCCTGATCGTGGCTATCCGAAGGGCAGATTGACATTAACTATCCATAGATGAAAATAGTCTCCTGTTCCCGCCGTCGGTCACCCGATGGCGATTTATCTTTAAAGAGTGAAATTTTCCAGCACACGCTCTTTTGTGCCGATAAAGTTTCGCCCTCGTTCACCGGCAAGGGCAGAGGTCAGCAACTCTTTCCATTCGTCCCTTTTCACGCCATAACTTGAGGCCCTGGTCGACACATCCAGCCTGTGAAGAAAATTCTCCAGATCCGCGATGGCGTTATGGAGGTTGTCGCCAAAAATCTGCCTGAGATATTTATCGCAAGTTTCATCGGCGCCAATGACACTTGCCAGCACCATGGGCAAACTGAAGGAGCAAGCCAGGCCATGAGGCACTCCATATTTTAGGGTAATTGGATAAGACACGGAATGAGCCAACGCCGTTTTGGTATTTGAAAAAGCGAGGCCGGCAAATAAACTGGCTTGGGCGGCGCGGGATCTTAGTTCCAGGTTCTGCAGATCATTAGCCAGCCTTGGCAAGATGTCGATAATCTCTTTCGCCGCAAATACAGCATGGATCGCTGAAATGGGATTACAGCTCCTGTTCCAAAGACTTTCCAATGCATGCGACAAGGCATCAAGGCCGGTACTGATTGTCAGATCTCTTGGCAGGCCCAACATCAGTTCCGGATCAACAACAGCATGCGTCGGGTATAGATCATGGCGCGCCAGTGAATATTTCTTCTGGGCAACAGTATCCCAAACTGTCGCCCAGCATGTGACTTCACTGCCCGTTCCCGCCGTCGTCGGAACAGCGATTAAAGGACGGGATCCCAACCGGTCTTCTCCCTCACCTGTTTCCAGAAACCTTTTAACGACCTCAAATCCGTCATTACTGGATGCCAGTACTTTGGCAGCATCAATGACAGATCCACCGCCTAAGGCTATTATGATGGTATCTGTCGTCGCCTTATTGGCAAAATGCCGACAAGATTGAGATAAAGATAGAAAATCAGGGTTTGTGGTTATGTTATTGACAATGACGTCCGGCGAGCCTGCCATAGACGTCACTTTTTCGGTCAGTTCTGCAAAAAAAGGGTCCTTATAAGTCACAAGGCAATAGGGCCGCCCTTCTATAAGATCTGCAATTCTGTTCAAGGCGCCGGCGCCAAAACAGACGCTGACCGGGTTCTCGAATTGCCACATCACGTCTCTCCACGGGATCAAATTGCTTCGCAACTTCTTGTTGACGAAACTTACGCCCGCCCTTTACCATTGAACAAATACATATAAACAATGATTTCTATTGGTTTAATCAATGCTTCATTCCCAACTAAGATCCTTTCACGCCGTGGCCAAAGAGGGGGGATTCACGGCGGCGTCGAAGGCAATCAATGTTGGGCAGCCAACAATCTCAAGCCAAATCAAGGCGTTGGAAGATCATTATGGCGTGACTCTCTTTCACAGGCGGGGCCGAAAAGTACTGCTGTCGGACTGCGGGCACGCGCTGTTTCGCGTCAGCAACAGAATACTGATGCTGGAAGAAGAGGCTCAAAATCTGCTGGTAAATTATGGCGGACTGCTGACCGGTGCGCTCAGAGTGGGGGCCGTTGGCCCCTATCACGCAACGGAAATGCTTGGCTCCTTTAACGAAAAATTTCCGGGAATAAAGCTGTCCGTTACCCAGGGGAATTCCATGAACATGGTTGAGCTATTGCAAGATTACACCGTTGATGTTGCCGTCCTTGCCCATACAGAGGATAATCCGGCCCTTTTTTCCAGACCCTTTAGTCGACATGAAGTTGTTATATTTGTGAATGCGTCGCATCCCTTTGCCGGGCGTAGCTCTATCCGGTTAAAGGAGCTGCAGGGGCAGCGTTTCCTGCACCGGGAGACCGGCTCCACTACTCGTCTGGCTATTGAAAAAGCTCTTTGCCGCCAGAATATTGACGTAGATGAAGTTATGGAACTGGGAAGCCGGGAAGCCGTCTGGCTCGCCGTTGAGCGGGGAATTGGAATTGGCGCCGTCTCGGACATTGAATTTAATCCGCACCCGAACCTCAGGGCCCTGAAAATTTCTGATGCCGATATCTTTACAACAGCCCATGTGACCTGTCTGGAGGAACGGCGGGATTCCCGAATAATCCGGGCTTTTTTTGACATCGCCTGGTCCATGAAAGCTGCACCCTAACGGTGCTGTTATGGAATTTAGCCTCAGGCCATCCTCGGGGTCACGGGTCACTCGATAAAGGGCGGGCGGACAGGCATATTTCCTCGGGCGAATAAATATGATTTATAAGTGGTATCAGGACTTCCCTGTTTTTCTTGTTATGCGGGTATATTTAGCCTAAATGTTTCACGTGAAACATGTGATTTATGTCCGGTATGCTTTGTCGCAAGAGCAAGTCGAGTATCTTCTCTAGGAATGTAGGATTGATGTCAGCTACGAGACGATGCCAAAAAGCTGGTCAGCGTCCTTCGATTTGACGCTGACCAGCTTTTTTAATGAGCGTTATTTCACGCCATAAGACTTCTCATCTACTTTGCTGTAGATTTCACTTCTCACCAGTTTGATTAGCGCGTCACTGTCACTCTTGTCGACGTTGGCAAGCAACTTGGTCCATTTATCGCGGGCCTTAATATAGTCATCGATAATATCGGAAGGGTCCTCAATTTTACGCTTTTCTACTTCCGCCTTGGCCAAAGTTTGCAGATAGCTGGAGCGGAACTTTTCAAGCTCCAGCGCTAGATCGCTTTCAGGTGTCAGCCACTTTACCCCACGCGCTTGAGTATCTTTGGTGGCTGTTTCGTCATCGGCCAGCATTCCAACCTGTGTGAGTACGATATATTTTGCCATCTCATCCAGGATTACACGGCGGTTTTTAGCTCCAATTTCTGTCCAGAAATCACGATTGAATCCCCAGGTGGCCCCATCGATAAAGACACCCATCGGCATTTCAGTGGAGAATTTGATGACTTCACCGAGTTTCAAAGCTTGCAATGATTCATCCGCGACAAGCGTACA
The DNA here is from genome assembly GCF_023746535.1 of Sneathiella marina. Classification (GTDB taxonomy): domain Bacteria; phylum Pseudomonadota; class Alphaproteobacteria; order Sneathiellales; family Sneathiellaceae; genus Sneathiella; species Sneathiella marina. The sequence continues at coordinate 210,463 of NZ_CP098747.1, read as the reverse complement.
GTCAAGCGAGCCGCGCTCCAGTGCCGTATAAATTTCAGAGCCGGGGACACTAACCGGAATGGCTTCAATGGACTTCAGGAAATCAATTTGCGCGCCTACAGAGGCCCGCACGCGCTTGCCTTTAACATCGGCGAGACTGCGGATTTCCTCTCCACAACGGAAATGATATTCAGATGTACTCCAGTTACCACCAAAAACAACGTTATGTTCGAGCCATTCTTCACGGAGCTTCTGATTGGTAAATTTTACTTCTGCGGCGGCGAAAGAAGCGACCAGAGAACTATCGGTCAGAAACCCAAGATCACCAACAACATTGTTCAAGGGTAAATCAGCAGGCGTATAGGCAGACAGAATATCTCCAACCGCCGCAACTCCGTCGCTGACACCTTGAAGCGTTTCCGCGGCCGGCAGCAAGGCCCCGCCCACATGCAGATCGAATGAAACCTCACCACCCGTTCCCTTCTTCACAGCCTCAGCAAAATCTGAATATGTCACTTTCACGGTTGTTGCACTTTGTGGCAACCAGGTGCTGGCCTGATAGCTATCCGCCAAAGCAGTTGATCCCATAAGACCGAATGCCGTTACCATTGATAAGAATGTTAGTTTCTTCATTTTTTCCTCCTCAGTTAATTTATTTGACCTTTTTAGGGGCCACTAGTTGGCTAGGCTTGGCAGAAACAAACTGATCTGCGGCCAATAAATCAGGGCTCCAAGGGTGAGGACTTCCATCAGGAAGAACCAGAAAATACCCGCAAAGATCTGATTAAGAGAAACAAGGTTTCCAAGAGAGCTTTTGATCACAAAGGCGTTGAGACCGACTGGCGGTGTAATCAACCCAATTTCCAGAAGTTTGATGACAATGATGCCAAACCACACCGTATCAATGCCAAGTCCGATCACCAGCGGCATGACAATGGGTAGGGTCAGCAGCAAAATCGCCAGGGAATCCACGAACATCCCAAGGACAATGAACAGTATCGAGATCATGGCGATCAGCAGATATTCGTTGCTTGTAACCGGCAGTAACAGGTCAGCCAGATATACCGGCAGGCCGCTTAGGCCCAAAAACCGGACATAAATAGAGGCACCGAGACCGATGATGAAAATTGAGCTGGTGCCATAAACAGCTTGAGTTAGCGATTTCTGAATTCCCTCAAAGGAGAGAGAACGACGGGAAAACCCGATGAGTGCAGAAAGAAAAGCGCCGATGGCACCCGCTTCTGTCGGTGAAAAAATGCCAAAGAAAATACCCCCCAGCACAAATCCAACAAGAACAGGTAATGCCCAAATATCCTTCAAGGCAGCCTTTTTCTCCTCCCAGCTAAACTGCTCGTTTGTTGCTGGCGCCAGTTTTGGTGACCGCCAGCAACGAAACGTAATCATTGCGATGAACATGGCTGCGGATAAAAGGCCGGGTAGGACACCCGCCAAAAACAGACTGGCGATGGAAGTGCTGGTAAATATTCCATACAGGATCATCAGAATACTGGGCGGAATCAAGGACCCAAGCGTTCCGGCGGCGGCGACGCTACCGGTTGCCAAACCGACATTGTATTTGGCTTTCAGCATCTCTGGGACAGCAATACGAGAAAACGCGGCGGCCGTTGCTATACTTGATCCAGAAGCGGACGCAAACATTGCCGATGACACAACTGTCGCAGAGGCCATCCCTCCCGGAATGCGCCATAAAAACATGCGAATTGCAGCAAATAAGCCATTAGTAAGTCCCGCCTCCGACGCGATAAAGCCCATTGCAAGGAAGGTTGGGATAGCAGACAAATTCCAGTCTGTGATAAAGTTATACGGAATTACCGATGTGATGCTGAGAGCAGCCTTTAGGTTTGTAATCAATGTGATTCCGCAAAACGCCACGACACCGAGTACAACCCCAATTGGTATTCTAGCGGCGATGAGAATAAGGGTAGCGGCGACACCCAAAATGCCAATTTCGATATTTGTCATCGTTTATACTTCCCCTCTCACGTCTTCTTCTGAGGGTGGAAGCAATTCCTGTTCGCCATTCCGCAATTCGTGAATTAACCGATACACAAGAATAAAAACCGCAATACCAAGACCTATTGGCAGGATAAAACGGCTCGGCCAAATTTGAATAATGACAATCCCATCTATAAATTCTCCTTTATTGTAGGATTTCACTGCATCAAAAATGGACTGGTATCCAAGCAGGGCAAAAAAGAACAAGCTGAACAGGGTTCCGGTAATCAGCAGGACGAAGCGGATTGATTTTGGGAGTAATTTGAAAAACAGATCAACGGCGATATTCCCACGGGTTAATTCAACAATTGCAATGGGGAGAAATACACAGGCCACCATGTAATAATTGGCAACAATATTGAGCGTTCCAGGTAGTGGATAGTTGAACAGAAATTTAAGCAGAACGTCCGCGACAATATGTAGAACCATGAGCAACAGGATGACCGCTGCAAATTTTTCAAGCATTCGCGCCATTATCGGTATTATTTTTTTATTTGACGCTACCATCTAATTCTCCCAGGAGGCTGTTAGGTTTTTTACCTATATTGAACGAGGCTTGAACTATCGTTAGTCCGGCATAATAAAAATCGGGCCTCTTTCCCGAACCGGATCCAACAGTCCCCAATCACCTTGTTCCACATGATATCCTTCAGGGAATGGTGGACGGACTTCCACGCCAATATGTTCCAGGACACGGGGATCGCGGTAATATCCAGTGGCTGTAATGGTTTCAAGAAATAAGGCGGAATGAGTGCATTGATGGCGAAATTCGTGGATCAACGCCGCTTTCTCTCGACTAGTAAGATCCTGAAAATCCCCGGGAGCCAGAGTATCTAGTTCACAGATTAGTTTTTTCAGGTTTGAAGTATTTTGCTGACCAATGGCGATTATATCTTCAATAATTACCGGATCATCGGCACCGGGAAGGTCTAAGTCCTTTGCGCTTGGAATGATGCATCCCACAAGAAATACAAAGATTTCACGTTCGTGAGCGCTTAGTGCGTTTGTTCCTGTGTTGTTGTCCGATATGTTCATTTCAACCGCCTAATCAAAAAGATCGTAAATTCGAGTTTTGATCTGATCGGCCACATATAGCGAGATTGCCTGAATGGTGGACGTTGGATTAACACCTCCTGAAGTCACAAAGACACTGCCATCTGCGATAAACAGATTTTTGATATCATGAGACCGCCCCCATTCATTCACGACCGATTTTTGAGGGTCCGTACCCATTCGGGCTGTTCCCAGAAGGTGCCATCCCGCATAGGGCAGCGGGGATTGAGAAGTTATATTTCTCGCCCCTGCTGCTTCAAGAATTTCTGTTCCACGAGCAATGGAATGATCCAGCATTTGTTGCGTATTTTCACTGATCCGATAGGTAATTTTAGGAGCCGGAATTCCGTTTCCGTCTGTCATCTCAGGATCGAGCGTGACAGTATTGGTAAGTTCCGGAAGATCCTCACAGATAGAAACCAAGCCGGCACTTCTACCGAAGGCATTTCGAAACGCCTGATGATGATCTTGCCCCCACGGAATCTGCCCGGCAGACAAACCGTCAATAGCTGTTCGCGCAGGCCCCTGCCCCCGCACGAATTGATAAGAGTACCCTCGGTCAAATCCTCTGTTCTTATCAGTTTCGTAGAATTGCATGCTCCACAGACAAACCGGCGGACCTTTGTGACCGTCCAGTTCTTCATCAACCTGACCCCATATTTTTGCGTAAGGGTGAAGCATGAGGTTTTTACCGACAAGCCCACTGGAGTTAGCGAGACCGTTTGGAAATTTCTCCGACGCAGAGTTTAAAAGGAGCCGTGGTGTCCCTATCCCATTGCAGGCGACAACAACAATTTCGGCCGGCTGGAAAACTTCATTTCCATCTTTATCAAAGTAATACGCGCCCGAGGCCATACCGTCTTCACGGGTATCTATACGACTGACACGGCACCCCGTACGGACTTCAACCCGGGCACGAACCGCCTCGGGCCAATAGGCAAGGTCGGCAGTTCCCTTTGCCCCTTGCGCGCAACCGGATAGACATTGCCCAAGATTGATACATGGGGCACGCCCCTCATATTCCTCTGTCAGGATGGCGGCGTCAGATGGCCACCAGTGCCAGCCGAGCTTGTTCATGGCTTTGCCAAACATCCGACCTGTTTTACCCATTGGTACGGGCGGTAAAATTTGATCTTTTGCTGGGTATGCAGGGTCGCCGGCAAGCCCAGATATGCCCATTATCCGGTCATTATGAGCGTAGAACGGTTCCAGGGACTTGTAAGTGATCGGCCAGTCTTCAGCGACACCGTCAAGACTGCGAACTCGAAAATCAGACGGCAAAAGGCGTGGAAAATGTCCAGCATAAAGAACAGTCCCTCCTCCAACGCCGTTAAAATTTGCAATTTTGATGGGCGAGTCATCGTCATTGATGGGGTAATCTGCAGAATTTTTCCGGACATTCGGATTGATAGAAAAATCACTTTGCTGCCGCCCCTCCCAGTCCATTCCAGTGCTCGGAAACTGATCTGAATTTGGCCATTCCCCTTGTTCCAAGCAAAGGATGCGCATTTTCGTTTCAGCGAGACTCCAGGCGATAGCCGCACCAGAGGGTCCGCCTCCAATTATCAATATATCAACAACTTCATTCACGTCCCTCTCCCCTCTGCTAAACTCAAAAAGGAAGTGATATTCCGAATTATTAGAGAAAACTTTGCCTCGGCGCGGCGCGCGCCAATCCCGCATCAGGAATTGGAGGAAATTTCTTTAACTCGGCTTCTATTGGTTCTGTTCCCCAGCCCGGACGGTCAGGAACTGTCATATACCCATCCGTGATGTCCGGCAGATGCGTAAAGATATCCCGATCCCAGGAAACGCGGTCCACATCGATCTCCATGATCCGTAAATTTGGTACCGCAGCACAGAAATGCGCGTTCATCATGGTGCTGAGATGACCGTAGAAATTATGGCACGCGACATTTACATCAAACGCGTCCGCTGCCGCCGCAATATGCATGGACTGCCAGACGCCATTCCACAACGTATCAACGATTGCGACATCGATAGACTGGTGATCAAAAAACGGGAGAAATTGATGCAGCCCGATCAACGTTTCACAAGAGGCGATGGGATGCTTGCTTTGCGACCGGATCATGGAAAGTGCCTTGGCATCAAGCACATCCAATTCCACCCAGAACAGATCCAAGTCTTCCAACTCTCTTAGAATAGAAAGATATCCTTCCGGTCGAGAATTGAAATTGAGGTCCAGCATAATGTCCATGTCATCGCCTGATGTTTCCCGCAACAATTCAAGATGTTGATGCAAGCCCTTACGGAGATTTTTCTCGGCATTTCTGGATGGGTCAAATGGCCGGCCAAATCCTGGGGCCCAGCTTTTCGTTTTACCGTCGTCATCATAATTAAAAACGTTGGTTTTAAGAGCGGTATAGCCACCCTCCAAGGCATCTTTGACGTTTTCACGCACGCCACCTACATCAATAATATCTTTCTCAAAATGTCCGACCCGCGCTCTATGTGAGACAAAATGAGACCAATATACCCGTATTCGATCGCGAATTTTCCCGCCTAAAACCACATAAGCCGGAACATCCAAAGACTTTGCATACAAATCAATCAATGCATTTTCAATGGATCCAATTGCTTGCCCAACGACACCTCCCGCCCCAGGACGAGTGACGTTCAGCAAATCCTGCCTGATTGCCTGGTGATGAACAGCATTTTGACCAATTATACGTGGCGCGAGAGATTCAATGACGGAAGAAACATGCGGCATACCAAAGAACTCATCAAACTCGCTCCAGCCAATGAGACCATTTTCCGCCGTTATTTTTACAAAGTGGAAATTGCGCCAGGAATTGCTGCAAGACAGCACTTCAATTTCGCCGATAATCACGCTTGGAATCATGGATATTCAATCCTTACTACATTTTTCTTGATATTATATATTCTATAGAATATTGCATTTGACAAAAATCCTGTCAACTATGCATTCTGCAATCTGGCGCGGGTCCAGATCACAGATTTTTGTTAATTCATTGATTTATTTGTGTTTTTCTGAGAAAAATTTTTAAATTTTTGCTTTTCAGTCTTTTGCCAGGATATCCAGGTAAAAATCTCCTGCATTTCGCTCATGAATTTCTACCCGCCTGGCGGCTTCTGCAAATTCGCCTTCGCGCAATTTGGACTGGATATCCCTATGCTCTTGTAAGGCAGCAGCCATTCTTTCTTTCGTAGGCGTGATACGAAGCCTTTTAGGAGACATATGCCCGTACATACTGTCAAGAAAACGCCGGCACCAAGGAGCATGGTCTCTGTCAGAAATAAGATCGTGGAATTCGTAGTTCTTCATCCCAAAACTGTCATAGTCATCATTATCCAATGCAAGCTGCATTTCATCAAGAACGTCATCGATAGCCTGCAGGCGGGCTTCATCAAATGCCAACCAGCCAATTTCAATCGCAAGCCCGCCAACAGCACCACGAAGCCTACTTATCTCGCGCACCTGCTCTACTTTTACACCTTGGACGATTGCACCTACATGCTGCTGGATTTGCAGCCACCCTTCTGAAGCAAGGCTTTGGAATGCTTCACGAATGGGCGTATCACTTATACCAAGCGCTCGCGCGACTTCTCGGGTGGTAATACGATCGCCAGGTGCATAAACGCCGGAAAGAACAAGAGTTTGAATATGCCTTTTTGCAAGATCGGTTTTCGTCAGAAAATCAGTATCGGTATTTGGGAGCATTTTTGTATTTATCCGCCTTGCATAATGAGGACCTTAGACTATCTCATTCCATATTCTATAGGATTTCCGAAAATTATATAGGGTTTTGACGAACGTTAATAAATTGTCATCCGCAAGATCACTGAAGGATTGGCAGCTTCGATATCCTGAAATGGCGGACAGCGCGCCCCAAAACCCGATGGGTACCAGAACAGGTATCTTAGCATTTATTGAGAAAATTGGAGCGGGCGATGAGATTCGAACTCACGACCCTAACCTTGGCAAGGTTATGCTCTACCCCTGAGCTACGCCCGCTCGAGCGTGCAACTTATGTTGCGAGGCGGGATAATACGTAAATAGCTCCTGAATGCAAGCGCGTTTTACAAAAAACATGCTATTTCCATTTTCTTTATTTGCTTAACCGCAATTGGCCGCTATTTTCCATCCCCTTCTTTACAGGAAAGAGAATGTGATGGCGGCGACTTCTGAAGAATTATTTGCTAAACTTGACCAGATGGGAATCACATATGAAACCCATCAGCATGATCCGGTTTTTACGGTCGAAGAGGCCCAGGCTGTCCATCGGGATCTGGCAGGTGGCCATAGTAAAAATCTTTTTCTCAAAGACAAAAACGGGGATTTATACTTGCTGGTCTGCCTGGAAGATACGGTGGTAAACCTGAAGTCGTTCCGCAAATTGGTCGGTGCCAAGAACCTGAGTTTCGGAAAGCCCGAACTCTTGAAGGAGACCCTCGGAATAGATCCTGGCTCCGTAACGCCTTTCTCCTTGATCAACGATGCGGCGCAAACGGTCACCGTCGTGTTGGAAGCGCGCATGATGGAAATGGACATGCTCAATTTTCACCCGCTCATAAACAGCATGACAACACAGATATCTTCGCAGGATTTACGCAGGTTTATCTCCGATTGTGGTCATGCCCCTATTATTGTAAATCTGGACAACCCCGATTAGCAAAATCACCCTGCGACTTGATTGACCGGTAAACATGCCTAAATCCTTCCTAAGGTGCCCTTAACAAACAGAGCCAGAGATGCTATTGCCTTGTTTGTGATTGTCAGTGATCATTCTTCTACTCGTTTGAAAAACACTCTTTTTTTGGTATATTGATTCTATGGAAACGCTACTCGACGAAAACACGGCTTCGGGAAATAACTGGGTCAAGGACGGCTCGGCCCAGACCTTTGCCCAGGATGTAATCGACGCCAGTCAGGAGAAGCTGGTGCTGGTGGATTTATGGGCTCCGTGGTGCGGACCTTGTAAGCAGCTCGGGCCGATGATCGAAAAGGTTGTCGAAGAGGCCAAGGGGGCCGTGGCGTTGGTCAAAATTGATATAGACCAGCATCCTCAAATCGCACAAAGCCTGCAGGTGCAATCTATTCCGGCGGTTTTTGCCTTTAAGGACGGGCGCCCGGTTGACGGTTTTATGGGGGCCGTCCCGGAAAGCCAGATAAAGGAATTCGTTGAAAAGCATGCCGGACCCATTGGCCCCTCCCCCATCGAGGCGGCATTTGACTCCGGCACCGCTGCCCTGGAAGAAGGCAATACGGAAGTCGCCCTGACGGCCTTTGTCAAAATTCTCGACCTGGATCCCGATCACGTTGATGCGAAGGCGCAATTGGCGCGGGTATATGTTCAGCTCGGTGAGATTGAGGCTGCCAAGGAACTGGTTGCAACGCTTGACGCCGGTGACCAGAAATCGGCCATGGTCTCTGCTGCTTTGGCTGCTATTTCCCTGGCGGAGAATGCCGTCGATGCAGGTGATATCGAACCGCTTCGCCAGAAGGTTGAGGCGGCGCCGGACAATCTCGACGCCCGTTTCGAACTTGCCCAGGCCTTGTTGGGCGGCGGGGAGAATGAAACCGGCGGCCAGGAGCTATTGGAGATTATCCGGCGGGACCGGGACTGGAATGACGCCGCCGGGCGTGTGGAACTGCTCAAGCTGTTGGAAGTTCTCGGTCCAGCAGATCCTTTGACGAAGACATTTCGCCGGCAACTTTCCGCTATTTTGTTCTCATGACGGAAACGGGTGCCATGACCGGGTTGGAGGAACTTCCCTCTGTTCTGCCGATATTCCCGCTCACCGGCGCATTGTTACTGACAACCGGTCAACTTCCCTTGAATATTTTCGAACCGCGCTATCTGGCGATGGTCAATGATGCCATGGAAACCCATCGTCTGATCGGCATGATCCAACCCAGAGATCCCGACTCCACCCTTCTGGAGCCGGAAATTTATTCAGTCGGCTGCGCCGGCAAGATCTGTGAATATGCAAAGCTTCCCAATGGCATGCTGCGCATTACACTTGAAGGCGTTTGCCGGTTCCGGATTCTGGAAGAATTGAATGTCAGTACACAGTACCGGCAGATACGTGCGGATTTTGACACATATAAACAAGACCGGACGGAAATACACAACCAGCAAATTGACCGGGACGCCCTGCATGAAGCGCTGCATCATTTTCTGGAGTTTGAAAATGATGCAAAGGACTGGCAGGCACTGGATCATCTGGAGGATGACAGCCTGATCAATTCGCTGTCCATGATCTGTCCGTTTTCACCGGCTGAAAAACAGGCCCTTCTGGAGGCCAAGGATATTTTCTCCCGGTCAGAATTATTGATCAGCCTTCTGCAAATGATGTTGCAGCATGACCAAATGCACAACACGGTACAATAAACGGAATTCCGGGAAGAGAAATCAGCATGGCAGACAAGGAAATACCGACCGTCGATCCAAAACTCCTGGAGATACTGGTGTGTCCTCTAACCAAGGAAACCCTGACTTATGATCGTCAGAAAAATGAGCTGGTGAGTGAAAAAGCCGGCCTCGCCTATCCGATCCGCAATGGTATTCCGATCATGCTGGTGGAAGAAGCCCGTCAGCTTGACGGAGACAACAGTTGATGACCGGCGAGCTATACGACAATGCCGGGCGGCCAAAACCAATTGAAATCAAACTGAAGAAAGAGGAAAAGCAGCTTCTGGTCTCTTTCTCCGACGGCCACGCCTTTCAGTTTCCGGCAGAATTGCTGCGGGTTGAAAGCCCGTCTGCTGAAGTGCAAGGCCACAGCCCCAGTCAAAAGCAGATTGTCTCCGGACGGCGTCATGTGGGCATCATGGGCCTGGAGCCGGTTGGGAATTACGCCATCCGCATCAGTTTTGATGACCTGCATGATACAGGGCTTTTTTCCTGGTCCTATCTATATGAGATGGGATTGCAGCAGGAAACCATTTGGGAAACCTATCTTGAAAACCTGACCCGCAATGGCTTGAATCGCGACCCGTAAGGACCCTACAAAGGTTTTCCCTGCAGCATCCTGGGCATCTTGCCAACAGTCCCGCGGGCATGCTCCATAAAAAAGCCCTTGAGCTTGGGCATTTTATTCACGGCCGCCAGCCCGATATCCCGGGAAAGCCGCACTGCCGGTATGTCAGACCCGAAGAGCCTGTTGAGACCATCGGTTATGGCCAACAAGGCAATGCTGTCAAAACGGCGCCATCTTTGGTAATCCTCAAGTACCGTCGCACCGCCCATATCGAGACCGAGGCGAGAGGCATCGATAACCACCTGTGCCAGCGCCGCCACATCCCGCAATCCAAGGTTCAGCCCCTGCCCGGCGATCGGATGCATGCCATGGGCCGCATCGCCGATCAGGGCCAGCCGCTCTGCCATATACTGTTCCGATTGATGCAAGGAGAGGGGGTAACTCCAGCGCGGACCGACAACCTCCAACGCGCCTAGATAGTCACCGAACCGCGCCGCCATTTCAGATTGAAAGTCGTCATCGGGCAACGCCATGATTTGTTTGGCGCGTGCCGTTTCCTCGGTCCAGACCAGAGAGGACCGGTTCCCGGTCATGGGCAGAATGGCGAACGGACCCGGATTGAGAAATCTCTCCTGGGCAACCCCTTGATGAGGCAGCTCATGGGCGACCGTACAAACAATGCCGGACTGGTTATAGGACCAGCCAACGGTCTTGATGCCGGCCAGTTTACGCAATGGCGATTGCCGGCCATCGGCCGCGACCACCAGCCGGGCACTAAGGGTTTCTCCCGACGCCAGTGACGCCGTGACGCCAGTAGTATCCCGGTCAATGGACAGATACTCCGCCGGGGCGATTATTCTCAAGCTCTCCAGTTCCGCGGCCCGCCGCGACATGGCCAATCGCAAATAACGGTTCTCCACCATATGACCGAAAGGCTCATCTCCAAGCTGGCGATGGTCATAATGCAGGAAGCATTTGGACGGGCCGTCGGTGATGCGGATATCCAGCATCGGCTGTTTCTCTTCAACATGGTCCCAGATACCGGCGGATCGGAACAAGTTGCGTGACGCATGGGCGATGGCGGAGACGCGCCCGTCGAATTCCGGGGACAAAAGTGTTTCAGGCACCTGACGCTCCAACACCACAACATCAAGACCGGCAGCCGCCAGAGAGATGGCCAGGGGCAAACCATTCAAGCCGCCGCCAACAACTAAAACATCTGACTTAATCACTTTTTTCTCATCGGCACTCTTCATGGCAGTCTTTAATTCCCGATCATATTGTGTCTCTTAGTATATAGGGGTAGTCTCTTCGAATGACAAAAGCATGGCACGAAATGACAGCCCTGGAACTAGGGCATCTTATAGGGGAATGCGCAATCGATCCAATTGATCTTGCGCAATATTTTTATGATCGCATCGAAAAAGCCGATCCACAAAAGCGCATATATGTGCGCTTGACGAAAGAACGGGCCTTGGCAGAGGCCGCCGCAGCCTCCGAGCGCGCCAAGAACGGCACCCGGCGCAGCCCGCTGGACGGCGTCTCCATATCCTGGAAGGATCTTTTTGATACGGCCGGTGTCGCAACGGAAGCCGGCGCCCCCCTGCTGGAGGGGAGGATCCCGTCAGAGGATGCGGAATGCCTGAAGCGGGCAACAAGAGCGGGGCTGGTCTGTCTTGGAAAAACCAATATGCCCGATATCGCCTTTTCCGGCATTGGCGTGAATGCCTGGACGGGGACAGGCCCCAATCCTCATGACAAAACCGTCGACCGGGTTCCGGGCGGCTCTTCCGCCGGGGCCGCCTTGTCCGTGGCGCAAGGTTTGGCCGCCGCCGGCATTGGATCAGACACAGCAGGGTCCGTCCGTATTCCCGCCTCCTGGTGCGGGATTACCGGCCTGAAAGTTACCCATGATGTCATTTCACTGAAAGGCGTTGTGCCGCTTTCCTATTCACAAGATACCATCGGCCCCCTGACAAAGGATATCGCCGACGCAAACGCCTTATATGCCATTCTTTCAGGCGAACCTGCGGCGGATTTGCAGGGTGTTTCCTTGCAAGGGGTGCGGATCCTGCGGGCCACATCGCAGTTTGATGAGCTTACGGATCCATCGATCATGGCAAAATTCAAGGAGGGTCTTGCCCTGCTTGAAGCCGCAGGCGCTGAGGTCACCGAAGGACCGGTTCAGGCCTTCGACGACGTCATAGATCTGTCCGCCAAACAGGGAAGCCCGGCCGCCATTGAAGCCTGCATGATGTATGGTGAGCGACTTCACGCAAATCCGGACGGAATGTATGCGCCGATCACACAACGCATTCTTGCGGCTGAGAATTATTCAGCCGTTGGCATAACCGCGTTGTTTGACGGGATGAAGCGACTTGAACAAGAGTATCTGGAGCAGACAGCCGGATATGATCTGGTTGTGGGGCCAACGCAGCCGCAGCATCCTCCGGAAATTGCTCCGCTTCTGGAAAATGTAGACGCCTATCTGGCAGCAACCCTCATGTCAATCAGCCTCACGCGGCTTGGCAATCTCCTGAAACTCTGCGCGACAACCTTGCCCTGCGGCAAGCTGGACGGATTGCCTGTTGGCATGATGCTGATGGCTCCGGCCCATCACGAAGGCAAGCTCCTGCGCCTGAGCGCTGCTGCAGAAAACGTCCTCACATCGATGAATGCCTAAATAATAATCAGTGTTCGAATATTGATTATTATTTAGGCAATTTTTCCTGCCATTTCAGGTTTATCAAACGGGTTCTTTTTATAACCTGCTGATTCTTAACGTTTAAAATCCTTTTCGCTTTGTTGGCACAGCTCTTGAATTCAGTCTCTTGAAATCTGGGGAAACCGCCCCGTGATCACAACAAACCGCAGAGGTTAAAATCATGAAGCTGGTTATGGCTGTAATTAAACCCTTCAAACTGGATGACGTGCGCGACGCACTTACATCCATCGGTGTTGAAGGACTGACCGCGACCGAGGTTAAAGGGTATGGCCGTCAAAAAGGGCATACGGAAATCTACAGGGGAGCCGAATATGCCGTCTCTTTTCTCCCGAAAATCAAACTTGAAGTCGCTGTAAAGGCCGAACTGGTTGAGCAAACGGTTGAGGTTATCGCCTCGGCCGCAAAAACCGGCCAGATCGGTGACGGAAAAATCTTTGTCTATGACTTGAATAATGTCGTCCGCATTCGCACGGGCGAAACCGACGCTGACGCACTCTAGGAGAAATTACATGCGTAACATACTTAACCTAAAAAATGCGGCCGCCGTCACTGCCGCCTTCATGGCGCTCAGTGCAGCACCTGCTCAGGCGGCGGTTGATGCAGAGACCGCCTATGTCCTCAATACATTTTCCTTCCTAGTGAACGGTGCCCTGGTCATGTGGATGGCGGCCGGATTTGCCATGCTGGAAAGCGGCCTGGTGCGATCCAAGAATACGGCGACCATCTGCCTGAAGAATATTGCCCTTTATTCCCTCGCCGGGCTGACCTTCTATCTGGTCGGGTATAACCTGATGTATCTGGATGTTACCGGCTATGTGGGCAGTTTAAGCCCGTTCTGGGGGCCCGATGATGCGGCGGCTCTGGAGGGGACCTTTGAAGAAGGTGGATATTCGGCCTCGTCAGACTGGTTCTTCCAGATGGTTTTCGTTGCGACCGCAGCCTCCATCGTCTCTGGCGCCCTCGCCGAGCGGGTCAAACTCTGGTCCTTCCTTGCTTTCGTTGTCCTGCTGACAGCCATTATCTACCCAATTCAGGGATCCTGGGTATGGGGCGGTGGCTGGCTTTCCGAAATGGGCTTTTCGGATTATGCCGGATCGACCCTGGTTCATTCCGTTGGTGGCTGGGCCGCTTTGTCCGGCGCCATTATCCTCGGCGCCCGAAAAGGCAAATATGCAGCGGATGGCCGGGTCCAGCCAATTCCCGGTGCCAATCTCCCGCTTGCCACTCTTGGAACCTTCGTTCTCTGGCTGGGTTGGTTCGGCTTCAATGGCGGGTCCGTCCTGGCGCTCGGTTCTGCGGCCAGCGCCATTGAAATGTCCAATGTGTTTGCCAATACAAATATGGCCGCCGCCGGCGGGGTAATCGCCGCCATGGTCATGACGCAGGTTCTGTACAAGAAGGTCGACCTGACAATGGCGCTCAATGGGGCCATCGCCGGACTGGTGTCCATAACAGCCGAACCTGCGGACCCGTCAATGGGCATGGCGGTCCTGATCGGTGCTGTTGGCGGCGTCATTGTCGTGCTGGCGGTGCCCTTTCTCGACAAGCTTAAGATTGATGATGTTGTCGGTGCCATTCCCGCGCATTTATTCGCCGGTATCTGGGGCACCCTGGCCGTTGCTTTTTCTGATCCGGAGGCAACCATTATCACGCAGCTTATCGGAATTGTTGCCATCGGCGCCTTTGCCCTTGTCCTCAGTACGGTCTTCTGGTTTATCCTCAAATTCACCATCGGCCTACGCGTGGACGAGGAAGATGAAGTGATGGGGCTTGATAAAACAGAGCTTGGTCTGGAAGCCTACCCGGAATTTGGTAGAGGATCGCAGACCTTATAGCCGCAACCTGCACGCCACATATTTGTGCAACAATATAAAAATGCCCAAAATTTGGTCAGTTGAATGACTAGATTTTGGGCAATTTCCGGGAAAATAGACCGGTAATCTCCCTATATCCGCTGAAATCTTGGGCATATCAGGTTTGGCATGCTCCTTGATAAGGAACGGATAACCCGCGAGCAAACGCGGTGATAAATATGAGGGAGAAATAACCAAATGTCCGATGCGATTACGGGCTCTGACGTCCTGTTTGTTCTTATGGGTGCAATCATGGTTTTTGCCATGCATGCCGGATTTGCCTTTTTGGAAGTCGGCACCGTACAGCGCAAAAATCAAGTTAACGCCCTGGTCAAGATCCTTGTTGATTTTGGCATCTCCACGGTCAGCTATTTCTTCATCGGCTATGCCGTTGCCTATGGTGTTGATTTCTTTGTCAACGCAGCTGTTCTATCCGGAACCGCTGAAACTGAGGGCTATGCGTTTGCCAGCAATGGCTACGACCTCGTCAAATTCTTCTTCTTGTTGACATTTGCCGCCGCGATCCCGGCAATCATTTCCGGCGGGATTGCCGAACGGGCGAAATTCTGGCCACAACTTTTTGCAACAGCGATCTTAACGGCGCTGATCTATCCCTTCTTCGAAGGCATAATCTGGAACGGGAATTTTGGCTTGCAAGAGGTCATAACCAATATCTTCGGTGTCGGCTTTCATGATTTTGCCGGATCGATTGTTGTACATGCGGTCGGCGGCTGGATTGCCCTTGGCGCCGTCCTCCTGCTCGGTGCCCGCCGCGGACGATATCGGAAAGACGGCCGGGTTATGGGCATTCCGCCCTCGAACATCCCCTTTCTCGCCCTTGGGTCCTGGATCCTGTGTATTGGCTGGTTCGGCTTTAACGTCATGAGTGCCCAGTCCATCGGCGGCATATCCGGTCTGGTGGCGATGAATTCCCTGCTCGCCATGGTGGGGGGCATCATCGCCGCCCTCCTCGTCGGAAAAAACGATCCCGGCTTTGTCCATAACGGCGCGTTGGCAGGATTGGTCGCGGTATGCGCCGGCTCCGATATCATGCACCCGATCGGCGCCCTTGCCACCGGCGGTATTGCCGGCGCCCTTTTCGTATTCGCCTTTACCCTGTGCCAGAACAAGCTGAAAATTGATGATGTTCTTGGTGTCTGGCCCTTGCACGGTCTTTGCGGCCTCTGGGGCGGTATCGCCGCCGGTATTTTCGGGCTGGAGGCGCTCGGCGGGCTGGGCGGCGTCAGCTTTATGGCACAACTGGTTGTCAGCCTGATCGGATGCGCCTACGCGCTCGCCGCCGGGTTCGTTGTCTATGGCCTGTTGAAAGCCAGCATGGGTATCCGCCTGACGGAAGAAGAGGAATTCATTGGCGCAGACCTCAGTATTCACAAAATCGGCGCCTATCCGGAAGAGGATCTTAGGTAAAGGACCCTCCCTCTGGCGTTCATAGTGGTATAAAAACACAGGCTGTCTTTTTATGACCGTCGGGGCGGCGAAGCTGCTTGTGCCGAGAGGACTAATTATTTAAGTTCGAGCACGTTTTGTTCTCTACAAAAATGGTTTGCACGGACTTGATGCTGAATTCTGACTTATCACAATTGAGGGGATCCCCGTTTGAGGCCTTGAGGGCTCTATTGGGGCCCTTGTCAGCTGCGCCGAATTTGGCGCCGCAAACCCTGACCATCGGCGAGCCGCAACATACACCGCCTCAGTTGATGATTGATGCCTTGCGGGCCAATGAACATCTCTATGGTAAATACCCGCCGGTAGGTGGCAGTGCCGACTTACGCAGCGCCATCACCAACTGGCTGGATCGCCGCTATCATTTGCCTGCGGGAATGATAGAAGCGGACCGGCATATTGCGCCGGTAAACGGAACCAAGGAAGCCCTGTACATGATCGCACAGGTGATCACGGAACGGGCCGGACATAATCAGGCGAAACCCGCCATCCTGCTGCCCACCCCCTATTATCATGTCTATCATGCCGCCGCTGTCATGGCCGGCGCGGACGCGGTTTTTATGCCGGCAACCAAACAATCGGGGTTTTTCCCGGACCTTGACGCCCTCGACCCCGACCTGCTGGACCGGACAACAGCTTTTTATCTGTGCAGCCCGGCCAACCCGCAAGGCACCTGCGCCAGCAAGGATTATTTGCGCCGGGTGCTAGGGCTTGCCAGAAAGCATGATTTCATGCTGGTCATGGATGAATGCTACACCGAAATTTATGATCAGGAGCCACCGGCCGGTATTCTGGAAATCTGCAGGGAAGACGGTGGCAGCCTCGATCATGTCCTGTCCTTTCATTCCCTGTCCAAACGGTCCAGCGCCGCCGGTCTGCGATCCGGGTTTTGTGTCGGCCAGGAAGATATCATCAGGAACTTTCTGAATTTACGGAACTTCGCCGGGGCCGCGTCCCCCTTGCCCGTATGTGCGGCTGCGGCAGCCTTGTGGAATGATGATGCCCATGTGGCAGAAAACCGGGCCTTGTACCGGCAGAAATTTGATATTGCTGAAAGACTGCTGGCCGGGCGGTTTGACTTTTATCGACCGCAAGCCGGATTTTTCCTTTGGCTGAATGTCGGCAATGGGGTGGAGGCCACGAAACGCCTCTGGACGGAGGCCGCGTTACGGGTCTTGCCGGGCGCCTTTCTCAGTGTCACCGATGAGCAGGGCGTCAATCCCGGCGATGAATATATCCGTGTTGCCCTGGTTGGCAGCGCCGACGCCACGGAAGAGGCTTTATCTAGACTCGTCAATAGCTTATAGAATACAGGTATGATGGCTAAAAGTAGAAGTTCCAAATCGATCTCTCTCCTGCCGACAGGTAGTGTGGACTTTATCCACCGGCGGGTTATTGAACTTGCCGGGCTGGCATTGCTGGTTCTAGCGCTTATCTGCGTCCTGTCCCTTGTCACCTATTCACCTGCGGATCCGAATTTCAATCACGCCACAGACGGCGCGACCAGCAATTTGCTGGGTACCGGTGGGGCCCATTTGGCGGATTTGCTGCTGCAGACAATCGGTTTCGGCTCGATAGCTCTTATATTGGGCCTTCTCGCCTGGGCCTGGCGCGTCATGTCGCACCGCGGTCTCCCTTGGGGTTGGATCCATTTGGCCGTCTTCCCGTTCGGGATCTGTTTTACCTCCGCCATGCTGGCGGCATTGCCGGTGGCCGATGGCTGGCCGCTTAATTCCGGTTATGGCGGCATCGTCGGCGAAGTGATCTTCAATTCAATTATCGTTCTGGGGCAGAAAATCGGAGTGCCCATTCATCCCGCCATTCTGGGCCCGGTTCTCTTCGTTTTTGCCGCCGTCTTGCTGCTCGTCTCCTTTGGGATGTCGCAACAGGAGTGGCGGGTTATCGGCGGTGGCTTCAGGACCATCTTGCAAACATTGCTTCTGGCACCGGGCTACCTGCGCGGTTTCAGGAAAAAATCTGCCGATGAAGATGAGACCGAATATGACGAGATCGACGCCCCTGTCGCAACACCGAAAAAGAAATCGCGGGAAAAGAAGGTCAAAAAACCCGTCTTCCGTAAATCGGCGGAACCGCATATCGAGCAGCGCAGCAGCAAAACGGCAGTCGGTAAACGTGTCGCTGCCGAAAAACAGCCTGCTCTCGACCTTGGCCCCTCCGGCGAATACCAATTGCCGCCGCTGGATCTGCTATCCCTGCCCGACACCAAGCTGGTTGCCAAGCCGATCAGCGAAGAAGCGTTGTCGAAAAATGCCCGATTACTGGAATCCGTGCTTGATGACTATGGGATCAAGGGAGAAATCAGCCGGGTTCGGCCCGGACCGGTTGTCACCTTGTATGAACTGGAACCGGCCCCAGGTCTGAAAAGTTCGCGGGTAATCGGCCTTGCCGACGATATTGCCCGTTCCATGAGCGCCATCTCAACCCGTATCGCCGTTATTCCGGGGCGTAATGCCATCGGCATCGAGCTGCCAAACCAGCGGCGGGAAACCGTTTTCCTGCGGGAACTGCTCTCCGCCGCCGCCTATGAAAGCACCAGTTCCAAGCTGACATTGGCTTTGGGCAAGGATATTGGCGGCGATCTGGTGGTCGCCGATCTAGCCCGGATGCCCCATTTGCTGATCGCGGGAACCACTGGTTCGGGTAAGTCCGTGGCCGTGAATACCATGATCCTGTCGTTACTATATCGCCTCTCCCCCGAAGAGTGCCGCTTTATCATGATCGATCCGAAAATGCTGGAATTGTCCGTTTATGATGGGATCCCGCATTTGCTGGCTCCGGTCGTAACCGAGCCGGGCAAGGCTGTTGTTGCCTTGAAATGGGCGGTGAAGGAAATGGAGGATCGCTATCGCAAGATGGCAGAGCTTGGCGTTCGAAATGTCGACGGTTACAACCAGCGCATCCGCGAAGCCAAGAAAAAAGGCGAGGTTCTCAAACGCACCGTGCAAACCGGTTTTGATGCGGTGTCGGGCGAACCGGTCTTTGAGGAGCGCGGTCTGGACACCGATCCGCTTCCGATGATTGTCATCATCGTTGATGAAATGGCTGACCTGATGATGGTCGCCGGCAAGGATATCGAGGTCGCGGTGCAACGTCTTGCTCAAATGGCCCGGGCGGCCGGCCTACATGTTGTCATGGCCACGCAGCGCCCCTCCGTGGACGTCATCACCGGGACCATTAAGGCCAACTTCCCGACCCGCATCAGTTTCCAGGTCACGTCAAAAATCGACAGTCGAACCGTCCTCGGTGAACAGGGCGCGGAACAGCTTCTGGGCCAGGGTGATATGCTCTATATGCCGGGGGCAGGACGTGTGCAGCGCGTTCATGGGCCGTTCGTCTCGGATGAAGAAGTTGAGCAAGTGGTTACTTTCCTGAAAAGCCAGGGCCAACCGGATTATAAAAATGAGGTTACCGAAGAAGCCCAGGGTGATTTTGACGGAATGTCCGGTGCACCCGGCGGTGGCTCCAGCGGAGATGAGCTATATGACCGGGCCGTCGAACTGGTCTGCCGCGAACGCAAGGCTTCCACCAGTTTTGTTCAGCGTCACCTGCAAATCGGCTATAACCGCGCCGCCCGTATCATTGACCAGATGGAAAAAGAGGGCGTCATCGGCAGTGCCAACCATGTGGGAAAACGGGAAGTTTTGGCCCGGGATATTGACGACCGTGAATATTAGGGCAAATTTAGCCGTTGAATTCCGATCCTGGTCTGGCAATCCCCGCATACAAGCCTATATCTAGAACAATATTTTAACGACCCTGACAGAAAACTGGAAATTTTATGATGCGGCAGCTGCTGAAAAAACTGACCCCTGCCCTCGCCGGGCTAATGGTTGCCGGAATGCCAATTATTGCACTGGCCGAGTTAAGTGCGGCAGATAAAATCGAGATTACCCGCGCTGAAGCCTATCTTAACGACCTTAAATCCATGCAAGCCGAATTTCTGCAAATCGATGCTTTTGGCGGTGTGACAAAAGGCGATGTTTATATGCGCCGTCCCGGACGCATGCGGTTCGAATATAGTCCGCCTGCCCAAATCCTGGTTGTCGCCGATGGGACCTGGCTGGTTTTTCATGACAAGGAACTGAAGGAAACAACCCGGTTACCGCTGTTCACAACGCCGGTCAGTGTGCTGTTGAAAGACGAGATAAAACTCAGCGGCGATGTGACGGTAACCAAGGTAGAAAATGACGGGAAAACGCTCCGGATTACTCTTGTCGATACGGAAAACCCGGATGAAGGCAGTATTATGCTGGTGTTTGCTGACGAGCCCCTTAAACTGCGTCAATGGCTCGTGACGGACGCTCAAAATAACGTCACGAGTATCAGCATCGGCAATATTCAGAGAAATCTGAAACTCCGGCCGGAGCTGTTTACATTCTTTGATAGCGATTACGAATAGGCGCCCCGACTGCCATGCATGACGACGAATTCGACGATGAAGAAGAAGAGCTGGATCTTGACGATTACCCGACACTGGTATCGGTTGTCCGCTTTAACAAATTGCTCCCCTCCATTTCCTGGTTTGAGGAAGTCGGTCAGCCGCTGACGGAGGAATCGTTTGCCGTCGCCCGGGATTATATGAACGCGCTTGGATTTCCCGATGCCTTTGTGGGTGAAGTGGAGGACTGGGATGACGCGGCCTATGCCGCAAGCAATCCGGACTGGAACAGTGACTGGTGGGAAGCTGAAGAACAGCTGCGCATGGGCCTGACCACAGCGGCATTAGAGCTCATCAGCGAAGAAGATCTGAATGCCGCGCTCACCCAAATTTCGGCAACGGCCTCCTCAGTGGTAACCACGGCGGTTGAAGCCATCACCGACGATAACGGAATTGAGGATCAGGAACTGATCCGCGCCGCCGTCGGCTCGGCGTTGCAAACCTGCCATCAGGCTGCCCTCGTCCTCGCGGCGGGCGAAGAGGATACCCATCCCTTTGCCATCAAATACAAACTCTTCGAACAGGGCCATTGGCCGATCGCTATCACGGGCAACAGCTTTAATATCTTTTAGAAATTTCAACCACGGAACACGTCATTATGAGCAAAATGCGCCTTGTCACCTGGAATGTAAATTCCGTCAGAGCCCGCCTCTCCCATGTTGAAAACTTTGTTGCAGAAAATAATCCCGATATCCTGTGCCTTCAGGAAACCAAGGTCACCGACAACGAATTTCCATTGAAAGCTTTCACGAAAATGGGATTTGAACATCATGTTATTGCGGGTCAGAAAAGTTATAATGGCGTGGCTATTTTCTCGAAACGACCCTTTTCCGTCTGTGATGGGCCCTTATGGTGCGGCAAAGACGACAAGCGGCATCTGGCAATAGAACTGGAAAATGGCATTGAAGTGAACAATTTCTATGTGCCCGCCGGCGGTGATGTTCCCGATGTCGACGAGAATGACAAATTCGCCCATAAACTGGATTTCATGACAGAAATGACCGATTGGTTCACCAAGCGACAGTCCAAAAACAACAAGCTGGTCCTCGTCGGTGATTTGAATGTGGCTCCCTATGAAAGCGACGTGTGGAGCCACAAGCAGCTATTGAAGGTGGTCAGCCATACCCCCATCGAAGTCGAGCATATGGATCGCATCATGAATTCCCATGACTGGATTGATGTCATGCGTCATTTTGTGCCGGAACCAGAGCCACTTTATTCCTGGTGGAGCTATCGCGCCCGGGACTGGAAAGCCGCAAACAAGGGCCGCCGGCTCGATCATGTCTGGGTGACGCCGGCTCTCAAGCCGCATTTGAAAGCCATGGACGTCCTGCTTGAACCCCGCGGTTGGGAAAAGCCTTCGGACCATGCGCCGGTAGTCGTCGATTTCGACTTGAAGGGTCTGAAATAGATTGTATCGCCAGCAGGGGGCACCATTAAGGTGGCGTTCCCTGTACGAAAGAGGGCAGCTAGGGCGACAAATCGGATTTCTTTCAAGGCGCAGAAGGACATATTCACGGCATCACACCCGCCGAAAAATTGAAACAGGTCGCTTGAATTCCATGGGCACGCGCCCTCTTTTACGGACTCTCAGCTTAGGAAAGAGCGAGCCAAGTCATCGCTCTTTCCCGTTAAACTCTGTCCTATAAGCCGGTATGACCAGATGGCCTGTTGCTATCGACTTTGTTTTTTTCTGTATCTTTTTTTATCCGGTCTGGTAACTCGATTGCCTTTTTCACTTTTGCCATATCAAATCCCTCTTTCAGACGCACGTCCATCTCCATCATGTCAAGGAAGAGCTGTGGATTCAAAAAATAGTCATAGTGACTGAGGGAGGTGTCGGGCGGGAGATTATAGTTTCGCCCAGAGCCTGAAAAATACGGATCAGAGACATCTAGAATCGTGACTTTTTTCCATTTAGACAAGTCGTAGATTTTGTTTGATTTGGCAACTTCCGAAACAGGACCAGAGACGAGGTCTTTGTTCCATAAATCACATACCCAACCTGTGAGGTACTTTTCCGGGATCGGTTTGGTTGTATTTATGTCAACCATAGCCTCTCCTACCGGAAGATCACCGCCAACGACAAAAAAACTATGATCATTAATTCGGCTTTTGCTTTTGCGAAAGGCTTTCACATCCGGTGCTGTGTCACCGACAACCTTTACAATCTGCAATTTGGGAACTTTTCGTGTCGATTTATAAAGCTCGGCCACATAATTGAAAAAAACCTTTGAGGTTAATTGGCCGCATCTACCGTAATCTGTCATCTGCGCATATACATAGTTGATAAAATAGATATTCCGATTGGCTATTTTGGTCGCCAGATTTTCCCCAATAATCTTCGATAAAGCACCAGACGAATACCCAATTTGCTTTTGCATATTGCTCGTTGCGACTGTGAAAGCTCTTTCGAGGCCTGCTAGAAGATTTTCGTACTTTTCCCTGTGCCCGCGTACTACCTCGATATCCTCCATGCATTGATCGCTTATTGCCTCCTCGTCGAAGGGAATACAGCTGGCGGGTCCAATAAAACCAAGATTTTCAATTAACGCGAGATCCATGTTTTTAGGGCGATTGATTGTTACAAATTTTTCCATCTTAACATCACGGCAAATTTTCTCATAAATAGCGACGAGTCCAATAAATTTATGAGTATTTTCTTTATTTTTATGTGAATAAACAGATGATCTTATAATAGTAAATATTGCACATAAAGATATTAATACGCCTAATATTTTAATAATATTTCCTTTATATTAAAAATATACATATAATATTTGATTTTTATTTACATCTATGAGTAATGGATTTTAGATATATTTTATAGTAAAAATAGTATTCTTACCTTTAGTGAAATTGAAATGCTGTTTCTATCTTATCCTGAAAGCAAACCATGGCTTATGGTGCGACGCGGTCGAAAACCTTACGCCAGGTAAGTTGAAGAGGCGGTAGGTAGAAAAAGAAAAATAATTAGATTTTCTAGCTCGAAAAACCCTGTAAACTGACACCTACCAGCTGAAAGTCGATAGCTGGACCCTAGGGCTTGGGTAATTAATTGCCAAAAAGGGGCGTCTGTTTCCAATGTTTGCACAATCGCCCCTCATAAAGCCGGACGATGAAGAAATGGGATTGCAGCGCCGTCTGCTTATTCTATCCACCCTGATGATGACCGGTGCGGCTGTTTTCTGGTCCGCTTTATACGGATATTTCGGTGAAATCGGGGCCGCCGCGATCCCCGGCACTTATGTTATTCTATCTCTCGCCTCTCTTTTAACCCTGAAGCTTCGACACGGATTTACTTTGCTCAGGAGCAGCCAGCTTGCCTGTTCATTGCTCCTGCCGTTTTTCCTGATGTGGGAATTGGGCGGTTTTGTCAATTCATCGGCTGTGGTCGTCTGGTCGTTCACCAGCCCCATCGGCGCCCTGATGTTTGCCGGACGCCGGCAAGCGGCTTTGTGGTTTATCGGCTTTATTCTGCTTGTCTCAATCGGAAGTACCATAGAGTATCCGGCCGTCACCATTGATAACCTGTTACCCGCCGGTGTTGTTGTCGTGCTGTTTGTGATGAACTTGAGCGGCGTGTCCATCGTTGCCTTTGTCATGATGAGCTATTTCGTCAAACAAAAAAATACAGCCCTTGATCTTCTCTCTCTCGAACGGCGAAGATCCGAACAACTGATTGAAAACATGCTGCCGGCTTCTATCAGCGAGAGGTTGAAGAACGAACAGCGGCCCATAGCCGATCAACTGGACAATGTCACAATTATATTCGCCGATATTGTCGGTTTCACCGGATACGCCATGGACCATGATCCCGATGAAATCGTGCTGCTGCTTGATCGGATATTTTCTGATTTCGATAGACTATCGGCCGAACAGGGTTTGGAGAAAATCAAAACCATCGGCGACGCCTATATGGTCTGCAGCGGGTTGCAGGGAACGGCCGAAACCAATGCCCGAGGTGCCGCCCATTTTGCCCTTGCCGCCATGGCTGACTTGACGAAAATTGTTAAGGAAGAGCGTTTGGATCTCAATCTTCGTATCGGCATTCATACCGGCACGGTTGTCGCCGGTGTCATTGGCGAGCAAAAATATTCCTATGATATCTGGGGGGATGCCGTAAATATTGCCGCCCGTCTCCAGCAGACTGCCTTGCCGGGAAAAATCCTGATATCCAGAGACACCGTCGATTTGATTTCAGACCATTTTGAAACCGTACCACAAGGAACAACCACCTTAAAGGGCCATACTCCGGTTGATACTTTTGTCCTGGCTGGATCGAAGGCTTAAGCACCGGGAAATAGAATTGTTGCGCTGGCCGTTTGCATCCGGCACACTCACCGCATAACAAAAATAAGAAGGAGACCCAAACATGAGCACACAAGTTTCCCCCAGTGGATCAGGACGTGTTGAAGGCAAAATTGCCCTGATATCCGGCGGCGCCTCAGGCATCGGGCTGGCAACAGCCGAGCGGCTGGCCCGTGAAGGTGCCAAAGTCGCCATCACCGATGTCGATGTTGCCAAAGGCGAGGCGCTGGCTGATCGACTGAAATCAGAAGGCCATGATGTGATATTCAGGGAACTTAATGTGGTTGATCCGGCATCCTGGGCAGCAGTGGTCGAAGCGGTAGTTGATCGCTGGGGGTCTCTCGATATTCTGCTCAATTCAGCCGGAATCGGCCGGGCGCATCCGCTGATGGACATGACCTTGGAAGAGTGGCAGCAAACTATCTCGATCAATCTCGATGGCACTTTTTTGGGAACCCAGGCTGCCATGCGGGCGATGGCCGCCTCGGATGGCGGCTCGATTATCAATATTTCCTCCGTCGCTGGCCTCGTTGGCTTGCCGATGGCTTCCGCTTATTCCGCCAGTAAAGGCGGTGTCAAGCTGTTCACCAAGGCGGCTGCGCTGGAATGTGCCGAACTGAAACTGAACATTCGGATAAATTCCGTCCATCCGGGATATATTGAAACCCCCATGGTCATGCGCCGGTTCAAGGATCTGGAAGCGGAAGCCGATGATATCCAGAAGCTGAAAGAACAGCATCCACTGGGTCGATTGGGGCAGCGCGAAGAGGTCGCCAGCATGATCCTGTATCTGGCATCGGACGAATCCGCGTTCGTTACCGGTGCGGAATTTGTCATTGATGGAGGATATTCGGCAAAATGAGCCGGGTGAAAAAAGGCCGGCTCCCTTTATGCTATTTCTGCCGGTAAATGTGATACCGACCGGCGGCCACGCCGTCGGGCAGCGGCAATTGTTCCCAGCTCGCCACCTCAAACGGCTGGTCACTGACGATAATCGCGTTGGCGGCAAGCAATCGGGGCAAACTGGCCCCCAGCGTTTGCGCCAAGGCAACGCTCAACGCCTTGTCGCCGGAGCCGATATCACAATGGGCCATCACCGCTGGTGCTGACAGGCGGGTCATCGCGGTGGGAACAGTGTCGCGGAAATCGCCAATGATCATATGCGCCTCATCGGGAATACAGTCCGGGTGGGCTTTCACATGGCGGTCAAATACATAAATATCGCGATCCGGCAAACTTGCACGCAGATGATCAAACGTCCGACCATTGCCCAATCCCAGCTCCAGAATACTGCCCGGACGTCCGGTTATCTGCGCCATGGCGTCATTTAGGCAATCGCGCTGTGCGCTCACCCGGCGGATAAAACTGTCCAGTCTGCTCATTTTATTCTCTTTCGTTACTATCCCATTCAGCAAGAACATCCGCATCGCTTTCCTGCGGACTAAATCTTTGTTTTTCAAGCCCGAATTGTTCGGTTGACGTGAGGTGGGACAACGCCCAGATGGCGGCTACTCGGATTATTGGAGACGGATCCTCCAGCAACTCTGTCACCGGACCCAAATGCACAGGGTCTCCGCTATTCCCGATGGCAATCAACACATTCCGGATAAACCGGTTGCGCCCCAGCCGCTTGACCGGAGATCTGGAAAACAGAGCCCGAAAGGCCGCATCGTCAAGGGAGACCAGGTCCTGGAGCCGTGGCGCCACCAACTCAGCACGCGGGCGCAATACCATTTCTGCCGCCTGCGCCGCATATTTGTTCCACGGACACACTGCCAGGCAGTCGTCGCAGCCGTAAATCCGATTGCCGATCAGCGCTCGCATCTCTCGCGGTATATGACTGCGGGTTTCGATGGTCAGGTAGGAAATACAGCGCGTTGCATCCAGCTGATAGGGGGCTGGAAAGGCGTTGGTCGGGCAGCTATCAAGGCAGGCGGTACAGGAGCCGCAGGTTCCCTGTTGTGCAACATCCGGCGGTACCGTCACTGTCATGAAGATACTGCCCAGAAATAGCCAGGATCCAAATTCCCGGCTCAGCAGGTTGGTGTGTTTTCCCTGCCATCCGACACCCGCTGCTTCGGCCAGTGGTTTTTCCATAACCGGCGCCGTATCCACAAATACTTTCACATCACCGCCATAGGTCCCGACGATCCAGCGGGCAATCCGTTTCAGCTTTTTCTTGACCACATCATGATAGTCCTTGCCTTGGGCATAGACAGAGATCAGACCGCGGTCCGACTGTCCGGAAAAAGCCAGTGGATCCGCGTCCGGGCCATAATTCAGACCGAGCATCAGCACTGTCTGCACCTCAGGCCAAAGGGCCTGCGGATGACGTCGGCGATCCGCCTTCTCGACAATCCAATCCATGTCACCATGACGGTTTTGATCAATGAATTCAGCCAGATGCTGGCCGGGCAGGTCACCGAAATCGGCTTCCGTAAAACCCGCAACCTCAAAGCCCTGGGTCAGCGCATATTCCCGAATACACTGTTTATCGGTTGCGGTGAGGGTTGGGTCAGAAATCGAGGTCGGCATAATGTTTAGGCGCTGGCATGCCCGGAAGGTTATCGCCCAGTATCCCGCGGAAGCTCGGACGGGATTTCGCCCTTGAATACCAGACTTTTGCTGCCGGATGCTGGTCCCATGGCACATCGCCGAGATAGTCAACGGACGACAACTGTGCGGCGGCGGCAATATCCGCCAGCCCATATTCCTCACCGGCCAACCAGGACCGACGCTCCACCAGATAGGTGATATATTCCAGATGATAATGGATATTATGATGTCCGGCGCGAATGGCCGCTGTATTTGGCATTCCGGATTTCGTCAGCCGTTTCATGATCTTTTCATCGACGAGATTATCGGTTACCTCGCGATAGAATTTATGATCAAACCACGCAATCAGCCGCCGTGTTTCGGCCCGCTCAATTGGATCTTTCGCCATCAGCGGTACATCTTCGTAGGTTTCTTCCAGATACTCGCAAATGGCCTGACTATCGGCAAGGACGGCGCCATTTTCATCCACAAGAATAGGCACCTCACCGGCCGGATTTCGAGCCAGAAGGTTGGGACGTCGTTCCCATGGCTTTTCGATTTGAAGTCCAAATTTAAGCCCTTTTTCATCAAGGGCCAATCGAACTTTACGGCAAGCGGGGGAGATCCAGAAATGATACAGTGTTCGCATGGGGCAGAACATACCTCATGCAAATGAAATGGAGAATAGGCTGTTTAGAATAATCTACAAAAAATAGCATTTTTTTCGAAAACTAGTTGATAGTGAATTGTCGAAATTTTTCGCTTTTCTTTAAAAGACGGGAACATTCTCTTTCGACACGGGCAAACATTTCAGCTGTTCGCAATTTTCCGCGAGCATCAAGTCGGTTGACATGCTCCAACGCTTTTATCGGGGCGTCATCACCATATAACAGGATAAACCGCCTTGCCGCCCATTTTACGCCTTCGGCACTGATAATCGGATCGGCATAAGTTGAGGTCTCGAAAGTCGGTTCGGTGATTAGGTGATCCGATATATTTTGCATTTTCCATCGTCCTGCTGGCTATATTGTTTAACCCACTGCCGTTGCAGGGGTATACAGGACTAAATGCAAGCTTCAGGCCAAACTCGAATACCGACAAAACCGCTTAAAACTGCCCTTTTAAAGAAAAGGCCGGGGTCCAAGCCAGGAAATATTGCCCGACAAGGCAGGTTTTTCCCATGGATCATTTACAGACAATCCACGGGAAAGCCGGATCAGGCTCTAGGCTGTTTCGAGTTCCAAATCATCACTCAGCGGGTACGCCAGTTTGTTCAGCATTTCCTTGGGACATACCTGGTAGAATTTTCCAAGTTCCCAATCCCAATCCGCGACAAGCGACTGCGCCAGAGGTGAATGGGTTTCCGCTGCATGTTGTGCAACCATATCCTTCAATATGCCAGCCCAATGCTTGGATGTGACCCGTTGATAAATGACACTTTCGTCGTTGATACTGGTTGGCAGAGTGTCTTCGGTATCATAAATAAAGGCCATCCCACCGGTCATTCCGGCACCAAAGTTATCGCCTACGGGGCCCAAAACCGTGATCATGCCCCCGGTCATATATTCACACCCGTTGGTACCACAGCCTTCAACCACTGAAATCGCCCCGGAATTCCGCACAGCAAACCGTTCCCCGGCTTGTCCCGCGGCAAACAGGTAACCCGATGTTGCCCCATATAAAACGGTGTTGCCGATGATCGTGTTATCATTCCATTTCAACGGGCTAGAGGTCAAAGGCCGAACGATGATCGAACCCCCGGACAATCCTTTTCCACAATAGTCATTGGCATCACCCAAAACTTCAAGCCGCAAGCCCTGAACCGCAAAAGCGCCCAGAGACTGGCCGGCAGACCCGCGAAGACGCACGGTAATATGTCCGGATTCCAAGCCTGTCATGCCAAATTGGCGAACTATTCTGGAGGAGAGTTTGGTTCCAATCGCCCGGTGTGTATTACGAATGCTATAAGCCAGCTGCTTTTTTTCGCCGCCTTTGGTAAACACACTGGCCGCATCCATGATCATTTGTGCATCCAGAGTTTCGGGTACAGGAACCGGCCCGTCATTGATACAGTAGCGCGGATTATCGCCGGAATCTGCCTCAACCAGAAGCGGGTTAAGATCAAGGTCATCCAGATGGGCTGAACCGCGGCTTACCTGAGAGAGCAAGCTGCTGCGTCCGACGATTTCCTGCAAGGACCGATAGCCAAGCTCCGCCAGGATTTCGCGTACTTCTTCTGCGAGGAAGCTGAACAGATTGACGACTTTGTCAGCATTCCCTTCATATTTCTTGCGAAGATCCTCATCCTGCGTACAAATCCCGACGGGACAGGTATTGGAGTGACATTGGCGAACCAGTATGCAGCCAAGAGCAACCAGCGCACCGGTGCCAAGCCCAAACTCTTCGCCGCCCATCAAGGCGCTCATGACAATATCGCGGCCGGTTTTCATCCCGCCATCCACCCGCAAGAGAATGCCGGGGCGCAATTTGTTGAGCGTCAGCACCTGGTTTACTTCCGGCAGGCCCATTTCCCACGGCACGCCGGCATATTTCACCGACGTTTGAGGGCTGGCACCGGTCCCTCCGGAGTTCCCGGAAATCATGATGACATCGGCTTTGGCTTTGGCAACACCCGCCGCGACCGTTCCGATCCCAGCTTCAGCAACCAGTTTAACGCATACCCGGGCTTCAGGGTTAATCTGCTTCAAATCATAAATCAGCTGCGCCAGATCCTCGATGGAATAGATATCATGATGTGGCGGCGGCGAAATCAAGGTCACGCCCGGTGTTGAATTGCGCAGTTTCGCAATCATTTCCGAGACCTTAAAGCCCGGAAGCTGGCCCCCTTCTCCGGGTTTTGCCCCTTGCGCGATTTTAATCTCAATTTCTTCGCAATTATTCAGATATTCCGCCGTGACGCCAAAGCGCCCCGAGGCAATTTGCTTAATCGCTGAATTGGCATTGTCGCCGTTGGCCTGTGGCTTATACCGGCTAACATCCTCACCGCCCTCGCCACTGTCGGATTTTCCGCCAATACGGTTCATGGCAATGGCCAATGTTTCATGGGCTTCTTTGCTCAGCGCACCAAGGCTCATGGCACCGGTGACAAAGCGCTTGCGAATTTCCGTAATGCTTTCCACTTCATCAATGGAAATCGGTTCGCGGTCAGATTTAAAATCCATCAAGTCGCGTAAATTGACCGGTGCCATCTGCCGCATGCCATCACTATATTTCTTGTATAGTGAGTAACTGTCTTTATCGACGGCAGTTTGCAACATATGCACCAATTCACCATCAAAGGAATGTACCTCGCCAGAGGCGCGGAAGCGGTACAGGCCGCCCACAGGCAGGCTGATGATATCTTCCTTGAAGGCCTTTTCATGTTGCGCCAGTATCTTGTGCTGGATACCCGGCAATCCGATGCCGGAAATTCTCGACGGCATACCCGGGAAAAACTCGGCAACCAGCGCCCGCGACAAGCCGACAGCTTCAAAATTATAACCACCCCGATACGAGCTGATGACGGAAATACCCATTTTCGACATGACTTTGAGCAACCCCTGATTAACAGCATCTTTCGCCCGCATCAGGCAGCTCTGTAAATCCAGCCCTGTAAACAATCCGCGATCAAAACGATCCAGGATGGTTTCCTGCAGCAAATAGGCGTTGACGGTCGTAGCCCCGACACCAATGAGGACAGCAAAATACTGCACGTCCAGACATTCACCACTGCGCACATTGATGGAGGTAAATGTCCGCAGTCCTTCATTGACCAAATGCGTATGAACGCCGGCCGCCGCCAGTATGGACGGTATTGGCGCCAATGTGCTGGAGGTCCCCATATCGCTCAGGATCAAATGGGCACAACCACCACGCACCGCATTTTCCGCCTCTTTACGGATTTTCTGTAAAGCCTTGGTCAACGCATCCGGGCCTTCAGAAGGGTCGAACGTGCAATCGATGACCTCTGCGCTGTTTCCCATATATGCCTGCATGGCATCAAACTCGCCATTGGTCAAAATGGGGGATTCCAGAGACAGAATTTCCGCCTGACTTTTATCCTCATCCAGAATATTGTTGAGGTTACCAAGCCGGGTTTTCAAGGTCATGACCCGGCGTTCGCGCAAGCTGTCGATAGGCGGATTGGTAACCTGACTGAAGCGTTGCCGGAAATAGTGATGCAAGCCCCGATAATGCTTGGAGAGCACCGCAAGCGGGGTATCGTCCCCCATGGACCCGACGGCTTCCTTGCCCTCCTCAACCATGGGCTGCAGCAGGAGTTCAAGATCTTCCATACTCCAGCCGGAACAGAGCTGTCGCTGACGCAGCTCCTTGCGCTCGAAATGCCGGGGTTCTTCAGCACCGCTCAAGGTGTCCCCGAGATTAACGATATTTTCGATCCATTTATCAAAGGGCTTCGCCGAAGCCATCTTGTCCTTCAGCTCGCCATCGAAGTAAAAGGTGCCCTTTTTCAAATCGACACCAATCATCTGACCGGGGCCAACACGTCCTTTACGGACAATCTTGGATTCATTGACCGGCACCATGCCTGTCTCCGATCCAACCACCAGCATTCCATCACCTGTTATAGTGTAGCGCAGCGGCCGCAAACCGTTTCTGTCCATACCGGCGATGACCCACCGGCCGTCGGTGGCACAAATCGCCGCCGGGCCGTCCCAGGGTTCCATCACAGAATTACAATAGGCATAGAGCGCCTTGTGTTTAGGAGGCATTGACTCGCGATTGGCCCAGCTTTCCGGAATAAGCAACGTCTTGGACATGGGCGCGCTTCGGCCCGCCCGGACAAGCACTTCAAACACCGCATCCAGCGCCGCGCTGTCCGAGCTGCCAGCCTGGATAATCGGTTTCACATCGTCTGACTTTTCGCCAAATGCCGAGGAAACCATTCGAATTTCATGGCTTTTCATCCAGTTGACGTTGCCGCGGATTGTATTGATTTCACCATTATGGGCAAGAACCCGGAAAGGCTGCGCCAGATTCCAGGTCGGGAACGTATTGGTCGAATAGCGCTGATGATAGATGGCAAAATTGGAGACAAACCGCTCATCCAGCAAATCAGGATAGAAACTTGATAACTGCTCCGCCAGAAACATCCCCTTATAAATGATGGACCGACAAGACAATGTGCAAATGTAAAACTCGTTGATATGCGCCTCAAGGACCTTTTTCTCGATCCGACGGCGGATAATATACAAGTCGCGCTCAAACTCGTTATCATCAACACCGCGCGTATTGGCGATCATGATCTGTTCAATTTCGGGCCGGGTGGCGTTGGCTTTTTCGCCAATAATGCTGGCATTCACCGGGACTTGCCGCCAGCCATAAATATAGTAGCCGAACGCCAGAATTTCGGTTTCGACAATTGTCCGGCAGGTTTCCTGGCCTTCGAAATCGGTTCTCGGCAAAAACACCATGCCAACGGCGAGCTTGCCCTCGATCGGCTCATGCCCTGTACGCGTGATATGCTCCTTAAAGAAATCCTGCGGGATCTGCACGTGAATGCCGCAGCCGTCGCCGGTTTTGCCATCCGCATCCACAGCTCCGCGATGCCAAACCGCCTTCAGCGCATCGATACCCGCCGCAACAACGGCTCTGGAAGGCTTTCCGTCAATGGCCGCAACCAGACCGACACCGCAATTATCTTTTTCTTCTGCTGGGTCATACAAACCATTTTCCTGCAGGAACGTCGCGTTTTCGGTCCAGGATTTGACGAATTCCTCGCCAGCCGTATTTTCCGCTGCCATTTTTTTTATGTCTTTTTTCATCTCATTTTTCCCAGCACATCAAGAAGCAATGGCGACGGATTCTGTCGCGCTTTGGCTCTTCAAATATTTATCAATTGCAAGTGACGTATCGCGGCCATCGCGAATGGCCCAGACAACCAGGGAGGCGCCGCGGACAATATCCCCGATCGCATAAACACCTTCCAGATTGGTCAGGCCCGTACCAAATTCAGCAACGATTGTTCCCCAACGCGAAACTTCAAGGCCGGGCTCATCAAACAAAGTTGGAATATCTTCCGCGTCAAATCCCAGTGCCTTGATGGCGAGGTCACAGGGGATGTCATGCTCGGAACCTGAAATCTCCACCGGAACCTGGCGGCCGGTTGAATCAGCGATACCCAGATGCATTTCAATCGCCTTGACGCCGCGCACTTTCTCATCCCCTAGAAACGCCTTCGGAGCCGACAGCCAAACGAATTCCACGCCTTCCTCTTCAGCATTAACAACCTCGCGCAAGGAACCGGGCATGTTCTTGCGGTCCCGGCGATACAGGCACTTCACCGACTTCGCGCCCTGACGAACTGCTGTCCGTACGCAATCCATGGCCGTATCCCCGCCGCCGATGACCACCACATCCTTGCCTTGTGCATCAAAGGTGCCATCCTCGAATTCCGGCACATCATCGCCGAGACCCTTGCGATTGGAGGCGGTCAAGTAATCCAGAGCCGGGACGATACCACCTACACCACTCCCGGGCAGGGATATATCCCGGGCCTTATAAACACCTGTCGCGATAATGATTGAGTCATGTTTTTCACGGAGCTCACCAAGGCCGGCATCACGCCCGATTTCAAAATTCATATGAAATGTCACACCGCTGTCCCGAAGGAGCTGCGCTCTCTTTTCGACAATGTCTTTTTCGAGCTTGAAACCAGGAATACCATACACAAGCAATCCGCCGATACGGTCATACCGATCATAGACATGAACCTGATAGCCTTTTTTCCTGAGCTCATCTGCCGCAGCCAATCCACCCGGCCCCGCACCAATGATGCCCACGGATTGCGTCAACTCAGTGACCGGGACCGTCGGTTTAACCCAACCCTTTTCCCAGGCCGTATCGGTAATATATTTTTCTACGGCGCCGATCGTAACTGATTCAAATCCTTTTTCAATGACGCAAGAGCCTTCGCAAAGTCGGTCTTGCGGGCAGATACGGCCACAAATTTCCGGAAAATTGTTAGTCGATTGACTCATTTCATAAGCTTCTTGCAACCGATCATTGGCCGTCATGTTCAGCCAATCAGGTATGTTATTCTGTACGGGACAATGCACCTGGCAATAGGGAATGCCGCATTGCGAGCAGCGGCTTGCCTGTTCTGTTGCTTTATCTTCTGAATATTCATCATAGATTTCAGAAAAATCTTCACGCCGGTTTTCAGCCGCGCGTTTCGCCGGCATTTTTTTATCCAATGATACAAATTTCAGCATATTTTTAGACATCAGGCGTTCCCAATCCAGACCCGCAAGACGCAGGTTCACTTCTTTTTTAATCTTTTTACATAATCCTGCACCGAAGGCCCAGACAGGCCAGAACTGGTTAAAATCCCAGTATTCCCGGTCTTTGCCAGCATCTATTCAAAGTCATTAAGAGACAAAGGGAGCCAATCAATAGCCTAAAAGATCAAAAAATACCAGAAAAAAGCGCTAGTTAGGTCAGTATTATTGACTTATAATCATAAATCATTCGCGGCAGCGACCAAATATATGCCGATTTCGCCAAAAAGAGAGGAAAATTTAGTACAATATCGGACCTAATAAATTGGATTGATTCCCTGCCGCCTCAACTGCCTCCGAAACATGCTGCTAGGCGAAATCGTCAGCTTTCGTACCACCGCCTTTTTTGTAACGGCGTAAATACACCGGGACAACGGAATCAACAGAGGCAGCCTCTATTCCAAGGTCTTGTAAATTAGGGAAATCACCGGACGCAATATTGTCAACTTTCAACAGCTTGACCTGATCTGGCGTCAGCTGCGGACGCCCTGGCGCCAATTTCATGAAAACCGCCATGAAAGACATTACAAACGCCGGCACCGGCAGCAGCAAGCAATTCCTGTCTGTATAGCTTAAAACCTTTTTCATAAGATCATGAAAACTCACAGCATCAGGTCCGGTCAATTCCCAAATCTTACCCTGTTCGGAAGGCGTTTCCAGTATCCTGACTATGGCCTCCACCAGGTCTTCTATCCAAATAGGCTGCATTTTGGCCTGGCCGCCATCGGATAAGGGAAAAACCGGCGCCAGGGAGAGCAATTGAGCAAAGCGATTGAAAAAATCGTCATCCGTGCCGAACACGACGGAAGGTCGCAAGATGGTCGCACCGGGAAACTCTGCCGCCGCCACCTCTTCACCAACCGCTTTACTGCGCGCATATCCAGCCTCATGTTCCTTATCCGCACCGAGAGCGGACATATGAATGAGCTGCTTCGCGCCGGCCAGCTTTGCAGCCTTCGCAACTCGCTCTGCACCATCCACATGTACGGCCCCAAAGGACTGAGCGCCTGCTTCATATAACAAACCGACCAGATTAATGACGATATCAGCACCTGCGACCGCACGGTCGACCGACATTTGGTTTCGGATATTCGTCTGCATACCGACGATCTGCCCAACATTGCCTTGTGTCATCAACTGGACAGCACTTTCCGGATCCCGCACAGCCAACCGGATCTGGTATCCCTTTGCGGCAAGTCGCCCGACCAAATGACGTCCGATAAACCCTGAGCCTCCGAAAATGGTTATCAATCGATCCGACATTCTTTCGTCCTTTGTTCGCAAACTATGGAGTATATCACAACGCACCGCGCCATTCCTGAGGCAATTTCTACCCGGATATAACCCGAAGGCCAAGCCCAAACAGAAAAATACTTGGATTCTTTTGTCGAAGTTTGTTGACAACGAAGACCTTGCTTTATATCAGAGGCATCATTGAATTGCCCAGGTGGCGGAATTGGTAGACGCGCTAGCTTCAGGTGCTAGTGGCCGTATGGTCGTGGAAGTTCGAGTCTTCTCCTGGGCACCACTCGATGGACAAATGTCAAGCGGTTATGCCAGCTTTCGATTTCGGCGTATTGGCCGTTTTATCGGAGGACTGAATGGCGATTTATTTACATCACAACGACCTTCCCAACGATGTTGACCTGGGCAATAGCATTGCAATTGACAGTGAAACAATGGGGCTGCTTCCCCATCGGGACCGCCTTTGTGTGGTTCAACTGTCGTCTGGTGACGGCGATGCCCATTTAGTGAAGTTTGATGGCAAGACCTACGATGCGCCTAACCTGGCGGCTCAGCTCAATGACCCAGATCGCCTCAAGCTTTTCCATTTTGGGCGTTTTGACATTGCTGTGCTAAAGAAATATCTCAATATTGATTGCGCGCCCGTTTATTGTACAAAAATCGCCTCTCGATTGGTCCGCACATATACGGACCGCCACGGATTGAAAAATCTTTGCCAGGAACTTCTTGGGATCGATATTTCAAAGCAACAACAAAGTTCAGATTGGGGCTCTGAGGAGTTATCGCAAGCGCAAATGGAATATGCAGCATCTGATGTGTTATACCTTCATCAGTTGAAGGAAAAACTCGATGTGATGCTCGTCCGGGAAGGCCGAAAAGTGCTGGCTGACGACTGTTTTTCCTTTTTACCTGTTCGCGCAGAGCTGGATCTTGCCGGATGGGATGAGACAGACATTTTCTCCCACTCTTAATCCTTTCAGTATCTGGTATCAAATTCTTTCAAGATGAATACGCTATTAACCTTGTTAATTTGGCGCAATTTTCTTATATATTTAATGTGTTTGAGTGTTTTTTGCTGGCTTGCTTCATCAAGGCTGGCGCCCCCAACGAATAAGGACCGACTAATTGACTGAAACCACGGATCAAGTGACAGTGGGTTTGACAAAGAGTAGCCGTGATCTTCAGAGTGCGCGTCATGTTCTGACGATCGAAGCGGACGCAATATCTCAATTACATCAGAGTCTTGACGGCAAATTTATTGAAGCCCTTGATCTTATCAGCAAATCCACAGGCCGTGTCATCGTTAGTGGAATGGGGAAAAACGGCCATATTGGAAATAAAATAGCGGCAACCCTCGCCTCTACCGGAACGCCGGCGCAATTTGTCCATCCCGGCGAAGCAAGTCACGGTGATTTAGGCATGATCACGAAAAATGACACCGTATTATGCTTGTCAAATTCAGGGAGTACAAAAGAACTCAGCGATATAATTGCCTATACAAGGCGGTTCGATATCCCGCTCATCGGCATCGTCGGTAAATTGGATAGTACCTTGGGCCGTCGCGCAGATGTTGCGCTTGTATTGCCAGCTGCCCCGGAAGCCTGTCCCATGGGTTTAGCCCCGACAACATCAACAACCATGACATTGGCGCTTGGTGACGCCCTTGCTGTCGCTTTACTTGAGCGGCAAGGATTTGATTCTTCACAGTTTCATGTATTTCACCCAGGCGGCAACCTGGGCAGTTCACTGATTAAGGTCAGCGACATTATGCATACGGGTGACGCAGTTCCACTTGTTGGAGGGGAAACCCTCATGAGTGATGCACTGATTGAAATCTCGACAAAGAGTTTTGGCTGCGTAGCGGTTACCGATGATGCGGGCACGTTAATTGGGGTTATCACTGATGGCGATTTACGGCGCCATATGGGACCCGAATTGTTGAATAAGAAAACCCGGGATGTGATGACGGAAAATCCGCAAACCATTTCCTCACGAGCCTTAGCCGGAGAGGCGTTGGCGCAAATGAACTCGACAGGTTTCAACGGGATTACCTGCCTTTTCGTAACCGAAGGAAAAGATATTCAAGGTATTGTTAGTGTTCACGACTGTTTACGTAGTGGAGTGATGTAAACAATGAAACCCGCGGACGCCTTTTCTGCAGATGAGAAAATCGACGATCAACCGGAGTCTGAAGCGCCCAAATTTGTCGCTTTGGATCTTCTGGATGGGGTAAAATTTAGCTCACGTTACAGCCATTTTGTCTCTATTATTAAGTTTATCCTTCTTGGGCTTGCTATTCTTCTTGTTGGCTTGGCATTTGTCTTGCCTAATCTTGAAAAAGAAGAAGGGTTTACACTGGATTATGCTGATTTGATATTGTCAGACGACAGCCTTACCATGAAAAATCCGCAATTTGTCGCCAGCGACCTCAGCAATCAGAATTATGTTGTGACCGCTGATACGGCCACCCAAAAGACGGCAACCAGCCCAGAAGTTACCTTGAAGAATCTGCAGGCTGATATCACGCTCAAATCGGGCGAATGGATTTCCCTGTCCGCCCCTGATGGCATTCTCAATCAAGATACAGGCTTGTTACAGCTTTTTGGCGATATCAATATTTTTTCTGATAGTGGTGACCAATTCACCATGAAGTCAGCGGAAGTGAATTTGAAGAAACGTACTATTGTCAGTCCAAATCCCGTCGTCGGTCATGGGCCGCTCGGTGCAATCGAAGCGGATAGGCTTGTGGCAGATCAGTTAACTGGTAAATTAAGGTTTGAAGGCAATGTACGGCTTAAAATATATCCCTAAGTCAGATAAGACAGATAGATCTGGAAACAATGGAATGAAAAAGATTACGGGAATATTTCTACTGGCCGGCGTCCTTTTGAGCGCCATAGGGAGCTCCCTTGTCTCCGCCCAATCAGCTTTGACTGGCGGGGCGTACGATACAAGCCAGCCCCTTGAAATAGCGGCCGACTCGCTGGAAGTTCAACAGGAAAATCAATTGGCGGTATTCGAAGGCAATGTCGATGTCAAACAAGGTGAAATACGCATGCGGGCCGACAAATTAATTGTCTATTACTCAGACAAAAGTACGGCAAGTGATGGCGGCCCGGCCAACATTAAGAAAATTGATGCCGTTGGAAATGTCTTTCTGTCCAGCCCGCGGGAAACAGCGGAGGGTGAAACAGGAACTTATGATGTGAAAAACAAACGGGTAGACCTTCGAGGAAATGTGGTATTAACGCAGGGAAAGAATGTCCTGCGAGGCGACAAGATGACCTTAAATATGGTGACAGGCAAAAGCCGTGTCGAAGGTGCGCCGGAGACAGACGGTGGCACAGGTCGCGTTAAAGGAATTTTCGTGCCGGAACAAAAGGCCGAGTAGTTGAGTAAAGGGGCTTTGAGGCGATGAGTATGGATGAAGTGGAACGCGTTCCCAGGTTGGTTGCCGAAAATTCGGGGCTCGTTGCGCAGAATATTGGCAAATCTTTTAAAAAGAGACCAATCCTTCGCGGTGTTGATATTGTCGTAAACCGCGGAGAAGCCGTTGGTTTACTGGGTCCGAATGGCGCAGGTAAAACGACCAGTTTTTATATTATTTCCGGCCTGTTAAGCCCCGATTATGGATCTATTATCCTAGATGGACGAGATGTCACAGACCTGCCAATGTATAGACGGGCTCGATTGGGTATAGGTTATCTACCGCAAGAAGCGTCAATTTTTAGGGGCCTGAACGTCGAACAGAATATTAGAGCTGTCCTTGAGCTTATCGAACCTGTTCGTGAGAAACGCGAAAATTTGCTCGAAGGGCTTCTTGCCGAATTTTCAATAACGCATTTAAGACGAACTCCGGCTGTGGCTTTGTCTGGCGGGGAACGTCGCCGCGTGGAGATTGCGCGCGCGCTCGCCGGAAAGCCAAATTACATTATGCTTGATGAACCACTTGCCGGTATTGATCCAATTGCAGTCGGTGATATTCGTGATTTGGTCTCTCACCTGAAAGACCGTGGCATTGGTGTATTAATCACCGAGCATAATGTTCGCGAAACTCTGGATATCATCGACCGAGCATACATTCTTAACGATGGACGTGTCATAAAGGAGGGCAGCCCGTCTGAAATCGTTTCGGATGAAGGTGTACGGCGCGTGTATTTAGGGGAACGCTTTAACCTATAGCGTTTGACGGTGGTCAGGAGTAAAGATGGCTTTAACGCCCAGATTGGATTTACGACAGAGTCAGCAGCTTGTTATGACGCCGCAATTGCAGCAGGCGATCAAACTGTTGCAATTGTCAAATCTGGACCTCGCCGCTTACGTCGAGCAAGAACTTGAGAAAAATCCTTTACTTGAACGCTCTGACGCTCTGGAAACGACAGAAACTGGTTCTGGCATCGAAGAGCAACCGGCATCAGCTTCTACCGAAAGTGATGATGCGCCACTAAAGGAGCTGTCAATTTCTAATGACGGTACCTCTTCGGACGATGGAAACAGTACACCTGATACAGATTACGATAACACATTTAATGATACGGCATCTGATATGCCGGCAGAGCAATCTTTCGCCAATGGTGCCGATACCGGATATCTGGGAGCCAATTCAGGCGGGAGCTCTAATTTCTCAAGCAACGATCTTAATCTCGAAAATACCTTGTCAGAAGACTTATCGCTTCAGGATCATTTGACCCAGCAGCTCAATCAACTGCCTCTGTCAAATTCGCAAAAGCTTATCGCCTCTTATTTGATCGATTTGATCAGTGATGCTGGGTATTTTACGGAAGAGATTGATGATGTTGCCGAAACATTGGGTTGCGAGCGCGATGCAATCGAAAATGTTTTGACGTCGCTTCGCGCCATGGAGCCGGTCGGTATCTTCGCAACAGATCTCGCCGACTGCCTCGCATTACAGCTCAAAGATCAAAACAGATTTGATCCGGCAATTGAAGCACTTCTGAACAATTTACACTTGTTGGCTGACGGAAACCTTAAGGAATTGCTCAATATCTGCGACGTCGATGAGGAAGACCTGGGAGATATGATATCAGAGATCAAGGCACTGGATCCGAAACCCGGGTTGCAATTTGACAGCGAAGTCGCACAAACGGTAATTCCGGACATTTTTGTTCGGCGGCGCCCGGATAGTAGCTGGCACATCGAACTAAACAGTGAAACCTTGCCGAAAGTTCTCGTCAATAACAGTTACTATTCTGTGCTCAATACAAAAACAAAGAAGAAAGAGGAAAAAGAATATCTGTCAGAGTGCTTGAGCACAGCAAACTGGTTGGTCAAATCTCTCGATCAACGGGCACAAACGATACTGAAGGTCGCAACGGCTTTAGTCGCGGAACAGGAAATGTTTTTTACCC
The DNA here is from genome assembly GCF_023746535.1 of Sneathiella marina. GTDB lineage: Bacteria > Pseudomonadota > Alphaproteobacteria > Sneathiellales > Sneathiellaceae > Sneathiella > Sneathiella marina. The sequence continues at coordinate 169,187 of NZ_CP098747.1, read as the reverse complement.
AGGGCATCGAGTTTTTGCGTCCTCTCAACTTGAAAACAATTGCTGATAATATTTCCATGCATGAAAGTACAGTTAGCCGGGTCACGTCCAACAAGTACATCGCCTCGCAACGGGGCATTTTTGAACTTAAATATTTCTTTACGTCAGCAATCAATTCCACATCCGGCGGTGATTCACATTCTGCAGCTTCCGTTCGGCATAAATTGAAGCGACTTGTAGACGATGAAGCCCCAAATAAGATCCTTTCCGACGACAAAATCGTTGAATTGATGAAATTGGAAGGGATAGATATTGCACGGCGGACCGTTGCAAAGTATCGTGATGCGATGAAGATTCCCTCTTCCGTACAACGTCGAAGACTTAAGAAGCAGTTGATTGCTTCCTAGCCGGGGATACATGAAATGACGCCACCAAATCAGCGAGTTTTAATTTCTACAACCGCATATTGACAATGCGGTACGCAAAAACTATGGTCCCGCCCTCAAATTGATTTGGACGTTTATCCGGGGCGGATAATTGGTTCACTTCTAGAATTGGAATTACAGATGCACGTGATTGTAAAAGGTAAACAGATAGATGTTGGTGATGCACTTCGGGTGCATATTGAAGACGCCCTGATTGCCGGTGTCTCAAAATATTTTGACAACGCTATTGATGCCCAGGTGACCCTAAGCAAGAAAAATCACAACTTCCATACGGAATGCAGTGTTCATATTGGATCCGGTATTGACGTAACAGCGTCTGCGGATCACGTTGATGCCTACGGAAGCTTTGACACTGCTGCTGAGCGTATTGAGAAACAATTGCGTCGCTACAAACGCCGGCTGAAAAGCCATCATGGCAAAGAGCGATATCAGGCGAAGCAGTCTCTCGCTGCCCAATCCTATGTCCTGGCGCCGGAGCCGGAAGAAGCCGAAGCCGAGGTTGAGGCAAATGACGACTGGCAACCCATCATCATTGCGGAAAGCAGCGCAGATATCCCAAATTGTTCCGTAGGCGAGGCGGTTATGAGAATGGATTTGGCCAATCTTCCAGCCATGATGTTTCATAATTCGCAAACCAATGGTTTGAATGTTGTCTATCGCCGACAAGATGGAAATATCGGCTGGATTGATCCACGCGTCGAGTCGGCAAAAAAATCTGCCTAGCATACTGGCAAATTGAAACAGAACGACCATTTAATACAGGTATCATGGAACTTACTGACCTTATCAGCCCGGAAACCGTTTTCGCGGATTTAAAAGCGACGAGCAAAAAGCACGCTTTGCAGGAACTTGCTCGGCGGGCGGCAACCGTAACGAATTGTCCTGAGCGCGCCATTTTGGATGTTCTTCTGGAACGCGAGAGACTGGGAACAACCGGTATTGGCCGAGGTATTGCTATTCCTCATGGAAAGCTGGAGGGCATAGATCGCGTTTATGGGTTGTTTGCAAAACTCGATTCTGGCATTGATTTTGATTCAATGGATGACATGCCCGTTGATCTCATTTTCCTACTACTTGCGCCGGAATCTGCGGGTGCTGACCATCTGAAAGCTCTGGCCCGCGTATCGCGTACATTACGTGATACGGGCCGGTGCGAAAAATTACGGGGCAGTAATGATGCGGATGCACTGTTCGCTGTGTTAACAGACGAAAGTGCACAATCTGCGGCTTAAAAAAGGACCTGTGATGCTCTTTCTATGGCTCGCCAAATGACGTCAAGGTTCCGCAAGTTTTTCGCCCTCGTCACATGCCTTAACCTATTTGTCTTATCAGCCCGTGCGATGGCGAATGAGGTAGTTCTTGATTTACCGGTCGGCTGCCGTCTCGGTGAAAGCTGTTTTATCCAGCATTATCCTGATATGGACCCCAGCAAAAATGCGAAAGATCATACATGCGGTTATTTAACCTATGACGGTCACAAAGGCACGGATTTCCGACTTCGGACATTAGCGGATATGGAAGCGGGTGTGCCCGTTCTTGCGGCGGCGGACGGGGTCGTATCAAATCTACGAGACGGCGTTAAGGACCAATATTTTGAAGACTATCCAGCCGCTGTTCGACCGCGTATCAAAAACATAGGACTTGGCAATGCCGTGGTTTTGACCCATGACGATGGCTTGAAAACCATCTATGCTCATATGAAGAAAAACAGCATTGCAGTCACCAAATCGCAAAAAGTAAAACGTGGTGATATTATAGGGTATGTGGGTTTATCCGGTCTGACGGAATTTCCGCACCTGCATTTTCAAGTGATGTCGGGGAAGGCCGTCATTGACCCCTTTTCAGGTCCCCAGAAAACCACACCCTGTACACATACGGAAACTTCTCTATGGTCTGAGGCCGCTCGGCAAGAGCTGGAGTATCAAGCGACCGGATTTCTTGTGACCGGTTTTTCGGGGACCATACCGAAAGACCGACGGGCACTGGAAAGTGGAAATATGCAACAAAGACTGTTGCCGCCTAACAGTCCGACCCTTATCTTTTGGTCTCTATATTATGGTTCCCAAAAAGACGATGTCGTCACATTGACCATCGAAGGACCGGACAATCAATTGATAAAGGAATACAAACCCAAGCGGGTTTCTAAAAATCAGATATCGAAATATTTCTTTGTCGGGATTAAACAACCAAAATCTGGGTGGCAGAAAGGCGATTATCGTGGACAAATCACTATTGAGCGTTCATCCACGACGATTGTTGAAGAAGCAAAAATCACAGTCCGATAAATATCGTTAATTGACGAGAAAAGCCTCGAAATCATTTTGACGAGCGACGACCATTGCGATGTCAGCCGATGATTCATCACCCAGCTTTTCACCATTTGCCGCGAAAATACCGTAAGTGATTTCACCCTCATCCTCAACTTTTCGGATATACGCGATATCCATGGATCCCAACATCCCAAAGGCTGCAGAACTCATCTGTCGTAATGTGGTTTCCTGATACTGCATTTTAATACTCCTGCTAATACGCTAACGCCTCAGACTAAATTAATTCACCAGAATCTATTGTCTTCATATCTTTTTTATTGCTCTTCTTCGTTATCTGAATTTGCCGGCTGTTGACACTCGGTGTCGGTAAAAGCAAATCGATATGAAGAAGCCCATTATCAATCTCAGCACCGGTCACCTCAATTCCTTCTGCAAGAACAAATTTCTTTTTAAACTGTCGTGCAGCAATTCCACGGTGCAAAAAAACGCGATCTTTTTCTTCTCTTTGCTTACCATGAATGATTAGCTGGTTTTGTTCCAGCGTTATTTGCATATCTTCTTCACTAAATCCGGCGACGGCAAGCGAGATCCGCAGCGCATCCTGGCGAACTTGTTCAATATTGTAAGGAGGATAACCTTCACCACCGGACTTGGAGAGCTGCTCTAGCATCTGCTCGAAATGATCGAATCCAAGCATCAGCGGATTATTAAAAGTCGACATTCTTGGCATTCCTCTCCTCCTCAAACGAGCGAGTGACTATTTGGGTTATACAAAACACCCAAAATCGGCCCTAAAGAGGCACCGACTTCTTTATATGTAGGGATTTTATTGCACCGCATCAAGGTTGCGCTTCACAAATATCGCGAACAGGCTATAACACAGAAAACAATTACAAAAATAAAGGCTGACCCGGATATGACTTTCGACCCCCACAAACAGGATCTTAAAATTGGTATTGTCGGCGCGGGCGCCATGGGACGGGGCATCGCACAGGTTTCCGTAACCGGTGGCATGCAGGCAATTATCTTTGACGCCGCAGACGGTGCTGCCAGACTCGCCGTTGATTTTATCTCAGGCATGATAGGCCGGTCCGTGGAAAAGGGCCGTCTGCAAAGTAACGAGGGTCAAGCCGCCATAGATCGATTGCAGGTTGCCAGTACCCTTGCGGATTTAAAGGATTGTGATCTTGTCGTTGAGGCTATCGTTGAAAATATCGATATCAAACAATCGGTCTTTCAGCAACTCGAAGAGGTCGTCCGGCCTGACGCGATTATTGCATCGAATACGTCCAGTATCCGCATTTCCTCCATTGCCTCGGCCTGTACTCATCGTGGACGCGTTGCCGGCCTGCATTTCTTTAACCCTGTTCCTTTGATGAAACTTGTTGAAGTCATCAATGGTACGGATACAAGTGCGGATGTCACTCAAGCTTTAGAAGTCATTGGCAAGCGTATGGGCCGTGTCCCCGTGGTTGTGAAGGATGCGCCTGGATTTCTGGTTAATCTTGGTGGCCGGGCATATACGACAGAAGCCTTGAGAATCGTCTCGGAAGGCGTCGCGACGCCCTTCGAAGTGGACGCCATCATGCGAGACGCCTGCGGCTTCCGCATGGGTCCGTTTGAACTGATGGATCTCACTGGAATTGATGTTAATTTCCCGGTCAGCCAGATTATTTACAAAGGGTATTTTCAAGACAAGCGTTTATCCACTTACCCACTTCACGAAAGTATGATGGAAGCCGGACGATTGGGCCGAAAAACAAAAGCCGGGTTTTACGAATATGATGACAACGGCACCATTATTCGACCTGAAGTCGATCCGGCCCTTGAGGGTGAGGCGGCAAAACGTGTTTATTTGGCAGAACCGTCAGATGCCCTGCAGACTCTCCTTCGCGATCTCGGGGTCAGTATTCTGGATGAAGATGACGGCACGTCGCCAATTCTTGCCGATCCCATTGGCGAAGATTGCACATCACTCGCCCAGAGACTTGAGTTGGATGCAAAAAGATTAGTCGCAATTGATACCCATACCGGAGTGTTCAGTCGAGCCACTGTTATGGCTGCGCCTGGCGTAAATGAAAATATTATGTCATCGGTTATTACTATGCTTAAAGGCGCAGCAGCCGCTGTAACGAGAATTAAGGATAACCCGGGGTTTGTTGCTCAGCGCATTCGCTCAATGATTGCCAATCTAGGCTGTGAAATGGCCCAAATTGGTATTGCAACACCAGAAGATATCGATAAAGGAATGAAACTGGGCCTGAATTATCCTCTCGGCTCCGTAGAACTTGCCGAGAATATGGGGACACAAAACACCTATCAAATACTGGAGCAGCTCCAGAAAATTACCGGTGAGGAAAGATATCGGCCCAGTCAATGGCTCCGACGCCGGGCCATTCTTAATCTACCGATACACACGCCGGACTGATCAGCAAGGTGCGGCCATCATCTACTGAACCGGATTTTCCGTTTCATGATCAACAGCCATGGCCGCCATTTCCTGCAGGGCACCTGCCGCATTGCCGCCGAGGCTTGTTTCTACAGCCTGCATCATGGTTGCAATAACACCGGCGGTGAAATGCTCACGCTCCAATCCGGCCTCAACACAATCCTGCAGGGCCATATCCATATATTTAGTGATGATCTCGGCCGCTTTTTCCAGCTTAACACGTGTATCATCATCGGGAAGGGTATCAAGGGGTGTCTCAGTCACAGGCTTTCCAATTCAGTTACGGTTTTGAGTAACGCAGACATACGCATTTAAGGGTGCAATCGCAATGTTATTAGTGAATTTTGTCCAATAGAATGGGCTTGCCATGTTCAGTATGTTCAGACGCATGTCGCCATTCTTCCTTTCGGTCCGCCAGTTGTGCCGTCGTCAACAGATCCTTTCGAGCCACAATCTTTTCCAGGGCAGCAAGCCAACACAGGTAATAGCCTTCGTTGCCGCGCCCCTCTCCTGCCAGCGTCGCGGCCTCAATTTCCGCGCCAAAAATTTCCGCCCATTCGGACCAGCTAAACTGCCCTTGCTCGTTTAACTTGACGGTCATGGCAAAAGCCATAGCCTGCCAGGGCTCATCAAAGACCGGACCATCGGTATCGCGCGGTATATCTATCTTCTCGAGCGCCCAATCCAGTTCTCCCCCGCTCTCAGTCATTGGATGCATCCTCCAGATGATCATTCCACAGGTCGATATAGATGACGTCACCCGGCGTACCCTCTGCGCCCCATAATTCTTCTGACGAGAATTTTACGTTATAAAGATGCTGTGGCTTGTCAGGGCCGTGGGCATTTGCATCGGGAAACACATGGACACCATAAGCCGCGTGAACAACTCCTGTATGACCGCGTGCATATCGCGGCAGCCGTGTGTGACCTGCCGGATGAATGTTTTTCGCCCGGACAATTTGCCCTACGGAGAAAGCCGGGGCTATGTCCAGATCAACAACGTAAGTAGCCCCTTTACTCATAACGGTATCGACATTCTCTGCGCTCAGGGCGGGCTTTGGTGTTGTCACCGGCTGAGGCGCCATGGCGCCAGACAATTCTTCTTCGCTGATCAGCCCCTTTTCCAAGAGCGTACGGGTCAACCCGTCAAGCCAAATTTCATAATAGCTACTCCCCAGGTAATCCGCTGGCGCCATACGTTCACGAGCATGCCGGCTTTCGTCGATATTCCGCACGCCAAGGGCACTGATCGCATTGTTCAGGGCAAACATCCGCTTTTCCCAGTCGCCGTGAAAAACGGGCTCATTTTCTTCTGTTTCTACTGGGCCCATTCCATGCATACCGCCCATATCATGTACACCATCCATGTTATGCCTCCTCCCGGTTTACGGGGGTTTTGGCTTTTGTCACACCGATCATACTGTCGCGTGTCACCAGATCTGCAAGATCCTGTTCTGAAAATCCTTCAGTCCCTTCGGGGCGGCGGGGAATAACCAAATACCGGGTTTCTGCTGTGCTGTCCCAGACCCGTACTTCCGATGAAGCTGGAAGTTCCGTGCCAAATTCCTGCAAGACCTTACGGGGTTCGCGTACTACCCGCGAACGGTAAGGCGCAGACTTGTACCAAACAGGCGGGAGTCCCAAAACCGGCCAGGGATAACAGGAGCATAACGTGCACACGACGACATTATGGACATTTTCAGTATTCTCTACGGCAACCAGCTCCTCACCTTGCGCGCCAGAAAATCCGAATTCCGCAATGGCTGTCGAACCATCTTTCAGCAATCTTTGCTTATAATCTTCATCAATCCAGGCCCGGGCGACAACTTTTGCGCCATTTTGCGGGCCGATCTTCTTTTCATATCGCTCCACCAAGGCATCAAGAGCGGCCGTTTCAACTAACCCTTTCTCAACTAACAGAGATTCCAGACTTTTTACCCGAAGAACTGTATCCGGTAAGGGGTCATTATGTTTGTGATCATGGGCCATATGAGGTTCCTCGAAACGTTCAAAACGTCTTTCTTCACTTTTCGTTAATGCGCCATCTGCGAATATAGGCTGGAAACTTGCGGAGTACAAAAGCAAACTGACGATAAAATTTATTGATGCCGGAAACAAGGCCCGTTGAACGGATTGCCTTGCTCCCGACATCATTTTTATGTCAACTGGATCGCATTGGTGAATATGGGGCAAATGAAATGACCTGGATCAAGACAATCAGTTATGAAGATGCCGAAGGCAAACTCAAGAAATTATATGATCGCGTAAAAGGCCCGGATAATAACGTCGACAATATCATGATGGCGCATTCTCTTCGGCCCCACACCATGGAAGGTCATATGAGCCTTTACAAGCATGTGCTGCATCATTCCGCAAATACCCTGCCTAAATGGAAACTTGAAGCACTTGGTGTTTATGTCAGCTTGATCAACGAATGTATGTATTGCGTAGAGCATCATTTTGAAGGCCTGAAGCGACTTGTTAAAGATGACGAATTCGCGGAAAAAATTAGAAGTGCGCTAACGGCCGGCTTACCGGAACAGGTATTTGACGGTCCCGATCTGGCAATGATGCTGTATGCCAATGTGCTAACCACCCGCCCGGCCCATATAGATGCCGCAATGATCAGCGAGCTGCGGCTTTCGGGGCTGGATGACGGCCAGGTTCTGGAGATCAACCAGGTTGTCGCCTATTTTTCTTATGCCAACCGCACTGTTCTGGGGCTTGGCATTAACACGGAAAATGATATCATCGGCTTATCACCAAACAACTCCGATGAGCCAGATAACTGGAATCACGCATAAGCACTTGTTGGGGGAAACATATAAGATGAGGAAAACTCATGAATTTATACGACCTCAAAGCCTCTCCCAATGCCCGCCGTGTGCGAATTTTCCTAGCTGAAAAAGGCGTCGAAATCCCGTCGCAGGATATAGACTTATCGACAGGCTTTCATAAATCTCCGGAATATCTGGAGAAAAACATCCTGGGGCGCATGCCGCTTCTTGAGCTGGATGATGGAACCTGTATTTCGGAAAGCCATGCCATCTGCCGTTTTCTGGAAGAAGAATATCCCACGCCACCGCTAATGGGCCGGACACAAATCGAGAGGGCGCAAGTCGAAATGTGGAACCGAAGAATGGAACTTGAGCTACTCTATCCGCTTATCAATATATTTACCCATTCACACCCCATGTGGAAGGACCTCAGAACACAAGTACCGGACTGGGCTGCGGTTTGTAATACCCATGCCACAGAAACCCTCGACTGGATGGAAACGGCATTGGAAGGGCGCGAGTTTCTGGCCACTGACGATTACACAATCGCCGACATCACCGGGCAATGTGCCGTTCTCATTGGCAAGGCGGTCGGCGTTCGCGTGCCAGAGACACATTCGAACCTGAGCGGCTGGTGGACCCGGGTTACCAGCAGGCCGACTGCCAGAGCATAAGTTACCTCTGCCTCACGTTTTTTGGCGGAATTTTTGATCCCGTTCGGCGCTTAGCCGAATATCATTCAATGCGACTGCAGCCTCGGATATGTGATCTGCCCCCCAGAATCCGTCATTGTACGAAAGAAACGACCCAGTGCTTGACACGGTCACCATTGTACCTAAATTTCCCGGAACCCATCTTTGTTTGTCTTCCTGATAAGGATTAGATGCACGGTTCTTGCTGACCCGTAGTTGAATATCACCGCGGTCACCGCTTCTGCGGATGAGCTTGTACTCCGTGATATCCGCTGGATGGAAAACGGTTTCCCGGACGCGCAATCCCTTTTCCAGGATGACCGCTCTTTGGTCGGTGACAAAATACGCCGTACGCGATCCCCGCCAAAGATAACGCAGCGGCGTCAAGGCCAGCCATAGCGATCCGAAACCCAACAAGGCTTCCGGAAGCCGAATGTCTCCATAGTCTGGGATTGATCGCCAAATCAGGAACAGAAACACACAAAGAAAGCACCCCACTACGCAAAACCAGGCATTGAACATCAGGACACGGGCGCGCGCCGGCTGTCCGGCCCAAAGAACTTTCTCTTCAGGCCACAAATAATTTTTCCTGAAATACTCTGCTGCCGGAGAGTCAAACTTTGGCGAGGCCAATTTGCATTCCCTGTTAATTCAAGTAAGTATAGTATATGCGCAATAGTTAAATCTATTCTGGAGCATAAATAATGAAAAATCCACTGCACAGAGAAATTACAATCGACGAAATAGAGACATTTCAAAAAGAGGGCGTAATTTGCCTGCGAAATTTCTTCAATAAGGAATGGGTGCACCGAATTCAGGATCTGGTAGAAGAGGACATCGCCCATCCATCAGGCATGGTGAAAAGTATTGATGCGGAAGACTCAACCGGATTTTTCTTTGGAGATACCTTTGTGAGCCATCATCTGGAAGGATTTCGGGATGCTGTTTTCAACTCACCTGCTCCCTTGATCGCCGCGTCCTTGATGAAGGCCAACAAGGTAAATTTACTGTTTGACCAGATATTGGTGAAGGAACCAGATACATCGACCCCAACGGCATGGCATCAGGATTACACCTATTGGCCCGTTGCCGGTGAGCAAGTATCGACCCTTTGGCTAGCGCTTGATCCGGTAACATATGATAGCGGTGCAGTGGAATATGTGCGTGGCTCTCACCGATGGAACCAAAAATATCTGGCCATCAGTTTTGACCCGAGCCAGACATATGAAGAAGAGCTCCCGGAAGTACCCGATATTGAAAATAATCGATCAGACTATGACATTGTTTCGTTCGAGCTGGAGCCGGGAGACTGCACAATTCATCATGGGCTTTTATTGCATGGCGCCCAACCCAACAAATTGAAGAATGTTCGTCGCCGGGCCTACATTCAACGCTGGACCGGTCACGACGTCACTTATAATCCGCGGCCTAATCTTCAGAAAATGCTTCGCGACCCGTTAATTCCAGCGGGCGGACCGCTGGATAGTGATCTATTCCCCGTTGTCTGGGCGCGTTAGATGTTTTTACTTGGAATTTAAGGCTATTGTTTCATCAGCGAAAAGGCTTTCAAGAGCATCGAGTCCCTGGTTGAGAGCGGCGAAATTGGTTTCCCCCAACCTGGCAATCATGTCCGTTTCGATTTTTAGCATTTTTGGTACAAGTATTTCATAGGCTTTCTGGCCAGCCGGCGTCAGCGCCAGATGCTCCAGCCGCCGATCCTTATCATCCTGGTTGCGGATCAGCCAGCTTCTTTTCTCAAGCGCATACAGGGCTCGGCTGACTTTCGTCTTATCCATGGTGGAAAAATGCGCAATTTCTGTAGCGGTCATCGTTCCCTGCTGCCCAAGCAATGCAAACGCCCGCCACTCAGGTCTGCTCAGTCCGTATTCTGATTTATAAGCCTGGCTGGCATTTTTGCTCAAGCTGTCGGCCAACCGATTGAGCCGATATGGCAAGAACTGCTCGAGAACAAGGCTCATGCTGAAAAATCCCTTGATAGTTACATTTACAACTGTTACATATGATACCAATTACATGTAAGAAGATCAACAAGGATTATGGGCATGAAACTCAGCTATATGTCTGGCTTTGGCAACGAAATGGAATCCGAAGCCCTGCCCGACGCATTGCCAAAAGGCCAGAATAGTCCGCAAAATTGCGCTTATGGCCTCTATGCTGAGCAAATCTCGGGCACCGCTTTTACGGCACCACGCGCGACAAATGCCCGTTCCTGGCTATATCGCATGCGACCATCCGTTCGTCATACGGCGCATTTCTCGCCTGTTTCCTATCCGAATTGGCTATCTCCCCCGTCCACGGGTGATCACGATTTACCGATTGGCCAGTTTCGCTGGAATCCGGTGCCCTTACCCAGCACGAAAACGACTTTTCTCAACGGCGTAAAAACAATGACCACGGCGGGTGATGTCCGGTCGCAGTCAGGCATGGCCTCCCATACCTACGCGTTCAATGACAGCATGACAGATGATTATTTCTTTAATGCCGATGGCGAGATGCTCATCGTCCCCGAACAAGGCAGGTTGGAAATTCAGACAGAGCTTGGGATTCTGGAAGTTGAGCCTGGGGAAATCTCTATCCTTCCCCGTGGTATAATGTTTAAGATGGGCTGTGTTGATGGCGCTGCCCGCGGTTACATTTGTGAAAACTACGGCGCCCGGTTTACATTGCCGGAACGCGGACCAATCGGTGCCAACGGTCTCGCTAATCCGCGAGATTTCCTGAGCCCGGTCGCCGCTTATGAAGAGAAAGATACGCCCTGTTCCGTGCAGGTGAAATGGGGCGGGAAATTCTATCAGACTGATATTGGCCATTCACCTTTGGATGTAGTTGCCTGGCATGGTAATTTTGCGCCCGTTAAATACGATTTACGACTATTCTGTGCCGTCGGCGCCATTTTGTTTGATCATCCGGACCCTTCGATTTTCACTGTTTTAACAGCACCTTCAAACGAGCCGGGAACTGCCAATGTCGATTTTGCAATCTTTCCAGCAAGATGGATGGTTGCGGAAAACACATTCAGGCCACCCTGGTACCATCGCAACATTATGAGCGAGTTCATGGGACTGATTTACGGACAATATGACGCCAAGGAAGAAGGGTTTGTGCCCGGCGGCATGAGCCTGCATAATATGATGCTGCCGCATGGCCCCGATGCCGAAGGCTTTCTCAAAGCAACAACGGCCGACCTGACACCGCAAAAACTGGAAAACACCCTGGCGTTTATGTTCGAAACCCGCCTGCCCCAACAAATAACGGCGTTTGCGGCCAATCTTGAAACACTGCAACCAGATTATATTGACTGTTGGTCCGGTTTGGAAAAACGGTTCGACGGCACAAAAGAAGGAAAGAAATGAAACTCGCCAGTTTGAAAAATGGGTCACGAGACGGCCAGCTCGTGGTTGTAACGTCGGATTTAAGTCGATACCAACCCGTTTCGGAGATTGCGCCGACCCTGCAAGCTGCCCTTGATGACTGGCAGGCGAAAGCACCATTGCTTGCGCAAGCTGCCAAAGAGCTCGAGAACAACGCAAATACCGGAGAGCCTTTCAAGGAGGAAACTGCCCATTCACCGCTACCGCGGGCCTATCAATGGGCAGACGGATCAGCTTACGTCAATCACGTCGAACTGGTACGCAAGGCCCGTAAAGCCGAAATGCCGCCTTCCTTTTGGACCGATCCGTTGATGTATCAGGGCGGATCAGACAGCTTTCTGGCACCCCATGACCCCATAATAATGGCGGAGGAAGCGTATGGTATCGATATGGAAGGCGAAATTGCCGTAATTGTCGATGACGTCCCCATGGGTGCAGATCTGGACCGGGCGGCGTCAGCCATTCGTTTGATTATGATCGCCAATGATGTCTCTCTTCGCGGCTTAATCCCTGCCGAGCTTGGCAAGGGCTTTGGCTTCTTTCATGCCAAGCCATCCAGCGCCTTTTCACCTGTCGCCGTGACGCCAGATGAGTTGGGATCGAATTGGCAGGACAACAAGCTCTCATTGCCGCTGATGGTGGATTATAATGGTGCGCCATTTGGAAAAGCCAATGCAGGTATTGACATGACCTTCAATTTCGCCGAACTCATCCGGCACGCGGCTAAAACGCGGCCGCTCTGTGCCGGTACGATCATTGGCTCGGGGACTGTCTCAAACAAACTGGGGGACGGTCCGGGTAAATCCATCTCCGAAGGGGGAGCAGGATATGCCTGTATAGCTGAAATACGGATGATCGAAACCATCGAAACAGGTGCAGCTATCACGCCTTTCATGAAATTTGGTGATACGGTCCGTATTGAAATGCTCGATGCCTCTGGCAACTCCATTTTCGGGGCTATTCAGCAGACTGTTGAAAAATATGCGCCAAAAGAAACGGATTAGGGAAAAGGACATAACATGAGCAAGGCATTTGCCTCACAAGGCGATATGGAAGAAAAAACAATCTCTTTTACGGAAATTGGTAAAGATCTGTGGGCCTTTACTGCGGAAGGGGATCCCAATACCGGCGTCATCATTGGTGATGACAGTGTGATGGTTATTGATACGCAAGCGACGCCGCGCATGGCGAATATGGTCCTGGAGAAAATCAGGACAGTGACCGATAAGCCGGTAAAATATGTGGTGCTTTCACATTATCACGCTGTCCGGGTTCTTGGGGCATCCGCCTATGGCGCAGAACAAATCATTGCCTCGGATAAATGCCGCGCCATGGTCGCTGAGCGTGGACAGGAAGACTGGGATAGCGAATTTGAGCGCTTTCCCCGCCTTTTCGAAGGCCATGAAGACATTCCAGGCCTCACCTGGCCAACACATACCTTTTCAGACAGAATGACCGTTTATCTTGGCAACCGACGCGTCGACCTGATGCATTTGGGGCGGGCTCATACGGCCGGCGATGTCGTAACTTATGTGCCGGATGCGGAAGTCCTGTTTTCCGGCGATGTAGTTGAGTACCACTCCGCCTGTTATTGCGGCGACGGCCATTTTGGCGATTGGGGCACCACATTGGATGCCATCGCGGCGTTCAAGCCTAAATCCATTGTTCCCGGACGAGGCGCCGCCTTGGTCGGGGACGAGTTAGTTGCCGCCGCGCTGAACAACACCCGTGATTTCGTGGAAAGCACGTATCGTCCAGCAGCAGCGGTTGCCGCCCGCGGTGGATCGTTGAAAGAAGCCTGGGACGCTGTACGCGCAGAATGCGATCCAAAATTCGCCGACTATGCAATTTATGAACATTGCCTGCCATTTAATGTCGCCCGCGCATATGACGAGGCAAGGGGTATCGATACGCCGAGGATTTGGACAGCCGAACGCGACAAGGAGATGTGGGCCTCACTGCAAGGATAAAATCATGCCGCATTACCAGGGAATTCGGTATCCATTCGTTACGCCACCTGAACTTCGCGGGGAGGCTTCAACCCGCTATCCCGTAGCAATCGTTGGCGCGGGACCCATCGGTCTCGCGATGGCCATTGACCTGGCGATGCACGGGATCCGTTCCGTTGTCCTCGACGATAATAATGTGGTCTCCGTCGGTTCCAGGGCCATTTGCTGGGCGAAGCGAACACTCGAAATATTTGACCGGCTTGGTGTCGCGGATAGGATGCTGGAAAAAGGTGTCACCTGGAAGGTGGGCCGACTGTTTCATGGCGAGAACGAAGTTTATAATTTCGATTTACTGCCCAATGATAGTCACAAGATGCCCGCCTTTATCAATCTTCAGCAATATTATGTTGAACAATATCTGGTGGACCGCACAGCAGAGTTTCCTGACCTCATTGAAGTTCGATGGTTGAGCAAGGTCGTCGGGGAAGACATTGGGCTGGATCAAGTGACTTTGCAGGTTGAAACCCCTGAAGGAACCTATGATCTGGCAGCCGATTATGTGCTCGCCTGCGATGGCGCGAAATCTGCTATCCGCGACAGAATGGGCTTGGCGTTTAAAGGACAGCATTTTGAGGAACGCTTTTTAATCGCCGATGTGAAAATGGCAGAAAGCCCCTTCGACGAGGAAGACACCCATGAGCGCTGGTTCTGGTTTGAGCCGCCTTTTCACCAGGGGCAGTCTTCATTGCTCCATAAGCAACCTGACAATATCTATCGCATCGATTTGCAACTGGGGCCGGATACAGACCCGGTGGCGGAAAGCAAGCCGGAGAATGTTATTCCGCGCATCAAGGCAATTGTCGGCGATCGTCCTTTCGAACTGGATTGGGTCAGCGTTTACAGTTTCACATGCGCAAAACTCGATCAGTTTGTCCATGGCCGCGTGATTTTTGTCGGTGACAGTGCCCATACGGTCTCGCCGTTCGGTGCACGCGGCGGTAACGGCGGCATTCAGGACGTGGACAATCTGGGCTGGAAGCTTGCTGCTGTCTTGCAGGGCCGGGCTGAACCCGTCTTACTTGACAGCTATGATGAGGAACGGAGTATCGGCGCACAGGAAAATATCAAGAACTCTTCGCGCGCCACAAATTTCATGACACCCAAATCGAAAATGGAGCGTATATTCCGCAACGAAATCCTGAAACTCGCAAAAGATTACCCCTTTGCCCGAACCCTGGTGAATTCAGGTCGGTTGTCCGTGCCTTGTTCCCTTGCCGGGCTTTCGCTCCAAACCAAGTCAACATCTACACGTGGCCTGACCCCAGGTACACCTTGCCCGGATGCCGCGCTCGAGCAAGCAGGGGAGAATAGTTGGTTGCTCAATCATCTGGGGGGTGAGTTTGTTCTTTTGACAATCGGTAGTTCTACACATGAGCTTGATCTGACTGGTGCGCGTCATCTGCATGTAACGACGGATGCCGGCGGCACCGGATTATATGATTGTGAGGGGAATGTGGCGCAACAATATGGTAATGATTTGGCCTATTTGATCCGGCCTGACCAGCATATTGCAGCATGCTTTGGGTTAGAGGAAACAGAAAAGCTGTTGCCATCCCTGCACCGCGCACAGTCAAGTGAACCCCTGGAGGCCGCGCAATGACATACCGGGAAATTGGTGAAGATAACCTTCAAGAATATCGGGATGATTTCTACGAACTATTGCTCAGAGCTCATGAAAATCTGAGTGATGACGATTCTGCTGCCCTGAATGCCCGCCTGGTCCTTCTTCTCGCAAATGAAGTGGGTGATTTTGACATCCTTAAAAAAACACTTGAGGGCGCCGTGGCGCCATAATGTGGGAGCCAACATATGAGCGATATTGTTCTGTATGACTACTGGCGGTCTTCAGCCAGTTATCGCGTGCGCATTGCGCTCAACCTGAAAAAACTCACTTTCCAATCCAAAGTGGTGGATCTTGCCGCGGGCGAGAAATTGTACAGCCATAATCCACAAGGCTATGTCCCCGTTTTGATGATGAAGGGTAAGACGCTCACCCAATCGCTGTCCATCATCGAATATCTTGATGAACTTTATCCAACGCCGCCTTTGCTTGGTGAAACCGCGGACGCCCGGCAAAGCGTACGCGCCTTGGCCCATTTGGTTGCCATGGATATTCATCCCGTTTGCAATCTCAACGTAGTCAATTATGCGGCGGATCTCGCAACCAGCAGCAATCCCGTTAAAGTAGACTGGATGAAGCATTTTATTGGAAAAGGGATGACGGCCCTCGAACAACTCATCAACGACGCAGGAGCTGGGCCGTTCTGCTATGGGGATTGCCCAACCCTTGCCGATATTTGCCTGATGCCACAGATTTATAACGCGGACCGGTGGGGATTTGATATCTCATCACTTAAGCGAATTTCCGAAATTGGTCAGCGATGTGCGGAAATCGAGGCCTTCCAAAAAGCTCACCCTGACGCCGTTCGGTAAACAAACTTGCTTCTGCGCTTGCCCCCTTGCCTGCGATCTGTTGCCCCTAAAAAGAAATCCATATATCTTTTTCAATTGGGATAAAAAGGGAGGCTGCATGTCACATAGATTTCGGTTAAGTGGCGAAAAACGTCAACGACATCTGGATGCCATAGCGAAACGGTTACCAGCTCACCTTGCACGACTGTCCTGGTCCGCCGAAACTCTCAAGCAGGAACGGCAAAAGGGGCTGCGGTCCCTGTTAAAGCATGCAACCGAAAATTCCCCATGGCACAAGGATCGATTAAGCAACATTGATATTGATACATTTCAGGAGAAAGATTTGGAGTCTCTGCCCATCATGACCAAAGGGGATGTTATGGGAAACTGGGATCAGATTGTCACGGATGCACGGCTGACCCTGGAAGGCGCCAATAACCATATCACCCAAAAGCTGCGGGATCCCGAAGCCCCCTACTATTACCTGGACGATTATGAAATTTTTGCAACGGGGGGATCCACAGGCTCCCGCGGTGTCTTCGTCTGGGGATGGGATGAATTTATTGAGATTGCCTGTGCGACATTTCGCTATCAAATGCGGGATGAACCGACTGAAACCCTGACCGGAGATCACTTACTTGCCGTCGTTGAAGCTGGCGAAACCGTTCATGGCAGCCCTTTTTTATTTTCAGTCACGCCCTACCCGGATTTGGCGGTGGAATGGTTTCCTGCGGCAACCCCAATGACAACACTTGTCAGCCAGCTCAACAAAGCGCAGCCATCACAAATTAACGGTTTTTCTTCCGCCATACAGGAACTCGCGATTGAGGCAGTGGCGGGCAATCTGGATATTTCACCGCACCGCGTCTCATCCAACTCGGAACCCCTGCTGCCCGAAGCCAGAATCGCTGCCAAAGAAGCCTGGGGGCTGGAAATCAATAATATGTGGGGCTGCGTCGAAGTCGGTCATATCGGCGTGGAGTGTGATGCCCATCAGGGAATGCACATGACTGACGATATGGTGATCTGTGAATTTGTCGATCACGATAACCGACCAACGGACAATCCTGATGAAATTGATAAAATACTTGCAACATCTCTTTTTGGAACAAGCTTGCCGATGATCCGCTATGAAATTTCAGATATCGCCATTCCAAGTAAAAACCTGTGCAGCTGCGGATCCATCTTCCCTTTGATTGAGGAGGTCCGGGGACGCGCCGATGATGCCTTTATCTATGAGAACGATGTCAAAATTCACCCCCTGGTCTTCCGAACCCCCTTGGGACAACATCCCCAAATTGAGGAATATCAGGTCCGGCAGACGAAAACCGGTGCCATAATCTCCGTTGTTTCTGTCGGGGATGTTGATAAAACCCTTCTGGAATCTGATCTAGAATCAGCTTTGATCGCCCATGGATTGACCGCTCCGGAAATCATTGTGGAATTTGTCGAAACTGTTCAACGTCACAAAGAAACAGGGAAATTGCGTCGGTTTATCCCAATATAATTAGGAAGAGGCTGTCGAGTCCGGGCCGTCCCATTGCCAAACCCGTTGGCGGCTTCCATTGGATTGCACATCCTGCAAGGGAAGCGGTCTAAATCCATTTAGCAGCTCGTTCGACGTTCCGACTGTCAATATTTCATCGACAATTGCATCGGAAGCAATAACTGCTTTTGAATGGGTAATTGACATTTTCTCAAGATGGCTCACAACCGAAATCGCCTCACCTTTAATGCTTAATTGCCCGTCATTGAAAGCGTCACTATCTTCGATGGAGAGTTGACCATAATGCATGCCAATTCCAAACTTCAGATCTACCTCTTCCGGCAGCGCCTGATTGCTGCGCCATTGAGCGATTTCTTCCGTTAAGTCCCGGGCGCATTGCAAGGCATTGATGCTGTCATTCATATGCGCGTCCGGCAACCCGAAAATTCCGATAACACCGTCACCGCCGAAACTATTCGCGTAACCTGCATATCGGGAAACGGTTGCTTCAACAATACCTTGCAGGGAGTGCCGTATCTGCGCCAACCTGGTTGGCCCTAAAACGCTATTTGCCGCTTCGTACCCAGTCAAATCGACAAAGAGTAAGGCCACGTCAAAATGATAAGCGGCATCAGTCTTTTCACGCTCATCACCGGATGCGGCAAGATCTTCGTTGGCGGGCTCAGCAAGCCCCGGCGGTGTAACTGAAACAGGCGCAATCTCCGGATTTTCATCTGTTACCACGTCAACTGGCACATCAGCTTCTTCCGCGCTTTCTTCTACCACTTCACTTACTGTAGCTTTTGTAACTTCCACAAACGCGGTTTCGACATCGTCCATTACCTCATCAGCCTCTTCCTGCTGTGTGGTATCTACAACAGCTTCTACAGGCGATAACTCCGCCGGTTCCGACGGAATAGCTGGTTCAACTTCCTCTACTCCAGAGAGATGAAGTGTCTCTGTTGTTGTTGGTTTTCTTAAGAATAGAGGCTCTTCCACTACATCCGGCTCTGCGGTCTCTAGAATGTCTTCTTCAGCGTCCAACGGCTTGCTGGACCTGCTACTTTCAATATCTTCCTCCGTCACCAGAACGACGTCCGTAAGAACGAGTTCTTCTTCAGCAGATTGCATTTCCATTGCTTTTGCCAAAGCCGCCTCTTCTTCCGCTGCTGCAGCGGCTTCTTCTGCTGCAATAACATTTTTTGCCTTACGTACCCGCTCCGCAATCCAGGGAGCTGCATATTTGCTGGTATCTTTTTTCTCTGCTTCTTCTATTACCTGCAACCGCCTGTTGGTCACTTTCTTTGCTATAAACAAATAGACAGCGCATAAAATGACTGTCCCCAACGGAAAAGTCAGGTTAAGCCCCAGGTTAATCAGCGTAAAAGCTTTGAAATTGAGCACTGTAATGAGCGCACCCATAAGCACGCCCAATGTCAGAACAACCAAACCGCTGCGCAATGTTGCCAAAAGAGCGAAAAACACCCCAACAATCGCAATTAATATAATATCGAGAATTATGACCTGTTGTGACCGGTCTAGCGGATCTGCATTCAGCAGATTATCGATGGACGTTGCAAGAACTTCGATATTTGGAAGGGTTCGATCAAAAGGAGTCACGGATGTCGCTTGCTGATCCGCAGTAACGGCACCAAGCAGGACAATTCCGAACTTATCCTTTGAATTCGGTGTCTCAAGAATTTCCGAAAGGGTGCGATATTGATAGCTTCCCACTGGACCCCTATAATTCAATGCCATCTGCATGGAGGAGTCTGTTGGAATGTAATTGCTGCCTATTTGCAAACCAGATCCGAAGAATACGCTGACGTCAGTCGGAGCTATATTCATAAAGGACGTGGCGGCTTCAACCGCAAGAGAGGGTAAATACTCCCCTTTATAACCTAATACCGGATAAGCAAATTGACGATACATCGTTCCGTCATCAATAAAGGTTTCATGGCCTGGTGTCGTCACCGCAAGAATTTCACGGGATGGCGCCACGACAGCTTGCGGGTTCAAAGGTAATTGCGGGGCCGTATCATCACGAAATCGATAAACACGATATGCAGTTTCGTTGATGGCTTCGGGAATGTCTGTTCGATCTCCTGAATCGAGTGTAAATCTGTAAGGTGTGAGTATTCGGTCAGACTTGGACAAGGCTGAGATAAAAGCGTCGGATAATGCCGGGTCATTCCCGGTAAAATTACTTGCTGTAATGCGGTCCATCAACGTCTGATCAAAAACGATTATACTATTCTCATTCTCCGTCAGATGCTCAATTGCCTTGGTGACATTCGTCAATATGACGGAGGGAGTTGTTAGCCGTTCCTCTTCCAGAACAACAATTTGAATATTTCGATCCGCAGGGATCGGGCCGCGCACCATAAATCTTGCGGACAATAACTGATCTTCAGCCTGTCGGAGCACAAGAAGATGCCGGGCATTGATAAAGCCAACGACAATCGCGGCACAAATTCCAAGCACTATCATTGCCTGGCTCAGCCGGCTTATGGGAACTGGAAGTCTTTGCGCCATGTCCTAGACCGTTTTTAAGGCAGGGTTAAAAAACATATTCACGCGTCACGCACAGCATAAAAGTCAGTTGAACTACAAAAATTCACAATAATATCCATAAAGCAAGCCTATCATCATCAGGCTAAGTTACTACCCTTTTTTGAGTCAGCCTCAAAGATTTAAAGTATTACTTTTGAAAAAAACGAGAGGATTGTTCTTCTTTATTTATCCTCCGAAATGCAGGAAAGTACAAATCTACGATTTAGGCCAGGGAATTATAATATATAATGGATAATCATCAAAAAAATCACCCTCTCATCGACCCCGAAGAAATTGTCGAGGGGATTCTAGAGTGGGTCAAGATCGAAAGCCCGTCCACGGATCAGGCGGCTGTCAATGAAATGGCGACGCTGGTTGAGGCCCAATGCCTTGCTGCCGGTCTTGAAGTTGAACGGACTAGGGGGGAAGATGGATGGGGAGATCTTGTTCGGGCCCGTTCAGCGCATCCGGATGAGTCAACTCCGGGGATCCTGATCCTAAGCCATATCGATACCGTACATCCACTGGGCACCAAGGAGGGCGACAATCCCATACGGCGCGATGCAGACAAGCTCTATGGCCCCGGAATTTACGATATGAAGGCCGGCGCGTATCTTGCCTATTACGCCTATCGACATCTCTTACGGCAGGGCAACAGCCCGAAACTGCCGGTAACCTTCATGTTTGTGCCAGAAGAAGAGGTCGGCAGTCCCTATAGTCGTAAATATATTGAAGAAGAAGCCCGAAAAGCCAAATATGTTCTGGTGACTGAGCCAGCTCGCGACGGTGGAAAAATCGTGGTGGCCCGTAAAGGGTGGGGAAATTTCCAGCTGAAAACCACCGGAGTTCCTGCCCATGCCGGCGCCAAGCATGAAGACGGTCGCAGTGCCATCAAGGAAATGGCCCGCCAGATTCTGGATATCGAGAACATGACCGATTACCAACGTGGGATTTCCCTCAATGTAGGGTTGGTGGAAGGCGGCACGGGCACCAATGTAGTTCCCAGAGAATGCCATATCAATGTTGATATGCGTGTCAAAACCATGGCGGACGGAGAAGAGATGGTTGCGATCATACATGGCCTGAAAGCATATGATCCAGATGTATGTCTCACCATCGATGGCGGCATGAATCGGCCCCCCTTTGAAATGAACGACGAAACCGCCGCCTTGTTCGACATTGCACGGAACGCAAGCCTCGAACATGACCTTGATCTGCAATATACAACCATGACCGGCGGCTGTTCAGACGGTAATTTCACCGGAGCCATGGGGGTTCCAACCCTGGACGGTATGGGTGCTGACGGTGCCGGTGCCCATACCCTGGACGAATTTATCCTGGTCTCCTCGCTGGAGCCGAGAGCCAAAACCTGGGTGAAATTGCTTGAACGGCTTGAATAATTACTCGATTGAAGCGGCAACGTAACAATTGAAACATTAATCTCGAATTCCAGACATGGAGCTGAAACCAACACCCTTCATATTCAAATCATCAGAACAATAGGGGCTTTAGAAAAAAAGACACCCCCGATCTGACGATAAAAAGGAAGGACATTGGACATGACATACGCATATATAGAACATACTGAAACCCGGAACATCTCGATCGGCATAGTGGCGGTCTCAGTATTGTCCCGCATCGCGGAAATATTGTTTAGCACCTGTAAGTCGGTTCAGCAGAGATGGAGCTATCACAAGTCCGTTGCAGAATTTTCCGGTATGAATGACCACATGTTGCGCGGCATTGGCGTCCACCGGTCGGAAATTTCCGCAATCGTGGATCATGGAGCAGATTTATCCAAGGCACGGTATTATCGCTAAGCGGCGCGTCAGCGCCGCTTGCCCTTAGGGGCAAAAGACAACTTCTTTGCCGTATCTCCAGAATTTTTTATCCAACCTGTCCTTTACCTTCCTTCTGTATTTTGAAATACTGTTTTTACACGGTCGTCAAAAATAAGAAACCGGCTGCCCCACAGGGCGGCAAACGGGAGGGAAAATGACACCACCAGACTATGTAAGGCTCCGGCAAATCTGCCTAGCCACAACTGACATCAAGCAAGCGGAACATGATCTGTCTCATCTTCTTGGCCTGGATGTCTGTCATCGTTCTCAGCTGGAAAATTTCGGCCTCGAAAACATTATGTATGCCGTCAACGGAACCTTTATTGAAATCGTTGCACCCGTTGTGGAAAATACCACCGTCCATCGCTTTCTTGCCAAAAACCAGGGGCGAGGCGGTTACATGGCGATTTTTGATTGCAGTGATGTGGCCAAACATAAGGCACTTGCCAACGCGGCAGGCGTCGACCCGATCTTCGAAAGATATAATGAAAAAGCGGATTTACTGCAGCTCAACCCAAAGCAGACAGGTGCAACCATGATGGAGTTTGACCACCATTATGGTGGGGATGACCGGCTTGGTCGCTATGAATGGGCCGGAGATAACTGGCAGGAATATCTGAGCACCGATGTTACCTCGGATATTCTGGGAATTGAGTTTTGCAGTCCGAAAGCTGCGATACGGGCAGAATTATGGGCGAGACTCTGCGACAAGCCCCTGCAATCAGGCGAAGCCGGAATCCAGGATATCCAGCTCGACTATGGTATCCTCACTTTTCGCCAAAATTCGAAAAATTCACAGGAAATGCTGACATCCATTAACATGACCGTCAAAAACCGTTCCCGCGTTCTCAAGCAGGCAGAAGATCTGGGATGTGCCGCGACGGAGAATAGTTTTGAATGTTGCGGTGTCACCTTCCGCCTGCAATCCGCCGCCTGAAGAATGAAGAGCGAGATGGCGCCACCGCGTCAGTAAATCGCCAGAAAAGAGGCTTATATGACAATTCTTGACCTTGATAATTTTGAAACCGATTTCTGGAAGGATGTCGATAAACGAAAGACCTGGGATCAGATCATCCCCGGAGAGCTGCGCGACACGCGGCCCGTCACCCTTACCAAAGAGGTTATCGCTCGATATGCGAAAGGAGTCGGTGAAGACAATCCCATTTACTTTGATGAGGCCTATGCCCGGACAACCCCATATGGCGGTATTATTGCACCCGCGTCGATCCATATACTTCTGATGTTCGCCTGTACAACGACCGAAGACTGGATGCGCTCACCGGGGACTATTAATGCCGGCCAGAATTGGTCGTATCATATCCCCATCAGGCCCGGTGATACCATAACCATGCGCGGGACGGCCCTTGATCGTTTTATCAAGAAAGATCGACTATTTGCAGTGCACGAAAATACGTTCACCAACCAACATGGACAAGTTGTTTGTACCGGTCGCGGACAAACAATTCGGCCCAATTAGCCCAAGGGGAAATCGATCCATGACCGCACAGCTTCAATTCAACGAGATCCAGACCGGCGAGATTATTACCGGGCGACCGTTCACCGTCACCCGCGAGACCATACAGGCTTTTGCCGATGCATCGCTGGATTATAATCCGCTACATTTCGACGATAAATACATGGAAAATACCTTCGGAAAGACCAGTTTTGAAGGCGTTATCATGCATGGTATGCAAAATTTTGCCCTCATTTCGCGTACATTGACAGATTGGCTCCTGCCTAAGGGAGGATATCATCGCCGGCTGGAAACCCGATGGCTAAAGCCCGTGCAGTTGGGCCATACCATCACAGCCAAGGCAACTCTGACGGAGAAGAAGCAAACTGATAAGGGTTTCTGGGTGCTGTTCGAAATAGAGGTAACCAATCAACTTGACGGACTTGTCGCGACGGGAAATGCCATGGCGGAATTCCTTGATGTCATTCCCGGTCAACCGGAATAAGGATATACTCCAGATACCGGGTGTTTATTCCACTGGATTTTCCCACTTACAGCGTTCTAAACTGAAATGGTATTTTTAGAAAGCAGTCTCAATACCGTCGAAATTGAATAGATAACCTGCACACACCAAATTCTTTTTTTTGAAAGATTGAATGACTACATCTTTACCCGCTCGTCTGCAGCCATATTTGCTTTTGGCAATCGGTGGTGCTTGCCTGGGCTCTTTTGCCCCGCTTAGTAAAATCGGAC
This sequence comes from Sneathiella marina, assembly GCF_023746535.1. Taxonomy (GTDB): domain Bacteria; phylum Pseudomonadota; class Alphaproteobacteria; order Sneathiellales; family Sneathiellaceae; genus Sneathiella; species Sneathiella marina. The sequence continues at coordinate 144,675 of NZ_CP098747.1, read as the reverse complement.
TGCGAGCTGGCATACCACCTGTTTCCTATATGTTTTATGCCGCTTTAGGCGCCAGCGCCGGATTGCTGATATGGACATGCGTAACAAGAAAGGTACCGTCCCTCGCACCTGCTTCTCTTATTTACTATGCCATCTCGGCGTTACTGACATTCGTTATCCCTTCGCTTGCAACCGTCATTATCGTGGAAGAAATAGGTGCTGGTCTGGTCGCCATTTCCTTCACATTGGTTCCGGTTTTAACCTATGTTTTTGCAGTCGTGTTAAAATTGGAACTATTTCGGCGATTGCGGGCACTTGGTGTCCTGCTGGGCCTCGCGGGGGCCGTCATAATTTACCTCCCGGGCACAACCCTGATAGACTCCGAAGGCGCTCTATGGACTTATAGCGCTTTAATCATTCCGCTTTCACTTGCAACTGGTGGCATATTCAGAACAATCGCCTGGCCCAAAGGGGCATCTGCGTCACAGTTAGCAACCGGTACCCTTAGTATGTCCGCGATTATGCTGCTTCCAATCCTTTTCTGGCGCGGGGAAGCCTACTGGCCGTTCTATCTCACATCCGCAGCTGACTGGATCATGGTTTTTCAGATCCTGACCGCCTTCATATCCTATTTAATTCTTTTCGAGCTTCAAAAGTCGCAAGGTGTCGTTTTCCAAAGCCTCATAGGATATGTCAGTACGATGACTGGCGTCTTTGTTGGGTTCTTTATTTACGGTGAAGATTTTACCTACTTCCTGTGGTTTGCGCTCTTGCTTATGGTTTGTGGCATGGCACTGGTCAATCGACAGAAAGTACAAACCTAAAAAGATTCCTAATCCGCTGTTGCCGCAGCATAAACAGTTGTAATGGTTTCTTTCCACTGCTTGTCAGTGGCGAAATCCGTCGGCCGGACACAATCAATGCCGCGACCCCGTAAATCATCACAGAAGATATCTGCAATCATCTTCGTATCCAGGTCATAGCTGTGATTATCGTAAGATTCTGCCATCTCGGCCGTCTCGAAGCAGTAAGCCTTCCATAAAACAGACAAACGGACCTTATCAAAGGCAAAATCAGCGATATCTTTACCACTTTCCATCACCTGCCACCTGTTCTCCTTTGAGAGCTCCAGAGTGGCATCATATCCGATATTTTCATAATGACTGTACTCGGCAGGGCTACCGACACCGCCCACCCGGTGATACATATATTCGTTATCGGCTAGGACGCAGGTATTGGAAAAAGGCGGCCGTTCGGTTATGGACGGTTTATCCAATCCATTGGGCCAATACTCAAAATCACCGCCTTCGCCGTCATAAAACCAGGTTATGGCCGACGCAACAGGGATCGCCCAGTCATGAAACAAGCCGGAATAACCCATTGGCGCAAGCATCCAGCTCGGCACCTCACGGTTTGTTACCCCGCGAAAAAACGGTAAATCCTGGTGACAGGGTGAGGACGGCGCCGGAAGGTTCAAATTTGTCATCATGGCAACGGGCCGGATTACTTCTGCCTGAAAGGCAATTTTTGCCGCTTCCATAAATCGTTCATTATTGAAAAACGGTTCAGCGCCCGGCATAACGACTTTTCCGCCCAGCGCCCAAAAGTTCCGAAACCAGCCCGCCGAAGTTTCCCCGACATTTCTGTGAACAGCAGCGAGTGTTTTATAAGGGCTGCCTTTTTTGAATAGATCAAGAACCTCATCCGGATTTTCAAATGCAGCGTCCAGTTTAACAGGAGGAGCAAGGAGGTTTTTTGGTCTAATGGTTTGCGAAATGCCCATTTTCAGATCCTTTTTTTCCTACTATGGCACACCTATTTCGCTCAGGCAATAATCTGCACCCGAGCCAAACTTGACGTTACACAGGGCAAATAAACCTGCTTGGTATTTCTCAAATCTCATTCCGCCGGTGTGCCGGAAAGATTTTTGTCGATGATCCGTTGCGAGGGCAGCAACAAAGCGGCACCGGTTATACAACAGGCGGTAAGGGCTGCAACGACCATGACCCTGTCGAAACCTTCCCCTGACTCAAGGATGAAACGAGCGGCAAGCAAGGCGAGAGCTCCGATAACCAAATTCAGCAGCAATTTAACAGACAGTATTTTCGCTCGCCATACATCCGGGACATAACGGGAAATCACCGCATCGGTTATGGGGATTTGCCCAAAAACAAAAGCCATGGCCGCCAAGGTGGAGAAAAACAAGGCCAAATTGATTTGTATGGACATCACGCCAATGAGAAGCGGCTGGGCGATGGCAACAACAAGAAGAACAGTTCGGATATCATGACGATCAATAAGCCGTCCGACAACAAGCTGTGCAAACGCTGCAAGGGCGTAGACCAATGCCGCTAGAAGACCCGTCGTTGCAACGTTCACGGTAACATCCGGCATGCTGACTTCAAACATACGCGGGATGACAAAGGTCATGGTACCGAAAACAAAGCCGCCTGCTGACGTAACCATGGCAATTGCAAGCAGCGCACGGGGCCATCCTGGCATAAACCCAACCATCGCTTTTTCTGACGCAGAAGGTGCAGGCGGGCGAACGCGGCCCCGCCGGACAAACATAATAAAACCGATACCTGTGAGAATGGCCAGAACCCCAGGCACAATGAAAGCCAGCTGCCAATTGTAATCAGCGAGAATAAAGCCGGTCAACAACGGTGCTGCGGCAACTCCCATATTACCCCAGACGCCATTGGCGCCAAGACGCCAGCCGATATTACCACCCCCTTGTATGATCATGGCTATCCCCACGGGGTGATATATCGCCGCAAAAACCCCGATTGCCGCCAAGCCAAAGGCCATTTGCAATGGACTTTGCGCAAAACTCGTTGCAATAGCCGACGCCCCAATGCCAATAAAGAACACCGCAATCATACCGTTTCGCTGCCATTTATCCGCCAGATGCGCCGCAATCGGAGCGCAGGCGCCGAATAGCACAAGTGACGGAATACCGTATGGGATCATCTCTGCGTAAGCGCCGTCCTGGGCCAGACCGAAGGACAAACCAGCGCTAAAGGCTGCCTTGGCAAATATCAGCATAAATAAATGATCGACAAAATGACCGAAATTCAAAAAGGTAAAGCGGAGTTTCTGGGCGTTCACGGAAATGTCCGATCGTTAAATGGTTTCTTTTTAATAAGTTTAGCATACTGAAAAGAGTGTTGTCTTATCTCAATCACGCATAACGGGATTTTTGGTGTATTTCGGCGAAGTTTGTCGTTGCAAATCCCGGATTTCAGCCTACTATAGCCGTCAACTCATCGGGGCGCCCAAAAGGCTGAGAAGCGAGAGAAGCTGACCCGTAGAACCTGATCTGGTTAGAACCGGCGTAGGGATTTGAGGGCAGGTTCATCTTCGTTTTAGGTAATCCGTGTTCGAGACCCTTCCGCCGGTATCATAATGGAGGAGAGGTGTATGAACGAAGATCTGGCCTCGCGCCATCTCAATCTGATACAGGATCAGCGCCCGGCGGTCCACTGCCTGACAAATACCGTTGTCCAGAGCCTGACCGCCAATATGCTTCTGGCCGTCGGCGCCATTCCCTCTATGTCATCGGATATATCGGAAGTCGCGGATTTTACAGCTCGCTCCCAGGCATTGCTCGTCAATATCGGGACATTGGACCCGTTGCGGAAAAATGCCATTCAAGCCGCCATCACCTCTGCGCAGGAGAACAACATCCCATGGATACTGGACCCGGTTCTCATTGATAGAGCTCCGGTGCGGCTGGCCTATGCTCAAGAGCTGATTAAGCGGGAACCGGCCGTCATACGGGGAAATGCCGGGGAGATATCGGCACTGGGTTCAGATCCGAAATCGCTGGCACGGGACAATCGGTCGATTGTCGCCGTCACCGGCGCCACAGATTTTGTCACCGATGGCAACCGGGAAAGCACGCTTCATGTTGGCCATGAGCTAATGAGTCGTGTCACCGGTATCGGCTGTGCCGGAACTGCCGTCCTTTCCGCCTTTTGTGCTGTGACTGACACTGCCGGCCACTTCGATGCGGTCGTCGCCGGCCTCCACACTTTAGGCAAAACTGGCGAAAATGCTGCCCGAAAAGCCTCTGGACCTGGCGCTTTTGCCGCTACAATTCTTGATGAAATTTACTTCACCAGCCAATCTTCCTCAACCGAAAGACCCTTGACATGAACACCCCTTTATCCCGGCGTAAACTTCTAAAAGCCGCCAGCGTTGCCGCACCTGCTGCTGCCGCAACAATGATCGGATCACCCGTCCTCGCCGCCGACAAATTACACTGGAAAATGGTCACTTCCTGGCCAAAAGGCGCCCCTGGCGTTGGAACCACCGCGCAGCGGCTGGCGGACCGTATCACGGCAATGAGTAATGGGAAACTGAACGTCAAGCTTTATGGCGCCGGCGAGCTGGTTCCGCCTTTGGAAGTTTTTGGTGCAGTTGGTGAAGGGGTTGCCGAACTTGGCCATACTGCTTCCTTCTTCTGGCAAGGCAAAGCCAAGGCGAGCGTATTTTTTACGACTGTTCCGTTCGGCCTTACCTCCGGCGAGCACATAGCCTGGGTTAATCAGGGCGGCGGGCAGGCGCTTTGGGACAAATTATACGCGCCCTTTAACATCAAACCCTTTATGGCGGGTAACACAGGCATTCAAATGGGTGGATGGTTCAAAAAGGAAATAACCTCCCTGAAAGACCTACAAGGGCTAAAAATCAGAAGTGCTGGCCTAGGCGGGGAAATCTATAAACAGATGGGCGCAACCGCAATCTTACTGCCGCCGGGGGAAATCTATTCTGGATTACGAAGCGGCGTTGTCGATGCAGCCGAATTTCTCGGCCCCTGGAGCGATCGGGCATTTGGCTTTTACAAAGCTGCACCTTTTTATTACTGGCCTACCTTCAACAAACCCAATGGCAGTGCGGAATGTCTTGTCAACAAAGCCGCTTTTGAGGCGCTTAGTCCAGATTTGCAGGCAATTGTGCAAAACGCCTGTGAAGCCGAAAATGCCTATGCACTCTCTGAATCTGACTGGGAAAATGCCCGGGCGCTGGCTAATCTGATCGACGGTGAAAAAGCCCAGATTCGTGAGTTCCCTTCAGATATCATGGCGAAAGCGAAAGCCCTGACTCCCGGGATACTCGACAAGTTTGTCTGGGGAGATCCGCTTGCCGAAGAAATCCTGTCTTCCTATCGTCAGGCTATGGCGCTGTCAGAAACCTGGGCTAAGGTGGGACGGCAAGCATTTCTGAACGCGCGCGATAACTGATATTTTCACTAAATAGATAAATATCTGAAAAAATAATCTCTCCGTCTGTCGAATAACGGTCCAACCGTTCGTCTTATAGGTATCCCGCATACAGGCTTACGCCCTTTTCGCGGTAAGCATATCTACAAACAGAAGACGGAGAGGTTTCATGTTGAAAATTTACGGATTTAGATTATCGCAGCCCACCAACGCTGTCAGGATGGTCGCGAACGCCCTTAAAACCCCATATGACTATATTGAGCTTAATGCGCCGGAAGGAGAGCATAGAGCCCCTGATCATGTGCGGCGGCATCCGGCTGGTAAAATGCCGGCCATCGAAGATGGGGATTTTACGCTTTTTGAAAGTACGGCAATTATGAAGTATCTTTGCAAGAAAGCAGGATCAGATATGTATCCACAGGATTTGGAAGGACAAGCGACCGTTGATCAGTGGAGCTCCTTTGTTTCTGTTCATATATTTATGGCGTTCAGTAGAATTGTTTATAACAAGTTGCTTGCCCCGCAATTTGGGCTTCCGGTTGACACAGCGTCAGCACAAGCGGGACTAGAGTTTTTGGATCGGTTTTTACCAGTGGTTGATCAACAGCTATCCAAAACCAAATTTCTTGCCGGAGACAGGATGACAATTGCAGATATCAATCTTTTGGCCACCATTGACCCTGTCGACGCTCTGAATATCGACTTGTCAAACTATCCTCATCTCAGCGCCTGGCGTGAAGCGTTGATACCGCAGGCTTTCTATCAAGATGTACACGCTTTTTTCGGGCAAGCAGCCTAACGCACGGATTTATTTTCAAAGGAGAAGACCTATGCAATATCTACTTATGATCTACAGTGCCCAAGGCGCCGGACCCGAATATGGCACACCAGAGTTTGGAAAACTGATGACCGGGTATCAGACCATGACGGCGGAGGCCCGCGACAACAACGTCTTTGAAGGCGGTGAACCGTTGCAGGGGATTGAAACCGCAACAACCGTCCGGGTTCGCAACGGAAAAACAGAAATCACCGACGGTCCCTTTGCAGAAACCAAAGAACAGCTCGGTGGCTATTATCTACTAAATTGCAAAGACCTCGACGAGGCCTTATCCTATGCCGCAAAAATACCAACGGCTGAATTCGGATCCATTGAAGTCCGTCCGATTTGGGATCTAACCTCTGTTTCGGAGTAATAAAGATAAATGGCAATGGACAGGAGCGCCCGCATTATCGAACAGGTCGTTCGCGAAGAATGGGGGCGTGTCCTGTCCATTGTTGTCAGCTATACACGGGATCTAGAACTCGCGGAAGATGTGACGCAAGATGCGGTGATTGCTGCGCTGACCCACTGGAATGAAAAAGGGATCCCCATTTCTCCCCTTGCCTGGCTGGTACAAACGGCACGCCGCAAGGCCATTGACCGTATCCGGCGCCACCGTAATTTTGAACGCAAACGTGCAGAGTATGAAATTCTTTTGGAATTGGAGCAAAAAGACGCTCCAAATGATATTCCAAAAGAAGAAGATGCGCATATTCCAGACGAGCGGTTACGTCTGGTCTTCACCTGTTGCCATCCGGCTTTGGCGGAAGCATCATGCATTGCGTTGACTTTGCGAACATTGGGAGGCCTGACAACAGCAGAGATTGCAAGAGCATTCCTCGTGTCAGAAGAAACCATGGCCCAGCGCTTGGTCCGCGCAAAACGGAAGATCCGAGCGACCAATATCCCCTACGAAGTCCCGGAACCGGATTTACTTGAGGACCGGCTTCAATCTGTATTATCCGTTCTCTACTTGATTTTCAACGAAGGTTTTTCTGTTACAACCGGTGAGAATTTGTCTCGCCTAGACTTATGTGACGAAGCAATCCGCCTGACTCAAATGCTCAACCACCTTATGCCGGATACACCTGAAATCATGGGTTTACTTGCCCTGATGCTCCTCCATGATGCCAGAAAACAAGGACGGGTTGATGCGACAGGCGCCATGGTGCCGTTAAATGCGCAAGACCGATCACTATGGCATAAAAAGCAAATCACGGCCGGTAGCGGCATACTGAAAAAGGCTCTTAAATTAAGGGCTCCGGGCCCGTATCAAATTCAGGCAGCCATCAGCGCTATCCATGCGGAATCCCAAAATCACGACTCGACCGACTGGCAGGAAATCTCGCTCTTATATGAACGGCTTTTTCAGTTCCAGCCTTCTCCCATTGTCCAACTAAACAGTGTAGTGGCCCAATCTTATGCCCACGGACCCGAACACGCTCTGAGAGCCCTTTGCAAACTTGAAAATACTGAAAAGTTGACCAGGTACCAGCCCTTTTATGCCGCGAAAGCAGATATTTCCAGACGAGCCGGCCAATTTGGCAACGCCGTGGAGGCCTATGAAAAGGCTATTGATCTTTCTGGAAATCAAAAAGAGAAAGACTTCTTGATCAATCGTTTGACTGACATGAAAAAACAGGCGAACCGGTAGAAGAGCTCAATTCCCGGCTCAGATTAGAACAGCCTCAGCGAAATGTTGATGCCGCCAAAAATAATAAGCTGACCCAACAACCAGCATCGCATCCCTTTGCTCATCCCAATGTAAAAACCGCCATTAATCTGGTGCCGGTATATCTGTTGTGAATTTTGGAATATGATACCCTTTTTGTACAGCTGGACGGGCAGCGATACGGTTATACCAGGATTTTATATTTGGATAGTCATTGAGACTAATTGTCTGCCACTCGAAACGGGAAATCCATGGCCAGATGGCAATATCCGCAATGCTGTAAGTTCCAGCGACATATTCCCGGTCTGCCAATTGCTGATTAAGAATTCCGTAAAGGCGTTTAGCTTCATTTAGATACCGTTCTTCGGCATAGGGGGCTTTACCTGGATTAAACTTGGTAAAATGATGGACCTGTCCGCACATTGGACCAAGGCCACCCATTTGCCACATAAGCCACTCCATCATTTCCCAATAAGCGTTTTCTTCGGCAGGAATAAGATTGCTGCCCGCCTTTTTTGCCAAATAAAGCATCATGGCGCCAGATTCCATCATTCTGACGCCGGTTTCATGATCGTAAATCGCCGGTATTTTACCATTTGGTGCAATTTCCAGGAAACCTTCGTCCTTTTGCTCACCCTCCGTAATATTGACGGATTTTACCGTATATTCCAGACCAAGTTCTTCCAGAAGGATGGAAACCTTGCGGCCGTTAGGGGTCGTCCAGGTATAAAGATCGATCATGTTACTTCTTCCTATAAACTATGTATGTCAGGGGCATCACCGAGGCGGGTTAGTAACCGCAAATCCCCAAGAGAATCCGACTATTCTTTAGCCAGGGTGATCTGCCTCCCCCTGCGCCCGGGCTTCCGACAGGCTTTGTTGCGGTGTCAACGCTTCCGGATCAACCACAACCTCAATAACGGCAGGCTTGCCACTGGCGACCGCCTGCTCAAAAACCTCCGCAAATTCCGATGTTTTGCTAACTGTAGCCCCAAACGCCCCATAAGCCCGCCCAAGGGCTGCAAAATCCGGATTTGATAACTCGGTCGCATACACGCGGGTCGGATATCCCCGCTCCTGATGCATTCGAATAGTGCCAAGCATGCCATTATTGACAACGATAAATATCACCGGTGCATTAAACTGCATAGCCGTCGCCAACTCCTGCCCCAACATCATAAAGCAACCGTCCCCGTTAAAGCTGACAACGGTTCGATGAGGTTCAGCTATTTTTGCGCTGATCGCGGCCGGCACACTATACCCCATGGCCCCACTTGTTGGCGCAAGCTGGGTTCGAAAACTTTTATGCTGGTAAAAGCGATGAACCCAAACCGTATAATTACCAGCCCCGGCTGTAACAATGGCATCATTGGGTAAAATTTTATTCAGATGACCCACAATCTCCGCCATATTGACATCGCCGGGCACCTTTGTTGGCTGAAGCCGCTCCTGATAATCCGCTGACGCGCTCTTTACCCAGTCCGCGCGCGCACTGGCTGTATCGGCGGGTTTGAGGTTTTTGGCAGCCCTGGCAAATTCGGGCATGCGGGCATTGATCGCGAGATCCGGCAAGAACACCCGCCCCAGTTCTTCAACACCGGGATGCACGTGAACCATGTCCTGAAGTGGTTCGGGCAATCCAATCAGAGAATAACCCTGTGTCGTCATCTCTCCAAGGCGCGGGCCTACAACCAGCAACAGGTCACTTTCCTGTATCCGCTTCGCCAGTTTCGGGTTAAGGCCAATGCCGACGTCCCCGGCATAATTAGGATGCCGGTTATCAAAACAGTCTTGCGACCGAAGTGAGGCGCCAACAGGGATATGATGTGCCTGGGCAAAGTCCTGGATGTCGTTGACAGCAGCCTGTGTCCAGGTAGCGCCACCAACAATCATTAAAGGCTTTTTAGCAACCGCTAATCGGTTCGCCAGATCCGTCATGACATCCGCACCTGGTGCAAGGCTCGGCGCCATCGCTGCGCGGCTGATATCAGCCACACTCACTTCATCCCGAAGCATATCTTCCGGCAGAGCCAGAACTACAGGGCCCGGGCGGCCAGATAGCGCCACGTGATATGCTCGGCTGATATATTCCGGAATACGGCTGGCATCATCTATTTGTGCCACCCATTTTGCCATTTCGCCAAAAACCTTGCGATAATCCATTTCCTGAAATGCTTCCCGATCCACCATGTCCCGGGCAACCTGACCAATAAACATGATCATGGGTGAGCTATCCTGAAATGCCGTATGCAGACCGATGGCCGCATTGGTTGCGCCGGGTCCGCGCGTGACCATACAAATGCCGGGCCGTCCGGTAAGCTTCCCATATGCCTCCGCCATATTCGAGGCGCCGCCTTCATGGCGGGTATTAACCATTTTTATGGAATTGGCATGGTTGTAAAGACCGTCAATTACATCAATGTAACTCTCTCCAGGTACGCAAAAAACCGTGTCTGTACCCTGAATTGCCAGTTGGTCTGCAAGAACATGACCACCGGTTCTGGTTTTTAAAGGCTTATTCATTCCACTTCCTCTTGATTTTATCGGAAAGCCAAAGGCCTGTTCCACACCATGCAATGTTAAATATCGTCACCACTTCCTCGTACCAGAACCGCGTCGCCAGGTCTATGCCAGAGACCCTTCACAATAGGACAATTGTTAATATAACGAGAAATAGGGATTATCCATTCCCTTACAGATGGAGAATATTTAATGCGGCCTGGGACCTAGGATCACAGTTTGCTGGAAATCAAGAAAGAACGCCTGATAAAAAAATCCCGTGGGTGAATATGCTGCTTCGCCCACGGGAAATTCAATGGAAAGCTGGCTCGCTAGACTCCGCCGCCAGGGCCTTGCCGCATGTTGTCTGGCAAATAGGTCGCCAGATCAGGCACGAAGATCAGAACGAACACCATAACCACCATAATAAGGAACATTGGTATGGCCGCTTTCGCGATAAAGTTCATTTCATGATGGGTCATCCCTTGCAATACAAAGAGATTGAACCCGATGGGCGGCGTGATTTGCGCCATCTCGACCACGACAACGATAAAAATACCGAACCAGATAAGATCAATGCCGGCTTGTCGGATCATCGGCTCAACGACAGCCATCGTCAGCACCACTGACGAGATACCATCGAGAAAACATCCGAGGATTATATAGAACACCAACAGAACCATAAGAAGTTCAAAGCGCGAAAGATCCAAAGAGGCAATGAGGTCTGCCAACCCTCGAGGCAATCCCGTAAAACCCATGGACAAAGACAAGAACGAAGCCCCGGCGAGAATAAGAGCAATCATCGCCGATGTACGGGTCGCCCCCATAAGGCTCTGGGAGAAAGTTTCCCAGTTCAGTGATTTCTGGCTTGCCGCCAAAATCAAGGAACCAACAACACCAAATGCTGCAGCTTCTGTTGCCGTCGCAACGCCCATATACATGGACCCTATAACCACTGCGATCAGAACAAGTACGGGGATCAGGAACCTAGAATTTCTGACTTTTTCCGCGAAGGTCAATTTCGGCTCATCGGCTGGCGCAAACTTGCTGGAGAATTTGGAGTATAAAGCGACATATCCCATAAACAGGAACGCCAGAAACAATCCGGGCAAAATACCGGCCATAAAGAGTTTGGTAATGCTTTCATTAATGGTCACGCCATAGACGATTAGCGTCAATGATGGCGGAATCATCAGTCCAAGTGTTGCCGCGCCCGCCAAAGTACCTATCACAAGAGTTTCGGGATAGTTGCGTTTTCGCAGCTCCGGTATGGACATTTTGCCAACCGTGGTCAGCGTCGCGGCCGAAGATCCGGATACCGCGGCAAAAATAGTACAGCCGACAATATTTGTATGGACCAGGCCACCGGGTAATCGCGCCATCCAGGGCGACAATCCCCGAAACATGTCTTCGGACAAGCGGGTTCGAAACAGAATTTCACCCATCCAGATAAACAGGGGCAGGGCTGTTAGTGTCCAGCTTGATGAGCTCGACCAGATCGTCGTGATCATGGTGTCGCCCGCAGGACGTGCCGTAAACATTTCTATGCCGAAAAAGGCCACACCCAGCAACGCCAGCCCGACCCATACGCCTGTACCCAAAAATAAAAACAGTACAAAGAGAAACAAGGCAATTAGTTGAATTTCTTCCATAACCCTACTCTCCGTGACTTTGTTCGACGATATCCGTCGTAATCCGGTGATCTCCGGAAAACAGGACGTGAATTAAATGATCCAATAAGGCAATAGCGAAAATAACGCTGCCTATCACCATGGCCAATTGCGGTATCCAGATCGCGGTGGCATCCTGCCCCTGGCTTACTTCATGAAATTTCCACGACCAGTAAGTCGCCTTTACGGCATAGTATGCAAAATACCAGGCAAGTCCGGCGCCGATGGCAAAACACCAGGTTTCCAAGATACGGCGCATCTTGGGTCCGACAGCATTGATCAATATACTCACCCGGATATGAGCCCCGCGGTTAAGGGCATGGGCAAAGGCAAAGAATGAGGCAGCAGCCATGCAGTAACCGGCATAGTCAGGCGCGCCTGGAAACACTTCGCCCGTCCAGCGCGCAAGCATCTGGACTAAAATTAATGTCAAAATTGCGATTAGAAAAAGCGAGGCAACAATGCCGCTCGCGAGATAAATCATATCCAAAAAGGATCGGACTTTTTTAAGAGCCGGTATCATAAAAGCTCCCTCCCCTGAACTTTAGTGAATAAAAAAACGGGAACGGAGATTTTGTCTCCGTTCCCGTGTCGCATACTATTGCATGCTTTTGTAGGACTCGATAATCGCAGCTCCGTCTGGCCCTGCAGCTTTAAGCCATTCCTCGGTCATAGTTGCACCGATGTCTTTAAGCTCACCAGTCAACGCATCACCAGCCGGCCCAACTGTCATGCCGCCTGCTTTCAATCCATTCAACGTGAATTGTGTATACTCAACCGCGCGCCATGTTCCGGCATACTCGGCAAGTTCTGCACAACCACGGATGACGTTTTTATTCGCGTCACTTGTGTCGTTCCAGACATCTTTATTGACCATGATGTAATTGCGGGGCAACCAAGCATCCACTTCGTAGAAATGTGTAAGGCTTTCCCAAACTTTGCGGTCATATCCGGTTGAACCCGAAGAAACCATGGATTCGGCAACACCCGTTGCAAATGCCTGAGAAATCTCGGCAGCTTCAATGGTTACAGGAAGCATGCCTGTCAATTCCGCCAATCTGGCTGTTGCATTATTGTATGAACGGAATTTAATGCCTTTCATATCAGCAACACTATTAACTTCCTTTTTGAAGTATAGCCCTTGTGGTGGCCACGGCACTGAATACAGCAGAACCAGGTTCTGGTCCGCCAGGATTTTTTCCATTGTGGGCTTTGCTGCTTTCCAGAGCTTTCCTGCATCGTCAAAAGATGTCGCAAGGAACGGAATGGAATCAACACCGAAGACGGCATTTTCATTCTGATGGCCGGATAGCAGACGTTCACCGATGGGTGCTTGTCCAGTTTGGATGGCTCGCTTGATATCACCACCTTTAAACAATGAACCCGATGGGTGAGTGACAACTTCGATAGCGCCACCTGTTCCTGTCGTGATGCATTTCGCAAACTCTGCACCTGTGGCAGAGTGGAAATTTGAACCGGAATAAGCCATAGGCATATCCCATTTTTCCGCCAAGGCCGGAACGGCAAGCAGTGCTGCCCCAAGGGCGCTGCCGACTAGTACTTTGGTACATTTTAGTATCATTTGATTACTCCCTGTATATGTAATTGATTATCTTCCCTCTTTTCCTGATCTCTCCTTTCAATCAAACCTATCTACACGATAGGGCTTAATGTCGATATTTGGCAACCGATCAGAAACCATATCAGCTATCATTCGCCCTGTTTTAGGGCCCGCCGTCAAACCGACGTGATGATGGCCAAAAGCACAATAAACGCTAGGGTGGTGTGAAGATGGTCCAAGGAAGGGTAAACTATCGGCCGGAGCCGGCCGATGTCCCAACCATTCACGTTTTTCTTCAAACTCAAAATCGGGATAAAGTTTCCGAACGCCTTTTTCAAGCAGGGTAATGGGCCCTTTACTTGGCGGTGCTTCAAGCCCTCCAAATTCGACAATGCCTGCCGTTCGCAACCCATCTGCCATTGGTGTCGCAACAAATTTTGAATCTGCAACCATATACGGACATGGCGGCTTCACATTGGGGTTTAGGTAATGAATATGGTATCCACGTTCTGTTTCCAACGGAATATTATGGCCGAGACTCTCGGCCAGTTTGGCTGACCAAGCGCCGCCAGCAATAACCACCCTATCGTATTTCTCGGCCCCTCCATCGAGGACAACTTCCGTTCCCTCACCAAGGGAGCGCAAAGCCTTCACATCAGCCTGAACCATATGTCCACCCTGACTTTCAAAATGACGCGCCAACGCTTTAACATAACCGCCCGGATCGGCAATATGCCCATGATCCTGCATTTTATACCCAAAGTGGTATCGCTCGCCCAAAGCTGGATCATTGGCAATCAACGCAGACCGGTCCATGGGAGCCCCAATGAAACCTTGTTTGCGGCGTAAATTCCAGACATAGCTGTCGTTTTCGAATCCCGCTTCATCCTGATAGAGAAAAATATAATCACCGGGATGAATAAAGGCCTCGGCTTCCGTTCCCTTCGCCAGTGCCAGATGTTCATTTACTGCATCTTCCAGCAACGGGACCAGGCCATCGGAGATTTCTTGTACCTTTTCGTCCTTGCTGGCGGATAAATACTGCCGCAACCAAGGCAGCATTTTCACAAGGTAGGACCAGCGCACAAAAAGCGGTTGCTCAGGATCCAAAAGCATTTTGGGAGCCTTACCAAGAATGCCTGGTGTTGGTACAGGCACGACGCCGCAGCGAGCCAGAACACCGCCGTTCCCAAAGCTTGTCCCTTCCCCCGGTGGCAAGCGATCGATTATCGTAACATTGTGACCGTCACGGCGCAGCCACTCAGCAGAAGAGACCCCGACAATGCCGGCGCCAATGACAGCAATATTTTGAAACTCACCCGGCATATATCACTCCCTGATAACCGATGCCCATTTTCGGATTTTCCCTTCATCAACTGCTCCGCCCAACCCGCCGGTGGTCGGCACCTGAACTTTTCCGTTGTCGCAGGCAAACGGGACTTCAAGAACATCTTCAGTCAGATAGTATCGTGCCTGATAAAACTCGCAACCTAATGATATATTTTCCGTCGCCGCTATCATATGTGTTCCCGCCAGATGCGCCAGGCCGGATTCGAACATATCTCCTCCGTAGCACGCAATACCGGCAGATTTGGCAACGGCCGATATGTCCTGACCAGCCCGCATTCCACCGCTTTTCATGATTTTAACACTGAACAGATCGGCAATTTTGGCTTCTGCGGCTCTGTAAGCATCTACAGCATTGAAGACGCTTTCGTCAGCCATGATCGGGGTGTCAATCGCTGCTGTCAGTGCAGTCATAGCCCGCCAATTATCGGCAGGCACAGGCTGCTCAATAAATGTCGGCTTAAAAAGGGTAATATCACGCAATTTTGCGAGGGCCTCATGGGCAACAAGACCCTGGTTATAATCGACCCGGATATCTACATCAGGGAACTCGGACCGCAAATTCTCTAATCGCATAAGATCAAAATCATGCTCCGCAAAACCTGTCTTGACCTTGAAGATCAGGATGCCGTCGCCATGGGCTCGTTTTGCCAGATCCTTGTCACGGCCAAAATCAGGATCTGCAATGGAAATGCTTAAGGGAATTTCATCGCGGACCCGCCCTCCTAACAACTCGGAGACCGGCAGCCCGCATTGCTGACCATACAAATCGTATAACGCCATTTCCAGCGCCGCCTTCGCTTCCGGGGCTGCCGCCACCGTTTTATTGGCAATATGCATTATCCCCGCCACGCCGGAGGGTTCTTTCCCAACGACATGCGGTCGAAAATGCGTATCCAGTGCTCCGGCTGCCGATTGTGCTGTACCTGTAAAGACGGGCCAAGGAGATGCTTCGCCCCAGCCGCATCTGCCTTCGGTATCCCGAAGACAGACAAAGACATTGTCTATGCCTCCTACAACGGAACCAACACCGTGATGACGTGGTGTTTGAACCTTAAGCTCCGCCAGGTAAACGGTCATATGTGAGATAGCGGCCATCTTATTTCCTTATGCCACCCATTCGCTAACAGGTGCATTCGCATCCTGCAGAGGCTGACTAATTACATCAATCAAGGTCGGGCCATCATGGGCGATTGCCTCTTTCAAAACACGATTGAGGTCCGCTGGATTTTCCACCCGCCACGACTTTATGCCGAACGCCGCCGCAACGGCGGCATGATCCGTGACATTGAAGTCAACATTATAGTAGCGTTCGCCAAAACCTGTTTTTTGACCTGCCTTGATCCATCCGTAAACCGAATTGGAAATCACAATAAAAGTGATGGGTAAATTATATCTGGTGGCTGTCTCGAATTCGCCACAAGAAAATCCAAAAGACCCGTCCCCCATCATGGAAATGACTTTGCTGCCGGGCCGGCCAACTTGTGCGCCCATGGCGGCGGAAAGGGAATAGCCCAGCGCACCATGCGCCCGGTTACTAATAAAATGCCGTCCCGGCTGCCGCCAGGGTTTAAAGCCGGAAACATACGGACATGGCGTTCCCGGATCTGCGACAACAACGGCGTCATCGGGCAAAACCCGGTCGAGTTCGGCGATCAACCGTTCCGGTTTTATGGGAGATGCATCAGAGACTGCCAGTAAATCGAACTCAGTAAATTTAATTTTCTTGGCCTTTGCCACGCGGGCAGCCCCGCCAAAGCCTTTGGGTGCGGAACCACTCATATCCAATGCAAGGTTCAGAGCCTCCAACGCGAGCCGGGCATCGGAGACAATACTAACTTCAGTCTCGTAAATAGCGGAGATAACTTCCGGATCAGAATCTATATGCACGATAGGCGTGCCGAGCGGTGGAGATCGCCAGCGTTCGGTTGTCACCGATCCGGCGCGGCAACTTATAAAGATCACCAGGTCCGCCTCGTCAACTACGGCACGAGTTGCCGGCACACCGCCGTTTGATCCAACCACGCCAAGACAGTTGGGATGTGTATCTGCAAGAGACCCTTGCCCGGATACAGTTGTCGCGACAACAATATCAAGACGCTCCGCAAATTGCTGCAAGGCAGCCTCACCGCTTGCGATAATCACACCGCCGCCGACAACTATCACAGGCGATTTCGCCGCCAGAATTTTATCCAGCGCGGCTTCCACATCGCGCGGGTTAGGGCCGGATGGCCAAGCCGGATACTGGCCAAACTCAGATTGACCCCAGATATCTTCCTCTGGGACATCATGCTTTTGGACATCGAATGGTAAGGCAAGATGGCCGGCGCCTGGCCGGCCGGTTGTCATTGCCCGAAAGGCATTCCGCACCATTGTCGGCAGCCGTTCAGCTGTATCGATGACCCCGTTCCATTTCGTCACCGGCTTCATCAACGCCCCCTGATCCAACTCAGTCAAAGGATATTTTCCCAGCGACGATACGGAGACATCGGTGGTAATGCCCAAAACGGGCACGGAAGACTCGTTCGCTTCCGCCAACCCCGGGAGTATATATGTTGCCCCGCCCCCGGAAGGCCCTTCCGTCACGCCAACTTTCCCGGTAACCCGCGCGTAGGCATCCGCCATATAGGCGCCATGTCGTTCATCCCGCGTCAGGAAATGGGTAATGCCATGATCCAGATTATACATTGCGTCATAAAAAGGCAGAGAGGTATCTCCGCATAAACCAAATATATGTTTTACGTCATGTGCCTGAAGCATGCGCACCATGGCTTCGGCGCCTGATGCCATGTTCTTGCCTTCTGAGGCCATCGGGGTTTCTCCAAATATCATTTTCAAACTGTATACAGTATTGCACATAATTTTGATACGCGGTCAATATTAAATTTCCGTTTTCTCCAGATTATCCTTATTTTGGCTTGGAAATTTCATTTACTATCTGCTATATCATTGTTAATATTGAATACAGATCAGGATACAAGTCATGGCCTTGGCCGAAGAAAAATCATCAAGCAGTGTTGTGCGCCTCTATGACCACATCAAGGATCGAGCCATATCCTTTAGCTTCAAGCCCGGCGAGCGAATTAATGAAGTTGATTTGGCGAAAAAACTTGGCGCCAGCCGTACCCCCTTAAGAGAAGCGCTTAATCGGTTGACCGCCGAAGGCCTGCTTACCTTTGAAAGAGGGCGCGGCTTTTTCTGCCGGGACTTAAAGCCCCGGGAAATTTTCGAGCTGTATCAATTGCGATCCACACTGGAGGTTGCCTCTGCGCGCCTTGCCTGTGAATTGGCGACAGATGATGAACTGGACGCTGTTAAAAAATTTTTGGTGGAAACCGGTAGTGACAGAGGGGCATTATCCAGTGAAAAGCTGGTTGAGTTTGACGAAATATTTCATGAATACATTGTCTCGTTCACCCGTAACTCGGAAATGGCACGCGTTTTGAAAAACGTAAATGAGAGAATCAAGTTTTTCCGCTGGATCGATATGGATAACCGTCGAAATGAAACTCAACATGAACATCGTAATATATTGCAGGCGATTTGCGCCCGCGATGCTGACAAGGCTGGGGAATTGATGCAACGGCACATAACTTGCCGACTGGACCAGATTACGGCTGCCGTCAAAGAAGGTTATGCCCGCATCTATATGGGAACAGAGGGGCTGGACTAATGACACGCGGTTCCAACATTCAATATGGCGGTAAAGGCCTGTTTGGTGCTTCCGTCGGCATTCTAATGCTCGACGCACAGTTTCCACGGATTCCAGGTGACATGGGAAATGCGCTCACCTGGCCTTTTCCAACCCATTACAAAATTGTCCGCGGCGCTTCTCCTGAATTGGTAGTGCGCAAACAGGCGGATGGATTGCTGGATGCATTTATCGACGGAGCCCGCGAACTGGTCAAGGACGGCGCCGACGGGATTACTACAAATTGCGGCTTTCTCTCGTTGTTTCAAACAGAACTGGCTGCGGCTGTCGGAGTGCCTGTTGCCACATCTTCCCTCATGCAAATTCCCATGGTGGAAAAGCTACTGCCACCAGGCAAGCGGGCTGGCATATTAACTATTTCTGCGCAAACATTGACAGAAGCCCATCTGGACGGTGCAGGGGTTGCCCGCGATACGCCAATTATGGGCACCGACGGTGGTACGGAATTCACCCGGGTGATCATAAATAATGAAGCGGCACTGGATGTGAACAAGGCCCGCGAAGATATGTTAGCATCAGGCCGCGATTTCGTCGCTGCTCATCCAAATCTCGGCGCAATTGTGCTGGAATGCACCAACATGGTACCCTATGCGGCCGACTTGCGTCGGGAGCTCGGTCTGCCTGTCTTCAGTATCTATTCATTTATTACCTGGTTTCAATCCAGTTTGATGCCCCCGGTTTTCGAAATTGATATTATGGATTCACGGCGATAAGTAATCTCATGTGGCAGTTCGGCGGCGAGAATAAACGGCAACTCCAAAGGAAATCGCGGCGAACATAAACGCCGCAGCTGTCACAATGCTTGGGCCAGAGGGCGTGTCAAATTGAATGGAGCCAAAAATACCGCCAAAAACAGCACATAGCCCAAGTATCGCAGCCATTAAGGCCATATTTTCCGGTGAAGCTACCAATTGCCGCGCCGTCGCTGCTGGGATTATGAGAAGCGAGGTTACCAGCAAAATTCCGACAATGCGGATCGATACGGCCACAACAATGGTCATCAAGAACATCAGAAGGATATTGCTCCACATGGTATTGACGCCTTCAGCGCGCGCCAGATCTTCATGAATTGTCATTAAGGTCAGAGAGGACCAATTGGCGATCATTAATGCAATGACAACCGCCCCGCCTCCATAAATCCAGTAAAGGTCTGTTAGGCGAACAGTCAGAATATCACCGAATAAGTAGCTATGCAGATCAAAGCGCGGGTTATCAAGGAAACTGATGGCGACCATACCAATGGATAAAGCCGCATGCGCCAGAATTCCCAGCAATGTATCCGTCGCCAGTACCCGTCGATGCTGCAGCCAGACCAAGAGCAGAGCAAAAATTGAACAAACTATAACGGTCCCGAGATTAACGTTTATCCCATAAAGCAAGCCCAGCGCAATTCCAAGTAACGCGCTATGGGCCAGAGAATCGCCGAAATAAGACATCCGTCGCCACACCACAAAACATCCCAGCGGTCCTGCAATCAAGGCCACTCCCATGCCGGCAACCAAGGCACGTATAACGAAATCATCCATGGGAACGTACTCCATGATGATCGTGATTATGGTCATGATTATGGCTATGTTCATGATCATGGTCGTGATCATGCGAATGATTATACACAGCCATCAACTTCGCCATGTCATTTCCAAACAAGGAAATGAATTCCGGATCACGGGTCACCATATGTGGCTCTCCGGAACAACAGACATGATGATAAAGGCAAACCACTTGTTTTGTGCTGGACATTACCAGATGCAGATCATGAGACACCATGAGAATGCTCACTTGCCTTTCGGCATAGATACGGTCCAGTAATTTATAAAAGGCAAGCTGGCCAGTGACATCCAAATTCTGTGCGGGCTCATCTAGGACCAGGAGTTCAGGGTCATCAAGCAGAGCACGTGCTAGCAAGACCCGCTGTAATTCACCGCCTGATAATACATGTAAAGGCTGCTCCAACAGTTCTGTAATGCCGGTCTCCTCCGCTACTTGCTCCAGCGTTTCCTTGCTCGCTTTCTTGCGCAGGCTCAGGAACCGCCGGACACGAACTGGGATGGTGTGATCGGCGACAAGCCGTTGCGGAACATAGCCGACACGCAGTCCTTTTTTTCGGACCACCTGCCCCCTGTCCGGCTTGTAGAACCCCATAATGCATTTCAACAACATGGATTTCCCGGCACCGTTCGGTCCGATAATTGTTACAAAACCCCGATCATCAAGAGAGAGAGAAACATCGCTCAAGATTTCGTCACCGTCACGGATTACAAACAGATTCTCTGCGGATAGCAACGCAGTCATGGATTATGGCACTCCTCACATTCGCCGGATATTTCCAAGGTCGTGTGATGCACCTGAAACTTGATCTCCCGGGCAATTCTTAAAATCAATTCCGATAAATCCGCGTTACAGCATTCCTTAGCCTCACCGCAACTCTCGCAAATGAGAAAATAACATTCGCTATGTTTCAAAGGGTGGCTACAACCAGCAAAAGCATTCAGGCTATCAAGCTTGTGGACGAGCCCATTCTCTACAAGAAAATCCAATGCTCGGTAAACTGTCGGCGGTTTAATGGCAGCGATACGGCTATCCAGACGTTTCAATATATCATAAGCCTTGATCGGCCCATGATTTGTCCAGACAAGTTCCAGAACATTCCGGCGGATATCCGTAAACCGTAAATCCCTGGCTGCGCAAATACTCTCTGCCTCCGCTAAAGCAGTGGCAATGCAGTCATTATGTGCGGTGCAATTATGCAAAATGACCCTCCATTTGGGGTTGTTCGTCAGCTTGTGTTATAATATAACATAACGCCTTGTCGCTCGCAACACACCTTAAGGCTTTCACTTCATGTTTCGAATTTTCATTTTAACTATTCTACTCTTGGGGTTTTCCGCACCCGCAATGGCAACACAATCTCATGGCATTGTCGTTTCAATTAAGCCGCTTCACGCTTTGGTGCAGGGCGTCATGGGAGATACTGGCAAGGCAGACTTGCTGATGCGCCAAAACGCATCCCCGCATGGATATTCCCTGCGACCATCACAATTGCAGCTCCTACAGAAAGCCCGTGCGGTATTCTATATTGATGATGCTTTTGAGCCGTTTCTCCGAAATGCCCTCAAAAATCTTCCCTCAACTGTCACAGTTGTCGAAATAGCGCATCAACCCGGCATGGAAATCCTGCCTCTTCGAAAGAGCAGTGATTGGGATAACCATGATCATGCGGAGCATGGCCACCAAGAGACCAGTGCTCGTAGTGAAAATGATCATGGGCATGAAGGCGATGATTTACATATCTGGCTCGACACTGATAATGCCCGAACAATAGTCCAAATTATCGCCCGAAGACTAAGTGAAATAAATCCGGATAATGCGTCAATATACCAAGTGAATGCCAAAAGACTGCTAGACCGGATTGAAATTTTAGACAAGGAGCTCGCTGTTCTTTTACAACCAGTAAAAGATAAGCCTTATATCGTCCTGCATGATGCCTATCAGTATTTTGATCATCAACAAGGCCTTAACGGGGTCGGTTCAATAACCATTGAGCCCAATCAACCACAATCAATCAAGGATGTTCAAGCAATTCGAAAAAAACTGCAGGACGAGAAGGTCGTCTGCGTCTTTCGGGAACCGCAATTTAGTGACCGGCTGATAGAAACCGTAATTGAAGGAAGCAGCGTGCGTATCGGCACATTGGATCCCATTGGAGCCGCTTTGGAAGAAAATCCGGATTTATATTTTTTATTGATGCAGGAGCTTGCGGGTAATTTTGCAGCCTGCCTCGATGAGGATCGTAACTAGGTCTGCTCATTCCCAATAAACTGGCAATATTTTTGTTGCCTAGTACAGACAGAAACGTCACAGTGCTTGCAATCATGAAGCAGATAACAAGGTATGATATGCATAAAATCATAACGCTGATAGCTTTTATCGGCGTCTTCCTGGTACCTAATTTAGTGATGGCTGAAGCTGAAGTTGGCACAGTAACACGCCTACAAAACAACGCTAATGTCGTCCGGGATGGACAGACACTGCCGCTGAAAACCGGCTCCGCGATCCATGAAAACGATGAAATAGTCTCGGCAAAAGAAGCGCGGATCGAAATCACTTTTATGGACGAAACAATATTAACCATCGGAGAAAACAGTACCCTCGTCATCGACCAATTTCTCTATGATCCGAAGAAAAGTGTTGGCCGAATTCTGCTCGACGCTGCGCAAGGTCCTTTCCGGTTTATTTCTGGCGGCATCGGAAAAATGAAAGACAAGCGGGCGGAAGTAAAAACGTCCTCGGCAACCATTGGAATTCGCGGAACAGATTTTTGGGGCGGACCCTCAGCCGGAACCTATGGTATTTTTCTTATCGAGGGGATCATCATTGTACGGAATGCTGAAGGCGGCCGCATTCTAACTGCATCCGGAACGGGCGTGAACTTACAGGGTGCCGACGTTGCTCCCGGTGAAGTTTCAGTTTGGGGTAAATCCCGCGTTTCAGAAGCCGTTTCTTCTGTGACGTTCAAATAGATCTAACAATTGAAGAGAGTTTTCGATGTGGCCAGATAACCGATTAACCGATCTGTTAGGGATTGAAAACCCCTTTATTCAGGCGCCCATGGCAGGCGCCAACGGATCGGCAATGGTAATCGCCGTCAGTAATGCAGGTGGTCTTGGATCCCTGCCCTGCGGTATGTTGAATATTGATGATATCAGGGCCGAAGCTGGCATCATTCGCCAGCAAAGCCAAAATTCCTTCGCCATGAACTTTCTTTGCCACAAGCCAGAGCCCGCCGAGCCTGCGCGCGATAGCGCTTGGCAACAGCAACTCTCGCCCTATTACCGTGAACTGCAGCTTGATCCGACAAATATCCCGCCGGCAGGACTACGTCGGCCTTTTGATGAGGAGCAATGCGAGCTGGTTGAGGATATATGCCCAGAAATCGTGAGCTTTCATTTTGGATTACCCGATGTCGCACTCGTCGATCGCGTAAAGGCGACGGGGGCGCATATCATCAGCTCCGCAACAACTGTCGATGAGGCCAGATGGTTACAGGAAAGAGGCTGTGACGCGATTATCGCCCAAGGATCGGAAGCTGGCGGGCATCGCGGTATGTTCCTGACGCAGGATGTAACAGCGCAAGCCGGTACTTTTTCCCTTGTCCCACAAGTCGTCGACGCTGTTACAGTCCCTGTTATTGCTGCTGGCGGAATCGCTGATGATCGCGGGATTGCCGCCGCCTTCGCATTGGGCGCTGCTGGTGTTCAGGTGGGAACGGCCTATCTATTTACGCCACAATCCCTGATCAGCGATTTGCACAGGGCGGCTTTAAAGACTGCACAAGACGATCAAACGGCCATAACCAACCTGTTTTCCGGAAAACCAGCCCGTGGTCTGATAAACCGTGCGATGCGGGAAATTGGTCCCATGTCAGAAACCGCACCTGCTTTTCCGACGGCCGGGGCCGCATTGGGCCCGTTGAAAGCAAAATCAGAAGAATCCGGGTCAACGGACTTCTCATCTCTATGGTCCGGTCAATCTGCAGCCCTTGGTCAGGAATTGGATGCAGCAGAACTAACGCAGCAGCTAATATCTAGTGCAAAACATCGATTGGCGGAGCTCTCAGGCAAATATTCACCATAATGTTTTCCCTGCAGGATTTATGATTTACTATGTGTTTAGTATTGTTGAAAAGACAATCAAATTGTATTCACGGATGCATCGTTTAAACTACACTGAAGAATTTTAAATATTGCAGTGGGGCAGGATTAGTTATGTGGGGTCATTTCTTTAAAATACTATCCATTAGTTTTATGATATGGAGTGCGTCAACTGTTTGGTCCGCCGCACAAACACCCGAAGAGACAGGCTCTCTAACATCAGAATCATTGCAGAAAATTATTGATGACGCGGCCTCCAAGGGTTTGGATGTCGTCGTCGTCTCGGCAAAAAAAGCAACTGCAACCACAACCGGACCGGATGCCGCCGATAACCTGCAGGCAACGGTTGGGACATTCCGCGCAAAACTCATCACGCTTATTCATCATTTTCCGCAACTTGTTCCGGATATTGCTGAAACATTGATAGACGCCAGTGCAGCTATCGGCGGAAACAGCCTGCTATGGACCATTGCTGTTGTTATGGTATCCATGGGAATTGGCTTGGTTGTCGTAATCATTTACCTCAAATGGCTCATAGGCAAGCTATCGC
Source organism: Sneathiella marina (assembly GCF_023746535.1). Lineage (GTDB taxonomy): Bacteria > Pseudomonadota > Alphaproteobacteria > Sneathiellales > Sneathiellaceae > Sneathiella > Sneathiella marina. Next base: position 119,986 of record NZ_CP098747.1, on the reverse strand, counting down.
CTATTTTCGATTCACTTCCCTTCGAACGTAGCGTTGATATGTGTTTGGTGCTTGTTCGTTATGCTGGACGGGTGGTCGGTATTATTATTTTCTGCGTTGTTTCTTTTACTTTATCCAGCATCGTACTCGGGGATACCTTCGTTGAAGAAACAACCATTTATGAATGGATTTACAGTCTTGCGCTGGCCTTTTTAATGACAGAAATCTGGCGAATTTGGCTATGTCCCAGCTGGTCGGAGCGTCGTATCCCGGATATGTCAGATGAAGATTCCATCATGCTCTTCAATTGGCTCAGAGCTGGAACAATGATCGGGTTATGCACTGTCGGGCTCACACGATGGATTGGACAATTAGGCCTCAATACAACTTCCCTGACCCTAATTCATATCATTATGGTCCTGACGTTCATGGTCTTTTGGTATGTGGTGCTGTTTAAGGCGCGAAATCCGGTCTCGAAACTCATCTCCGGCCATCAACCGCTGTCAGAGCTTTCGTTCTTTATGCGAACTGTCGCCAGAGGGTGGCATCACTTAATTGGAATTTATCTCGTCTTTGCAGGCCTTGTTTCTGTTTTTCGGCTTGTTATGGGCCTACCTGATGCCCTTGGTCTCATGGCGGCATTATTCTTTACGCTGGTTGCTTGTTTAACGGTTTATGGTATCGGCACGGTTATTATCGATCGCTTACTGGCCAGACAGCAAATCCAATTCCAGCACGATAACCCGGACACCAGCCGGACCGTCACGACAACGATTTTATCGGACGATGACGAACCAACGGTATTTGAGGAAACGAAAGAATCTGCCAACCCGTTTGTCACACGGGATTTAACATATGTTAGCCTGGCACGGCAGGGACTTCTGTTGGTTATCTTCGGTTTTGCTGGCGTATTTCTCCTGGCCCAATGGGGAATTGATCTGTTTGATGAAGAAAGCTCATTGGTTCGGATGTGGGATGTCGTGATTGTCATTATCTCCGGCTATATTGTCTTCCAAGTTGCCAAAATTGCCATAGAACGGAAAATTGAAGACGAAGGTGTTGGCGCGGAACCGGAACCCGGTGAAGAAGGCGGGGCCGCAGGCGCGACCCGATTGGCGACACTTCTACCGCTTATCCGGTATTCTGTTCTGGCAACCATTGTTGTGATGACGGCAATGATCGCCTTGTCCGGCCTTGGCTTGGATGTCGGACCATTGTTCGCGGGCGCGGGTATTATTGGGATGGCGGTTGGCTTCGGTGCCCAAACCTTGATCCGGGATATATTCTCCGGTGCATTTTTCCTTTTTGACGATGCTTTTCGGAAAGGTGAGTATGTCGATGTGGGAGATGTCAAGGGAACAGTAGAGCGCATTACAATCCGCTCCTTGCAACTTCGTCATCATATGGGACCGCTGAATACCATTCCATATGGTGAAATACGGATGCTCAAAAATTTCTCCAGAGACTGGGTAATGATGAAACTGAAACTTCGTCTTACTTACGACACCGATGTTGAGAAAGTCAGGAAACTGATTAAAAAGCTTGGGGTCGAGCTGCAGGAGCATCCGGAATTCGGGAAAGATTTCCTGCAACCGCTCAAATCCCAAGGCGTATATGCCATGGAAGATTCAGCGATGATAATTCGGGTAAAATATATGACACGGCCGGGCGATCAGTTTGTTATTCGCAAGCATGTCTATGCGCGGATTCGAGAACTTTTTGAGCAAAATGACATCAAGTTCGCTCATCGCCAGGTAACTGTCCGATTGGCGGATGACGAATACGAAAATTTGAACGAAAAACAGAAAACGCAAGTCCTAGGGGCTGCTCTGGGCGATCCGGAAAAGCCTCCGAAGTAAGGATTGGTAACGGGTTAGCAAGATGTTCCCGCCGCTTTCGATGCCAAACTGATTAGCTTCGCGACAGTTTCGTCTAGTACGGATCCCACGATGATTGGCTTCGCCGTTTTTATCGTCAGGGATCTCTGCAGTCGGTGAGGCATATCGAAAAGAGCCACCAGTGTGCCACTGTCCAGTTGTGACTGAACAAGTGCTTCATGTCCCATTAATATACCCGCTCCGTTTTTAGCCTCTTCAAGGGCCAGAGCATACAACGAAAATGTGGGCCCGCTTTTCTTGAGATGCGGCATCGAAGGTAGTTGCAATAGCCAAATCTCCCAATCATTTTGCCAGGTCATATCATGGAGAAGTGTTTCTTCAGCCAAATCGGCAGGTATCTTTAATCGGCTAGCAATAGAGGGAGCGCAAACGGGAAATATCAGGTCCTGACTCAGAACAATAGAAAGAGGGGAAATATCAGGATCTTCATAGAAAATAGCCAGGTCAAACGGTTCCCGATTAAGGTTGGGCGGATTTTCGAGCGCTGTTACTGATATAGCGATTTCGGGCATTGCCTCTCGAAGTCCCGGTAGCCGGGGGGAAAGCCAAAGCTGCGCGACACTTGGCAAAGCTGCTATTCGGATTTCACGAGGGGCGGCATTGGTTCTGAGATTATGAACCGCCAATCCCAACTGATCAAAGGCGGCGATAAAATCTGCAAGAACACTGGCACCGAGGGCTGTCAGCTCTAATCCCTGCGGAAGTCTTTTAAAAAGCTTTTCCCCTGTCCAAGCCTCAAGAGATTTGACGTGCTGCGCGATTGCGCCAGGCGTCACAAAGAGCTCTTCAGCCGCGTAAGTAAAGCTACCTAACCGCGCAGCCGCCTCAAAAGCCCGCAATGCATTAAGTGCCGGCATTTTTGGTCGAGGTGGGTTGATCGCCATTTTGACCCCTAGATTTTCTACGTCTAGTAAATAGTAATACTCATTTGCCCACAACAAGTATTTTTGCTCTATTTGGTCCATTAAAAATAAAGGGTAACAGATATGACCGCATTGATCAGACGCACCTGGGTTCCGAAGCAGAGCGAAACCTATATTCAGCAGTTGGCACAAAATACGTCCGGGTCAAATGCTGCCACAGTCAATAATCGAATTGATCAATTGATTCATCGCAATCGCGAAATTCATGAAAAAGACTGTTTCAATCTCAATCCAGCAACCAATGTTATGAATCCTCGTGCGGAAGCTGCTCTTTCCGCAGGCCTTGGATCACGCCCCTCCCTTGGTTATCCAGGCGACAAATACGAAATGGGCCTAGAAGCAATTGAAGAGATAGAAGTTATCTGTGCAGAACTTTGTGCCGAAGTCTTTCAAGCGAATTATGCTGAGATTCGTGTCGCCTCTGGAGCGCTGTCGAACCTCTATGGGTTTATGGCCGTTTGTCAGCCCGGAGATCATATCATTGTTCCCCCGGCTTCCATTGGCGGTCACGTGACCCATCACAAAGGAGGCTGTGCGGGCTTGTATGGGCTGAACATCCATGAAGCCCCCGTAAATGCAGATGGATTTACAGTTGATGTTGCAGGCTTAAGAAACCTTGCCCGAACAGTCCAGCCGAAACTCATAACCATTGGCGGCAGCTTGAACCTGTTTCCACATCCGGTGAGCGAAATTCGGGAAATAGCGGATGAAGTTGGCGCTAAAGTTTTATTTGATGCCGCCCACCAATGCGGCATGATTGCCGGAAGAGCCTGGCCGAACCCGTTAGCCGAAGGTGCTCATTTGATGACCATGAGTACCTATAAAAGTCTCGCTGGACCCGCGGGTGGGCTAATTGTAAGTAATGATGCCAAAATTGCTGAACGGCTGGACACCATTGCGTTTCCCGGTATGACGGCAAATTTTGATGCTGCAAAATCCGCAGCCCTCGCTATCACTATGCTGGATTGGAAGTCCCATGGTACAGCATATGCCAAGGCCATGATAGATGTTGCTAAATCACTCGCAGAAGAGCTCGATTTCCTCTCCATTCCCATATTTGCAAAGAATAATGGCTTCACGGAATCTCACCAATTTGCGATTGAAGCTGCTCCATTCGGTGGCGGACAAGCGGCTTCGAAAAAGCTCCGGCAAGCGGGTTTCCTTGCCTGTGGCATCGGGTTACCTTTGGCAGACGTAGCCGGCGATCTCAACGGCCTACGGATCGGAACCCCTGAACTTGTACGATGGGGCGTCACAAAAGAGAGCGTCAGACCCCTGGCCACACTCATTGCAAGAGCTCTCACAACAAATAGCCCAGAATCTCTAGCCGACGAAGTATCCAATTTGCGAGCTGAATTCGATAAAATACGGTTTATCTGTGAATGAGAAAGCTGGCGCTTTGCCATGCATTTTTACTGAAATGTAAAATTACCCTCTGTGAAAGAGGGTAATGGTGGAGCCAGACGGGATCGAACCGACGACCTCTTGAATGCCATTCAACTGTTCTTAGATACGCGACTATACTCTGTGTTACTGTAACCCCCCATTTATCAAGGATTTCTCTTGTTACACATTACGTGGTTTACTGAATATACCCCATATGATACTGTATAGAGCGGTCACTTATAGGTCACTCGAAATGGTCACTCAAAGCATACATAAACTCACCAAGCGGTCAATTGACAGCTTCGTCTATGCTGGCGGAACAGATGTTCGATGGGATGAAACTATCCCCGGCTTCGGTGTTCGTATCTACCCCTCTGGCAAAAAGGCTTTCATTCTCAGGTACAGGGCGCAGGGTCGCAAACGGCTTCTTACTCTTGGCAGGTTCGGCGCAGATCTCACTCTTGAACAGGCTAGGGATAGGGCAAAAGCACACCGTGTCGATGTTCGTGATGGTAAGGACCCGTTAGAGGAACGAAAAAAGCATTCCCAGGGTAAAAATTTCAAAGAACTTTGCGACAAATACATTCAAGACCACGCAAAACCTCACAAGAAAACATGGAAGACAGACGAAAGCAGACTCAACCGCCACATACCCGCGTCCTGGAACAGCCGCCTTGTCGCATCTATCAATCGAGATGACGTGAGCGCCCTTCATGCCAGGGTTGGCGTCAATGCGCCATATGAAGCCAACCGGACCTTAGACCTCCTGCGCGTCATCTTTGAGAAAGCGCAAAGCTGGTATTTTATGGACAAGGGAACAGAGAACCCCGCGACGGGTATCAAGAAATTCAGGGAGTACAAGCGCAAGCGATTTGTAACCCAAGAGGAACTTCCTGCACTCGCAAAGGCAATTGATAAGGAGCAGAGTATTTATGTTCGCTCTGCCATGTGGCTTTATCTTTTGACGGGCCTGCGCAAGAACGAGCTTTTACGGGTGAAACGGTCAGACATAGACAATTCTCGGCAAATGCTCCGGCTTCCTGATACGAAATCAGGTGAAGAACAGGAAGTAACGCTTAGTGCCTCCGCTATGGCGATAATTAACGCGATACCAGCAGAAGAAAAGAACCATTACCTGTTCCCCGGAAGAATTAAAGGGAAGCACATCGTTAACATTGACAAGGCATGGCGTCGAGTTCGCAAAGCAGCAGAGGTCGAAGATTTGCAATTGCATGATTTACGGCGGTCTGTAGGAAGCTGGTTAACTCAAACTGGCGTTGATCTGAACGTTATTAAATCAGCGCTTCGACATTCAAACATTGCGACAACGCTGATTTATGCCCGTCTCGGCGATGACCCTGCACGAGAAGCAATGGAGGCGCACGGTGAAAATATTATGATGGCTTCAGGCAAGGCGAACCTCTCATTGGCAGACGACGGATAAACACCAGAATGGAAGACTTTTCATTTCTCGATGACCATTACGACCTCTACGGGGCTTACAATTTTATTGCGTATGGCGCAGCAGATAAAGGTGCGTTTGAAAGGTTTTGGGAAGGATGGGAGGCAGAAAACGGTTTTGAGCCGTCAGTAGGAAGTATATCGAACCACGAGCAAAATGTTCTTAACAACATCATGCTCCGCGCCGCCGCGTCAGGTCGATTGCGTGTCAGGGGCAAAAAAAAGTATTCGTCGAAAGTTGAGCAAATACCCGCTGACATATTCCGTTCTTTCCAGTTTGAACCAATTGCCGCGACAGACCCAGACCCCGCAGCACGAAAAGCGCTTGGATTGGAGCCACTGGAACTAACCATTGATAACGATGAAGGGGCGTTTACGGAGATAATTTTTTTCAAGTCCGAAATTGAGAATTTACGAAGTGAATTGGTAAGAAGGCTATCTGGTGACAAAGCTGCAGGTCAAATGGTCACGGATAATTCCAATAATTCAGAAATAAGCGATAGCGACGAACTTTACAAAAGCGGCCTACCAGGTAAGCCAAACACCAAACATCACTACATGAGGGAGCTAGAGCGAATTTATGATGCCGGAGAGTTGAAAGAAACAATAAAGGAACAAGCGGATATCTTGCACAAGTGGGTAAAAAAAGAACATCCAAAATATGCACCCAGCAGCACGGGAGCTGTAGAAAATGCAATTCGCGACCGCTACAATGTCATGAAGAGAGCGTCTAAAGAAATCTCATAATTTTATTGGGAGTGTCGTCTATTCCCGTGGAAATAGTGATGAAAATCTTTAAAAACAATAGCTTAAAAAAAACCATAATAATAAATCCAACCATAATATTATTTTGTATTTTCATGGCTTAACCCCACGCATATCCTTCTCTCCATTACTGTTTAACAGCGATGGAGATACACATTGGTCACGCAAGTACATCAACTTAATGAACCTCCCAAAATCCCGCAAGGAAGCGATAATGGCGATTTTTGGTATGGACTTATACCGGAGGACGAGGCCGCTAATTTTGTCGGCCAGAAAGTTCGAACACTTCAAGACAAGCGACAGAAGGGCGGCGGGCCAAAATACGTCCGTATATCTTCTCGCTGCATCAAATACCGCAGAATTGATTTGAAGGAATGGGCTGACGGCCTGCTTCGCAAATCAACGTCAGACACCGGCAAAAACGAGGCCGCGTGATGATTAATAGCAGGAGCCGTGAAAAGCGGTCATCCCCTAAACGAAAAATCCCCGGAGCGGCAAGGCTCCAAGGGATTAATTCATTTTTTCTAACGCTACCAACGAAAGAAATACAACATGCACAATATACCTAAATCCAACTCTTTTTACAACCTTCCATTATTTGAATGGGAAGCAAGCAGATCGTTGCCAGCGCCGGTCCTGACCGCCTCTCTCACCCAACGTCGATATCATGTTTCCCCAGCCCATGCCCGCCTCATCGCGGCAGAACATTATGGGGTGGCGATATGAGATCTTTAAGGGTTACTGCAAAGTACATGCGCGAGGGCGAAGAGGTAATTATCGTCACTCGTGGCCAGACCGCCAAGAGCTTGTTGGCATTGGTAGAGGCTTATCCAAAAGGTGTTACAGCTCAGGAGGTCAGCAGTTGGGCCCTTCGCTTCGCTGCTTATTGCCATGACCTCATCCATAAGCATGGCCTGAGCATTCGGACAGACCGTGAACAGCATGAAGGTGGCTGGCACGGACGGCATGTACTGGAAACGCCTGTTGAGATTACGGAAGTAGTCAGACCAGAGCGGAAGGAAGCCGCCTGATGGCCCGTGGCGGTAAAACCCTTAACAATGGGCGGAACAAGCATGAGCAGTATGTTCCGCTCTCATACGCGATGCTTGCAAGCGAGGCTTGGCTTACACTGAGCCCCGCCTCCTGCAAAGTATATGTTGAACTACGTTCAAAGTATCACGGGGGCAATAATGGCGAATTATCGCTTGCTTATGCCTCTGCCCGTAAGAGGCTGCGTCTGGGCAACTCTACAATCACTAAGGCGTTCAAGGAGCTTGAGGAAAGAGGCTTCATTCAGATTACCAAGTTTGGCCACTGGCATGGGCGTAAAGCTGCTGAATGGCAAGTCACTGACCGTCCCTATGAAGGCAAACAGGCAACCAATGACTGGCGACGATGGAAGCCCGGAATGGACTTCAGAAAAACAGAAGTCGCTCCCGACACGGGACATATTCACTACCTGACGGTCCCATCTGGGGAGCGAAGGGCATAATTATGTCCCGTCTCAGTAACCGTCAGGCCCTTTTTGGGCACCCTCATGGTCCCGTATGGGGAGTACCTATAATTACCACTCTATGTACAAGGAACACATTATGGATGACAACTTTACACAATGGGATGAGAGGCAATGACAGCAACAATAGCTTTTAACAACGATATGGGCAGAGAAGAAAAGAAAACATCTTTCGTGCATATGCGAGCGGTTGGAAAATCTTATAGCCAGATATCTGAGGAAATAGGTGTATCAAAATCTACACTTTCGAATTGGAACAGTGACCTTGAGGAAGAAATAGCCTCAGCCCGTGCCATCGCTCTCGACGCGCTGTATGAAGAATTCTTTATGTCCAAAGAGCGACGCATCCGGCTTCTTGGGGAGCAGTTAAAACGCCTGGATGAAGAATTGAGATCTAGAGATCTTAGTGAACTTTCAACAGACAAGCTATTTGGCGTTCATATGCAATACACGCTGGCACTGAAAGAGGAGTTTGTTGAAATCAGGCCCTTGCCGGACTCTGAGGTAAGAAGCCTCAAGAAATTGAAAGGCTGAACAATGAACGAAAGTAAGACAGATGTGAACGGGGAGACAATTTTACAGGATCTTGGTAACACGCTCCACAGGTATAGAGCGGGGCTGATTAGTGACGGTCAGGCAGCAAAGGAAACATCAATATTGAACGCAATGTTGCGGGCCTATGACATCGCCGATCTCCAGAAAAAGGTTGAAGCGATGGAGCATGTAATAGGAGCGCGAAAATGAGTGAAGGAGTAATTGATTTGGCTAATACACGTAAAATCAGAGCCGCAACGAGCGGCAATTTATCAGCAATGGAGGTTGTAAAACTTCGTTTGGGATCATGGGCACAGGAATTGCGACAGGAGCAACCTGCTTTCACAGAAAAAGAGCTAGACGCGATACAAGACAAAAATCTGTCTGGTCAGCCACATAAAGCGGAAACCTTTAATAAATGGGTAGGACTTTCGCAAGAATTCCATGCCGAGATTTACAATGCACTATCCTTATCCCTGGACGCACGGGCGACTATCAATCGAATTCAGCTGGCAATGAACCTTGGAGAACTGGCATATCTGAACAAAGCCGACCAATTATATCAGCCTCTTGTCATGACCGAGAAGGCGGCAGCACAATACCGAATTGACAGCGTAGAGCATCAGAAACAGAGACGCTTAGAGGGCTGGTATTCCATTCAAGACGTGTTTGTCCGGCGGGCTCATGAAATACTCCCGGAAAAAGAGAAGGCACGGATCGAAACGGATGAATATGGTGATTTGCTTTGGTGGGATTACATTGACGCTTTTCCAGAGGATGCCAGTAAGTACGGTGAGAAGGCGTTAGATAGCATCAGAGAACATATTGCCAGTGGGGACCTTGTGTTTGAGGCGGAACATCCAACGGACGTCATGCGGGAGCAATGGCCAGAGATAGGGGAAACGGCGGTCAATGTCATGCCGGAATGGCTCGATTTGAAAACATTGATGGGCGAAGAAACGAGCGAGGCACTACAGGACCTTCATTGTGAATACGTGATTTGCGGATGCCAGGGCAAGCACCTTTATTCTCTAAAGTCGCAACTCCCGGAATGGCAAGCCCTCATGGAGAAATACGTGCAGGCAGAAATGCACGCAGACTTGCCGTATTGCCGACCAGTCGCGATTATTCAAGAGCCTTTTGACGGCGGGCATTTGGACGATAACGGCCATTTCCAATCCTTCGGTGCAGATGCTGCTATTAGGTTGAACGCCTTCGAGAAGGCCGTGGAGCGGATCGGCCCATCCCTGTTTGATGGCATGAACACCAACGCCAGCCATAAGGCACAAGCATTCATGGTGAAGCTGGCGACACTCGACGCGATTTCAGAGTACCTTGAGATTGATTTCTTTTCACATCTCACCAGGGAATGGCAGGCAGATCTTCGAGATGCGACAAAAACGTTCAACCGGTCTATGGAACATCTTTACTACGCTCATTCAACAATGGCGGAAGGAGACGACCGCCGCCACTACATAAACAGAGGCAAGCCAGAGCCGATTGTCCTTGAGGCGCTAAGGCCATCGCAGGAGGAGCTTGAGCAAATTCGCAAGAGTCTCGAAAAGGAAGAGCTTGATGGTTGGTTTAAAAACAGTTTTGAACTGATTTTTTTGGAAGGGGCGGCATAAGCTCCTATTCAGATACACTGTCCGTCGCAGGCGATAGACGCAGGATGTACGGTGGAACGTCAACTGGCGCGCCCACAGGCCCGAAGAACAGGAACCATAAACACGGCTATTGGACGAAGGAGGAAATTGAAATCCGGAAGCAATCCCATGCCTTTTTTCGTGAAATGCAGGAATCTCAATCGTAACACCAATCCAAGCATTAGGAGCATAGCATCAAAAAAATTTACCAATCGACTTCCCCGGCAGTATTTCGCGGAAAATCTTCTTGAATAGTTTCGTATAGCACATCATTCCCCCGAACTACTTTCGTCGCATATATCCAGCGGTTATTGTGCTTTCTATACTTCAGGTACTGAGAAAAAGGACCGCTTCTCGTTGTCCAAAATATATTAAAATCTCGTTCCGTTCCTTTTCCTAAATCCCAAACCTCTGAGTCTGTACAAAGACCCCGGGTCAACTCGCCGTAGGATCGATGTAACTCCGCCTTGTTCAAATTTTCGGGCGTTAATTTATTTTGAACTGACCTAAACGCTTGTAAATCAACAATCCGAGCGCGAATATCGTAAAGTGGATGAATTCCTTGGTGTATAATCATGGTCATTGCCCTATCGACACCGGGCATGAGATTAGAGTGAGCCATGAAGCAAAAGCTGTCACCACCGGTAATATGACTGACCAAGTCAGCTGTTTTCTCATCCAGCCGTTCAAGCAAGCTTGAAGTTTTTTCAATTAAGCGTGAGAGGTCATCTTGCACACGAGTTTGTTTGCGAACCCTAAAATATTGTCCTGACAACCAGCTTGCCAAGAAAAATGTTGGCCCGAATATATTGATAATTCCTGCAATAGGTATGTCTTCGAAAGTCTGAGGGTAAAAATTGAAGAACGTCCATGCGATAGCGACTATTAACGGAAGCCAAAACTCTTTGGCAAGCTGAAATGCGGTTTTCATATCGAATAGTCCTTTACACAGCAATTATGGCCGAATTCACAGGTGAATGTGAGTTAGGTATGGTGTTCGTAGTGAAACGAAACTGAAAAACTACACAAATACTGAAAATTTGTTGCATGAAAATCCTGGTGAAACTGATAACCAGTCAGATTATATCAGTTCCATCGTAACACTAATGTAGTATGGCGTGCATCTGATTCCTAATTGGAATTTCGAAATGCTGGGCGTGGCATTTTCCGAGTTTTACTCAATCCTTTTTCAAGTAGTTACTGCTAGATTACGACATCCCATGGGATCACGGTTAGGTTGCAAAATATTATTATTTGGTGCACTCTATTGAGAGAATTCGCCTACTACTATAAATTCGATTGGAGAATATTCATGACTAAACGAAGCCAAAAACCTGACTTCAAGTTGATTGACTTTGAAGAATTTAGTTGGATGAAAGATGATCCTTTCATTAATGAAGAAGAAACAGACGTGGTAATTTCGTTAAATGAAATCAGCAGCAAATCAGTTGAAAAAACGGATGGCGAAAGTTCACTATTTGCTCGCAAAATTCTTTATTGGAACGATGTTCAGCTAAAGAGTTATGATTGGATTACATATGTGCGCAACATGAGTTTAGATATGCAGGATTATGGTAGTAATAATGTCCTGTACACCATTTCATTTGAAGTAGAAACGCCTGTGGCAAAAGCTACTAATAGAGATTGGGTCGATTGCACGTTTAATTTTAGGCTTCTTAATTCAAATGGGGCCTATCTATTCCCCATTCATTTGGATTGGAATCGGGGATGTGGAAAGTATTTGTTTTCCGAACAACATGAAACGAAGACAAACGTGGCCGATGTAGTAAAACATATTGATAGTGGGGTTCGAGGAGGTAATTTTCATCTGAGAGTTACGGGGTGTTGATCCAGAACAGCATTATCACAAGTAGGTTAAGGAAATGATGTATTTACGATTAAGTTCTTTCTTGCTTTCCGGCATGAGTTCCAAATTTAGTCCTACACATTTGTCATCACTGTACTCAAGAATGAATCCTTCGCAATAACCAAATGCCCCTATCGACGCTGAATGTTCATCAAGCTCAAAGCTACCCAATGCTCCCAATTCGATAATACCGCCATGAGATATTATCAAAACGCTACTTTCGTCATGAAGATCTCTAATACATTCAAACCAAATTAACGCTTGCTGTCTCGCGAACCGGAAACAGTAATTATTTGTTTTGATGACTTCAGAAATAGCTTGGAGAGTATTTGGCCAATCTAATTTCTCAAGTATTCCATCAGATATACTTCCCAACTCTTCAATACACTCAGTCACCTCCTATCCCATTACGATAGCTGTTTCGATAGCTCTAGGCAGCGTGCTGGTAATCACACGGTCATAACTGCCCATTCTAGCTCCTGTGTAAATGGCTAGCTCTATTCCCTCTGATGATAGATGTGCAGTCTGCTTTCGCCGTATAGTATGTCTGCGTACTTCAACGATTTTCATTAAATCTATTATCCTTCGAACTTCAACCGGTCGGTTTTGGTGCTTGTCACCTTAAAATACTTTATCCCAATTATGCACTCATAAAAGTGAGTGTTTGTATTGTTAACAAGCCGTTCTTACTGTATAATGTTCATGATGTGTTCCTATGGGGTTTTTAATGAATTCAACAGTTTTCGACCGCCATCTACATCTTCGGTTTTCACCGTCTCTTGTTGAGCGAGTACAAGAAGCCGCAGCTACAAAAGAGCAAACTATGTCAGAACTCATCCGGGCTGCTGTTCGGGAGTATCTAAACACGTTAGAGCAAGTGACGGCATGACAGATCCTTTCCCACATTGCATACGCGCCATTGTACAGCGTGAGGATACGCCAGAAGCGGCAGTAAGCCGTATTCAGGCTGTATTTCCCTATTGGAGCCTAAAGGCCATTCACAGCGGCGCTGAGGCGGATATTGGTGACTGCAGCGACAAGGCATATCGCCTGAAGCTAAATAGTCTGATTGAAGTCACGGCGTATGAAGATGCCGAGAGGGACGCCCAATGAGTTTATTGAATACGACGCCAACCTATCTTTTGAACAGTTACCCGAACCAATACACCCCAGGGCTGCTCAACCTTTCGCCGTACGTTACTCCGCCGGTAGTTCAGAGGCCTTTAGGGAATGGCCGTTGGAATTCAGACCCTAATCCTGCGGATGGTAACGAAGCTGCAGATAGCGCAACAGCAGATGTTGGAAGCATGACAGCAGCGGAGCAAATGGCCGGAATATCGATGGCGCATGCAATTGGCAAAGGCCTATCTGTGGCACCTGTGGGGCCGGTGGGCTTGATGCCAGGTATAAGCAAAGCAATGCTATCCGTAGCGCTTGCTAATGGCATGAACGCGGAGGGTATGAACGCGAGTGAAGCAGCTAGCCAACAAGCGGCGCAGGCTGAGAATGAGGCTATGGGTTTGGATGCGGGTACAGCAGAAGCAGCCAGCCATGGTTTGGGCGTTGGTATACCAGGCACTGCAGCAGGGAGCGGGGCAGCAGGACCAAGTGGCGACAAGGTCATTTGCACTGAATTGCACCGGCAGGGATTTATGCCGGAACATATTTGGCGAGCCGACGAAGAATACGCAAAGACTGTCGATCCGGTTGTCAGGGCAGGCTATCTCCTATGGGCTGTACCGGTAGTTAAATTGATGCAGAAGTCACTATTGGCTACCAAGCTTGTTCACATCCTTGCCAAGCCCTGGTCTGAGCATATGGCGTACAAAATGCATGCGGTTGAAGAAGATAACGCTTTAGGGCGAGTGTTAATAAAAACAGGAATTCCCTTGTGTCTAATTTTAGGGGCTATCTCGCAATTCAGACGACGAACCATGATGGATAGCCAGAAAGGGAGAAAGCTTGCTTAATCTTGTTCCCGGATACCCCTTATCACACATTTGGATACAAAATGGTGAAGAAGACGCCTGGAATGGTGATAACGATCCGTCTACGGGTGATACTACGAACGGAGAAGTTACGGACGTATGATACCTCTCGCGTTACCTACACCAGAGGTTTTGGGGAGGTTATGCCCTCATAAGATTGTAGAGTGCGGTGCAGGCCAAGGCATCTGGCTGGACATACTAAAAAGGTCAGGCGTTGATGTTATAGGTTATGATCCTCATCCAAGAGGGCCGGGTGTCCTTCGGGGTAACCATCTCGATCTTGCCAAGCATGGTGATAGGCTGTTGCTTGTTGTATGGCCACCGGATGGCACGGACTTGTGGGAATGGATAAACGTATGGGGTGGCCGAAACATCGCAATCTGCGGTAACCCACTACGTTTCCGCTGTCCAGATATCGTGGAGTCTTATAGAGAAATGCTTCCGGTAGGCGGCAAAGGTCAAAGTTATTTTATCCTCGGAACCGTCTAACAAGACCAAGAACCAAAAGACCTGCACCGAAGAGAGGCAATGCAGCAGGCAGAGGCACAGCAGAGAGTGTTACATTATCGATATCCCAATGCGTACAAGTAATACTCAAACAGCCAAAATATTTATCCCCGATTTCTCCTTCGATTGCGGACAATAGCGAAATAGTAAACTTATCAAGGTTAGAGAAAGCGGACCCTAGTTCATAAGTGTTTGGCAAGTCACCGCTTGAGAATAAAGTGGTCGCCACGGCGATACCATCACGCTCTCCGGAGAGTTTCACGTCTTGATACTCAATAGTGTTGCAGTTGCTAGGACCAATATCGCACTTATACAGTCCTGCGCCGCCTAAGATCGGAAAGAAATCAAAGCTATAAGCGTCAAAGCGACCGGCCATGGTGAATACTATTTCTGAGGCAAAAGCTGTTGCTCTGTCATCCATGTGTGCGGTGCCTGGATTGTGATGGGAACCGAGCGCCAGACCCGAAGTAGTAGCAGTTATTCCATCTTCGACATAAGTCGGCGTACCGCCGAACTCATAACCCAAGTCGGTGAATGTCATAACACTGGCAGCGGACGCGCCAAACGGCAGCATACAGAGAATAAAAGCGAGTATTCGTATCATAGTCAGCCCTCCCACAGGTTGAGTAAGCATAAGTATGAAGCTCCAAAAGAGTCAATTTAATACTAATTTATGGTTAATATTCTGCAGGAGTTAGGCGGCCTAGCTAGAAACCGCTTCACATGTCTTTTGCAGATATATAACCTTTGATAGCATCTTTGTAGGCTCAACCGCTGGCACTAAAATATATGTATACGTCCAGCCATCACTGAGATTTGCACGCATATGAGCGTCGCCGCACGTTTTGTCCAGGTACTTGTTTAGCCTCCATATAGTCGGACTATAAACATGTTCCTTCAACAGGCGCTTCTCGGGCCGTGTTTCGGTCAACTCAACAAGAAACATATGTGATTTGCTTGCTGTATCTTTCATCGAGGAAGTTATCGAAGCACCTGGTACAAGAGATTTCGGCTTTGGCATCCTTTGCCAATTAATCGACGGGTCAGCAGATTGATAAAAGGAAACCGTTTGCTTTGACTTTTGGTCGACAGTGCAAGCACTCAATTGCAGAAAAAGAAGAGCAATGAGAAGGCGGTTCATGATCTGTCGTGAATGTGATGGAAAGTCAAACCTCTTGTGCCCATGCGGAAATGATTGTGGAAAAGAACAGGGTGCTTCAAGTATTGGCTAATTTCTCCGCGTCTTCACAATTTGCAGGAGTTACCGGCAATTCTCTTCGTATGCTTTCCTTAAACCCTATACCATAAAAATTCATAATAAAATCGTATCCGAGCTCTCGAAGGTCACTGTAGTAAGGGCTATGGCATATTTTAGTCATTTCTTTTAGAGATGCAGAAATTCCCACAAGCTTAGCCTTGGAGTGTTCAGCTACTGGAACCTTGTTGGCGTCAATATAAACAAAAGTAACTAGGCTATTATTGCGCTGTTCAACACGCTGAACTTCAATTGGGAACACGGTAAACGGAAGACCAGCATTTGCCTCTTCGAGATATTGATTGACTAAATTGGAGCCTTGGGTCGCCGTAGTGCAACTGGCAAGGACTAGCCCAAAGAGTATAAGCAAGAGTTTCATTCTCTCAAATTAGCACAACCTATCGGGTAAATCTATTTGAGATTTAGGGTTGTTTTAAGATTCGGTTACATACTATCATGAGTATATGTAGATTTACGGGGTTGAGTATGAAGTATTTTGCAGTGCTGCTGAGTTTTCTCGTATTGGTGGGGTGTAATACAACCGGGGACCAGCCAGTAGATATTTCTGATGTTAACCTCAATAGCCCTTATTCGGTGGGTTGGCATATCACAAATAGTGAACTGTGTGGTTATTTCCTCGGAGATAGTGCAAGCGTGCAGAAAATTAGTGCGGTCAAAGACCTATACGCGGGAAACTCGCGATTTAAAAACGGGTATGACCTAAACCATAATTTAATAAATGCGGGCGGTATTACGAATTTGGGGGGGTGTGATAGATCAAGAGCTGTGGTTGAAGCTGTTTATAGCGAGCGTTATCCAGCAATGACGTCTGCTGCGTCAGTTCAAATCAAGTATGGTAATACCAGATATTATCTAGATGTAAGTTGGAAAAATGTCATTCGTTTCAGAGACGTTTATCCTGTCATGGTTAAGCAAGAAGGGCGGGTCAGCTCTGTAAAATCCTTCACAATTGCGGGAGGAAAAACGTGTGACGCTATTTTTGAAACCCACAATGAGGGCAAAAAATGGGAAATCAATTGTACCGATGGAACAAAGGCCGGCGGTACACTATGGACACGCGGTATAGGTTTAGGTTTTCAAGGCTCTGGCATTGACGAGGCAGGGAATCCAATAGAATTCCTGATGTTACCAGCACCCGCAAAGAGCTAGAATTTCTTGTGGAAAATGGCGGGGTTTTTCTATGCGCGGTCTTAATGTCATTATGAGTAATCCGTTATTCTTAAGGGCACGTCGATTGATGATAAATGAGCTTGGCGAGTACTTTTTCTGTGTCTGTGTCAGGCACCAGGTAAAAATTGAATTTCCAGCCACTCATTAGCGCGGTACGAGTCGAAATGTCTTTGCAAATTTCGCTTATTGTTACATACGCCGACGCAGCTGCAGGGCCAAACGCCTTTGTGCCAAGATCTTTCTTTGCCTCGTCAGTAGCGGTTAAAATCACAAGGAAGTTCTTCTCCATCTGGTCGGGGTCATTAAATACTGAGTGAATCTCGGCGTCTTTTCCCGTAGAAAGGGGAGATTTTAAGGCACTCCATGGAAAATCACTGCTTAGTCTTGGGTGAGGGGCGCCCTTTGGGAGCGCCGCTAGCTTTGGAGGGGTAGCGTCTTGTAAGGGCGCTGTGCCCCCGTTTCCTTTGGGACCGCAGGCGACTAAAACTAACGTAGCGAATAATATTAAGTGTTTCATGTCTGCAATATAACAACTCTTGCGCGGATGTATTGAGGAAAATATAAGTTGTTTTGAAATGCGCTCTCGCACTATCTTAAGTAAAAATTGGTTTATGGAGTTGCGTATGAGGTATTTTGTCGTTCTGCTGGTTTTGGCCTTACTGTCCGGGTGCGTTACAACAAATCAAAAACCGGTTGATATATCTGACGTTGACCTGAATGATCCTTACACAGTTGGTGTTTGGTTTGCTTTTAGCAATTTGTGCGAGAAGCATCACGGTATTGCTTCTGAAAATGACGCGGGTTTAGCTCTCTTGAACAAATACTCTTTTGATGGCCGCTTCATGCAAGGTCTTATGGTCTATGACGATGTATCGAGCGATGACGCAATAAAAAGCTCTAGACAATGCTATAAAGCAAAGGCCGCGGTCGAGGCAGCAGCGGCAGCTTTCACCCATCAATACGTACTTGATCTCGCCTGGGATAGTCTGCTTGAGGGCCGCAAGGTTCACTCAGTATTAGTAGAAGAATATAGCAGAGCGAAGATTGTGAAACAAACTACCCTTGTGGCCGGAAAAACCTGCAGCATGATTCTGAGATATGGTCGGCAGGATGGAACGGATGATTGGGAAATTAAATGCACTGACAGAACAAGTGCAATCGGGTTTCTGGATGTCGAAGGGGAAAAATTTCATGGAACCGGTTGGGATAACAATAAAAACAAAATTGATTTTATTATCCAAAAAGCCCCTGCCAGCTAGCAGATTGCTTCCTGTAAAATGGGCCTTAATTCGAAAATGGAGGAGGTTGTCTACTGGTAGGGTTGTTAGCGTGACCTGTCTGCCATAATTCCAATAATGAATATAAAGGCCAACGGACCGAAAAACAATACGACAGCTTGTAGTACAGGCCACCCCCATCCGTAGATCGCGCCTGTTACCCCTGCTACCGTACCAATAACGGGGATGTAAGCCAGAAAAAGACCAATGAATGCAGAAAAAACCCAATGCCAGCCGAGCCAGTATTCTACACCAGCCATGATTGCCGCAATCTGGAATACGCCCAGTAGAAAATAACCGAAATATGCTGCAGCGCCCATAAGCACAAGAATACGTGTAGCAAATGTCGCCTGTGTCCTGATTTCAGTGTTTGAACTGGTATCTATAAACTTAGGGTCTCCTGCCTTAAAAACACAGAATAGAAGTAGCAGTAGATTTATAATGGGAAGTAAAAATAACAATCCCCACCAGATGGAGATGCCGGCGCTCCTTAAGCGGAAGCAAATAGCTTGAACAAGAAGGTACATCAAAATTATGTTAGACCCAATTGCCACTAAACCAAAGATTATCTGGGGGCCGTAAGTAGTTTGAAATGTAAGTAGTTCTGCTAGGAAATTAATTGCCAAAAACAAAACAACATACCAGATAAGCCGATACAAAAACGGTAGTCGGTCAAGGGTTTTATCGTTATTGCGAGCTACGGATATGGATGTTAGCGCAGGCACAATGCCGATTGCTAACAAAATTAGGACTTGCCAAGCACCAGTACTCATAACGCCCCTCATTGGAAGTAGTAGTACCCAAACTATAGCACGCAATACGGATAAAGCGTGTTGAAAATGGAGGTTGTTTTCTACTACATTTGCATACCATCTACGGTATAATGGACTATTCAACATCACAAAATTGGCGAGTGAAGGGATAAAATAGTGGCTAACGAGAATCCTCCTAACTTTCAAATAGGGCTACCTCTGGTTCAGTATGAAATCGAGCGTGAGGTAATTCATCAACGTGTAAAAGATGGATATGTCAACGCAACCGCGATGTGCAAGGCTGCAGGCAGACAATTTAACGACTACGCCCGATTAAAGACCACCCCTCTATTTATTGATGAGTTATCGTCCGAAACGGGAATTCCCGTTTCGGGATTGGTGCAAAGCATCAAAGGTGGTGTGCCGACTATGCAAGGAACTTGGGTGCACCCACAAGTAGCTATACATTTGGCGCAGTGGTTATCGCCGAAATTTGCTGTTCAAGTGACGCAATGGATTATGGATTGGATGTCTGGAAAAATTCCAGGCGGTAACCTTCCGTACCATCTGCGCCGCTATATGGCAAATATGGGCAATGTTCCTAATGGGCATTTTTCAATGCTTAATGAAATGACGGTAGCCTTGATAGCGCCTCTTGAACATATGGGGTATGTCTTGCCGGACAGTATGGTCCCTGACATTTCAGAGGGTAGGATGTTTTCTAAGTTTCTTCGAGATAATGGGTACGACCCGGATAGCATGCCTCAATATAGCCACATATATGAAGATGGAAGGGTAGTGACCGCCCGAGCTTATCCAAACAATCTTTTACCAATGTTTCGTCGGCACTTTGCCGAGGAATGGATGGCCAAAAGAGCATTAGATTATTTTGGCCCTCGAGATCAAGCAGCTCTACCTTTTCTTGAAAACCTCCTAGCCCTACCGAATTATAGAGATATCGCGGGATTTCTTGAGTAAGACGAAGATTAAAGGCGGCACAAATAGGCAAATCAGGGCGGTTCTCAGGAGTCGCCTTTTTTATTGGAGAACCGATGCTCTCTTGTGCTCCTTTTTAGTTGGTACATTCACTTTTGGCTGGAAGATATGCTTAAGCGAAGTTTTCCATTCTTTCTTCCCATGTCGTCTCAACCTCCATACCGTTATCCTTCCTGTCTAGCCAGTCATCCATGTGGGTTCCGGCGCACGGCCAAGCATTAACTGACACTTCACGCATTTATTTGTCCTTTCCAAGAAGTTTTCTTAACTGGTTGCCATTGCGTAGGGCTTTCAGTAATGGTCCTTCAATAGTCTTGTTTCTTTAGCAGGTAGATGACATCTGCTAACCTCCCGTGCATGCTGTCAGTACGACTATTTCCTATACAAGAATTGGGCTTTCGGGCACCCTTAAGAAAGGCGTATTCCATCCTCAAGGCATTAGAAATATTGTAATTGGGGAGAGCAGATCATAAAGGCAAACGAGCATGATTGCAGTCATTTTTGAAGTATATCCACATCCTGAGCACAAGCAGCAATATCTGGATATTGCAGCGAGCCTGCGTCCTGTGCTTGAGGAAATCGATGGATTTATCTCTGTTGAACGGTTTCAAAGCCTAACGGACGAAACGAAAATACTATCCTTATCCTTCTTTCGCGATGAAGCGGCGGTCGAGCAATGGCGCAATAAGTCCAAGCATCGTAACGCCCAAACAGAAGGCCGCGCCTCGGTTTTCAGAGACTACAGAATACGTATCGCCAGCGTAATACGGGACTATGGCATGAATGAACGTGACGAAGCGCCAGGCGACAGCAAGGCCGAGCATATTAGTTAGTTATGTAAAAAGATAAGGGGAGCCGAAGCTTCCCTTTTCAAGTCTCCATTAAATGACGGTCAAACGTCGTGACAAATTGCATGGGGGCGATACCCCGGCACATCTATATTTTCATCCAACACTATATCAGTCTCCGCATAAAAGCACTCCTTACCGGACCGCGTATCCCAATCAGGCCGGTAATAATACCATGTCCTAAGAACAGAAATGAGCGGTAGCGGAGGAAATGATGTTTTTGCCGCAATCACGGGCTGCTTAAATTTTGTGTCGGTCATGATAGCCCCCTTAACATTTCGGGCAGATCAGCAAGGAACCTTTCCTTAGCCTTTTCGTATTTACTGGCATCAAAGACAAAGTGGTTTTCTACCATCTTTGCCAAGCCTTCTGGTGTGGTCGGAGTGCTTGAAAAATAGTCATTTAGATACTGGCGACCTTTTTCTAACTGACGATTATAGTCTGCTTCCAAAGCATCTATATTGAGTGCCTCCTTAGCAGTCTCACGTTTTGCAATAACCTGGTCCAAACCTTTGTGATATTTAGCAAATTCTTCATCGATGTCTTTCTGGGTACCCCGCGCATTGTTAAAACCCTGCCAAGCCTTTCGGCATTCGTCCAATTCCTCATGGTTCGAAACCTTACCATATTTGAACTTATATTTACCGGAAGGTAATTCCGCCTCTGCAAGATCAAGGCAATCGCTCGCAACCATTTCAATCTGTTCCTGTGTCTCATAGGCGTCCCATAAGACTAAGGAGGGGTCTATCGCTACGGGGGAGGAACGCAAAGGCACCGTTGCTAGCGGAATAAGGGCGACTCCCTTTAAAGCAGTACGTCTATCAAGGTTTACGGAATTGGTCATGATAACCTCCCGAAACCAACAAGGTCTTTAATGAAAAGCGCCAGATAGTCGGTATCGTTAACCCACTCGCAATCAAGTATGGTCTTTAATCGCAGGCCCGCACCCTCGCCAGTTGTCGGGCGTTCGGTCATAACTGCAATTTCTAGCTCCAGATCACGGGCGAGCGCCGCGTCAAGGCGGGCTTCAAGGTTAGCAAAATCATCTTCCGAAATATCAGTGTTTTCCGTTTCTTCTGCTTCGTCAATGAGTCCATCAACAATTGGCTTGTGCGCTCGCCACTCACGCCACAGGCGCACCGCGCGGTCTTTAGGCGGTGCGGCTAGTGCTTCATCACCATTTGGAAGCATGAAAGGGATTAGCGGAAGCGGTGCAGCACCCTTAAGTGCAGAACGTCTATCGTAATTTACGGATTTCGAGTCTATATGTAACTCAGTCATGGCCTAGCTCCTTGTGTAAGCTCGGTTGTGATTAGGGCTGGGTTGGTGTTGAAGCACCTCCTGGCCCGTTTTTATTGCAAAGCATTAACTTGCAGTATAGGCATAATAATCGTATAATGCTTATAATGTCAACTTATACACAAATAGTTATCTTGCCAGTCCAACTCCGTATGGCCCGTGCTGCCCTTCAAATGACTGTCAGGGAACTCGGCAGCTTGTCCGGAATACACGCTACCACCGTTAGCCGCATCGAAACCGAGCAGACGAAACCGCATAGGTCATCAATGGAAGCTTTCGCCAAAGTATTTCGGGAAAGGGGTTTATTGTTTGTAGCTGGTGACGATCTTGCTGGTCCAGGCGTTCGATTAGCCAAGGACAAGGAAATAACTTAAGCGCAATTCGCAAGGGCCGTTCGAATGGCGTATGCCAGTAAATTTTTCAACTTTGTGACAATGAAAGACATTTAAGAAACAATGACGCGCGTCGCGACAATCACTGAGGCTAATATTAGGCGTGTTATGAACGCAGCACAAAGCTGCGACCTAATCATTACCGAATGTATAATAACCGCAAAAGAAGTGCGGCTTGTATTTGGAGAGACTAAAGAAAAGGAAGAGAATAGTTATAATAACAAATTGGAGCCGTGGCCGGAATAGAGACCTGGTAGTCGAAGAGATTTCGTTATAAGAAATATTTTCACTCTGGAACAATAGGAACCAAACGGAGGTGATTTTGAAGTTTTGGAGGAGATGAGGGCTAAATTTGCGGAAAAATAACGATGGCTGAAGTGGATGCTTCTATAAGCATTTTGAGTAGTTAAGTTAAAGACCAAAAGAAGCGTTTAAAAACTTCGTAGCAAGATTTCTTGCTATTTCGATGGTCAATTCGTAACCTTTCGCTTTTCCCTCATTTTTTACTTTTGCCCAAACGGTTTCATTGCGAACGGCATCAAGGAATTCGTGACCGTCCCAGGTCAAGCCCTTCACCATAATATGCCCGGGCCCATAATCTCCGTGTGGTTCTACTAACCCCCCATTAACGCAGAGCCACAAGTGATAGAAAGCGACTTGTGGTTCTATCTCGTCAATTATTGGTTCGTTCTCAGTATACAAGAAAGCGTATGAGCCGTTAATGTCATCGTCATTTTCGATAGCGAGCAAAATACTTCGAACTACTTCAATATCCCGTTTCATCGCTTACACCTATTTCTCTAAATACGTAGTGGAAGATAAATACATCAACATAGATTTGATTAGTATTTTGTATTCGCTTATCGCAGATTATATCAATCAAACCTCTGGCTGCCTTCGAAAAAAATTTTTATGAAGGCTTTCAGTCAATATCCGAAGAGGCTACTTTCTCATTGGTATTTGTTTAACAGAAGTGAACATCATGAGTAAAAGCAAGACCTTCAGCAGAAAAGAGCTTTATGATCTCGTTTGGTCTAAGCCAATGATTTCGCTTGCCAAGCAATTTGGCCTATCTGACGTCGGATTGGCTAAAGCATGCAAGAAAGCAAACATCTCCAGACCACCTAGAGGTTACTGGGCGAAACTCGCCGTTGGTAAAAGGGTTAGTCAACAGCATTTGCTGAATCGAGAGCCTGGTATGTCCAATGAAGTGACGATTGGTGGCTCTCACTATGACAACCATTACGACCGTCGAACGGATGCAAAGATACTCAATTCCAATCCTATCCCACCTACTTTCGATGAGACAATTGATGAGGTTAAGGCGAAAACAGAAGCACGCTTCAAGAAAATTACGATGCCTAGATTTCCGGAAAACGCACACCACGTAATTCGTAGACTTTTGGAGAAGGACGAGGAAAGACGGGCCAAACATCTTGCATCATCTTACCCATTCGATTGGGACAAACCGATATTCGATGAGCCTTTTGAGAAAAGGCGGCTGAAAATTCTTAATGCCATTTTCACAGCGCTTGAAATAGCCGGGATGAAACCGACTATTCGCAATACGAAAGCCCGTGAACTTTCAGTTCAAGTTAATGATACCATTGTAGAAATTTGGCTTGAGGATACTTCTGTAAAGCCCAAACGATACACAAGAGATTCGATTGTGCCAAAGGGAAAGACTGGCAACTTATGTCTTGTAATCTTTAGAGGCGGCCCTGCTGAGAACATCCGACGATTTTGGGAAGATAATAAGGAAGATGGGAAACTTGAAAAGCGTCTTCGGGATATAGTCGTTAGTATAATTGTCGCTGGCGAAGAGCAATATCGTGAGAGTTGTCAGTGGCGCTATAAGCGGGACATTGAACGTAAAGAAAGCCTCATTAAGGAAATCCTAAAACGCAAGGAAGAAGCGGCACGAAAAGAGCAGGATCGGAAGGTCGCTATAGAAGAAGCTCGGATTGACCGCCTGCTATCGGATGCTGATGCTATGCGCAAAGCTTCGGAGATCAGGCAGTATATTGATAATGTTATTACGCTGTGGAAAGAGAGAAAGATAGGCGTTGCATTTGAGGAAATTACTCGTTGGAAAAGCTGGGCTGAAGCACAAGCGGATAGAATTGATCCGGTAAAATCAGGGAAATTCCTTGAATCGTTGTCTAATTTAAACAAGGAAAATTAATCTGCTGATTAGAATGGAGATTAAGCCGCCTGCTTAATAAAGCTGCATTGCTCTTGAATGCCGAGGGTATTACTGGTGTGGGTAGACTTTTGAACTTTTAAAACAGTATGCTTTGCAGCAAGAGGATACTCGTGGCCCTATTCAGCGTAATATTTCCTGAAATTATATGGAAAACCGCATTTAGACCGTTAGCTGAGGGAACTTCAAAAAGGGCATTATTGTTATTTATTTACCTGGTTCGGTTGCGTTGCTTTTTAAATCCAGCACCTTGTTTTCGTTGGTCTCTTCTCTAATAGGATTTTTCGAACTTTCTTGGTTCATAGTCTTGTGCTTTCCAACCGGTTCACTTCCTTCGCTTTCAAAGTCTGTAACAGGTAAATAAGCAAAATATAAGCCGACTATGGCAATCGCCAACATAATTGCAAAACCCACGCCCTTTAGTATTGTAAAAAACGCACTTCGAAACGATTTGAAGAATGCTATCTCTTTGTCAATTCTATAAATTTCCTCCTGCAATGCTTGCATTGAAGAAATGCTTCCGGGGGGAATTATTTCAGTTGAAATCGAAGTATTTCCTTCAAATTTCTTTGTATACTGTTCAGATGCGTCACTATCAAGATCTGCGATCCAAAGAAGAAAAAGCGGCTTGCCTCTTTTCAAGTGAATAACGTGCGGACCAGCATTAAATACAGCAAATACAAGTTTTCCCTCGTAGCCTGGATCAACATGAAATCCTGATATATTTATTAGGCCTTTAAACTTAATCTTAGCTTTCATCGATATTAGTCCCAAACAATTTTTGGGAATTTTTATTTTTTCTTCTGTCAACAAAAACGCAAATTGACCAGCAGGTATTGTAAAACCCTGCTTTTCTTCAAGTTTTATTACTGTAGATTTGCTTTTATCCGGATCGTGACCATGCGGGGTAATATATACTTCGGTCCCCATTCTAAGTTGGTAAGCTGCACAATCGATGGGATCGGCACTATAATCTTCAAGTATATTATTAAGATTGGCTTGAAGTTTATCACCACTCCAAAACGTCATGAATCCCTCTTTCCATCAAACTACCGATTATGAAAAATATTTCTTTCCTTAACCGATGCGAGACGATTACGTGCTTCATCTGGCAAATTTATCTTTAGTATCGGCCCTTGATTGAGGGTCGCGAGTAGAATTTCTTGAATACATTTAATCATTTCTTTTCTAAATGGATATGATTCAAGATGATCTACAGATTCACATGCTTTTGAGAGCTTGCCGACTATTTCAACAAAAGAAAAAATAAACGAAGGTTTAGTTTTAGATGAATGGGATTTCGTTTCAAACTCCTTTAAACATCTTTTTTTAGCCAATTCGGGTAGACTGCTGCCCAAGTCAACATTTAATGTATTTGCTGTCGAAAGAGCTATAATAAAGCTATCTACAGCTGCCTTATTAAATTTCTCTTGGTCCTCAGAATGTAATGCTTCAACAAAATATCCTGCATATTTGGCAAAATGCAGTGCATAATGGTTCATACGTTGTTGAACGCTAAGCGAACATATATCCTTATGATAAATACTGTCGTGCTCCAATTGTTCTTTTTGAAGCGCAAAAAGTTCTTCTGCGGCATTTCCAATTGGACTTAGTTTCAATAAGTTTGTCATCATTAAGCCTCCATTGTTGCAGCTACGACTTCATTACATAGAGATTGTAATTCTATTACAAAAATAAAAGACATTTGCCCTGACT
Source organism: Sneathiella marina (assembly GCF_023746535.1). Taxonomy (GTDB): domain Bacteria; phylum Pseudomonadota; class Alphaproteobacteria; order Sneathiellales; family Sneathiellaceae; genus Sneathiella; species Sneathiella marina. The sequence continues at coordinate 93,590 of NZ_CP098747.1, read as the reverse complement.
CATCCAAAGTTTCTAGCGTCGCTCCATTCTGTCTAAGGAAGACTTGATTTCCGTCAGTAACCAGATATCTCGCTGGTAACGTGTTCGGTGTAATTTCTGGGTGTCGATTTTTAATCGTCTTTAAAGCAACTTTAATTCTAGCCACAGAGACTCCGAAAGATAGCAGCTTTGCTAGCGCTCTCAAAATCACAATATCGCCGAAGCTGTATTGGCGTGCTCTCCCCCTACCTGGTTTGTAATTCAAAGACGGTGTTAATACGTCACTTCGGCATAAATAATTTACCATCGTGACGGTCAGACCACTAAGACGTGCCGCGTCTTTGACATAGTATGCATGTTCTATTATCATTATTATAGTTTAGCTCACAACTATAATAAATACTAGAGAATCTATCTCAACAAGCAAGCTAGTCATTTTAATGCCGGTGCTCGAAATAGAAGTAGCAGGACACTTATTGGTCACTTGAAAAAATAAGGGCCTAGCTGTAATAAGCTAAGCCCTTGAAATTGTTGGTGGAGCCAGACGGGATCGAACCGACGACCTCTTGAATGCCATCCAAGCGCTCTCCCAACTGAGCTATGGCCCCACAATTGCGAAGTTGCCTTCGCAAAGGATTTCGGAAACTATGCCGAAGCCTCGTAACTTTCAAGCCAAAAATGCATTGGCCTGAAAATCAGGTCTCATCATCGCCTTTGGGCGCGATGACAACGCCGGACAAATCATCATCTTCTTCATCATCATCCGGAAGATCAACCGTATCCGGGTCAATCAGATCTGTGTCCGATTCCGTTTTGTTGGCAAGTTCTTCTTTCCTTTTTGCCGCTGCCGCAGCAATCGCTTTTTTCTCAGCGGCAGACGGGCCCGCGTTACGCCTGGGCTTCAAGAGCCGTTCGGGAACATTCTCTGCACCGCAAACAGGGCAGACAATTGGATCCTTTTTCATATCATAGAACGGCTTCGTACAGGAGCTGCACCGATGCTTTTCGCCCCATTTCGGATTTGCCATTAAATACCTCATATCCTTAAATTTATGCTGAACCTCTATCCGGGCCCATATTAGATATCTGATGCGCTGAATTGCCAGAATAAACAAGCGCTGTCAAAAGTTTCTTTCGTCATGACCACAGCTTTATGTGACATTGAGGGAAAAGCTTGCTAAAAACGGGTACATTTTCAACCGTTTTATGCGGAAAATCCAGACTCTAAAAATTATGACTTCTGATACATCACCTTTTCGACCGGTTACGGCTTCCCGGTCACCAGCCTTGACGGGCACTGTCAATGTCCCCGGCGATAAATCGATTTCACATCGATCCCTTATACTGGGGAGTCTCGCGACCGGAGAAACCCGTGTTTCCGGCCTACTGGAAGGCGAGGACGTCTTGCGGACTGCTGCCGCAATGCGGGCTTTGGGGGCAGATATCTACAAAGATCCCTCGGGTGTTTGGCATATATTCGGTCGCGGTGTTGGCGCTTTGTCCGAACCTGATAGAGTGCTCGATATGGGAAATTCTGGTACCGCAGCCAGATTATTGATGGGGCTCGTTGCATCTTGCCCGTTCACGACATTCTTTTGCGGTGATGAATCCCTTCATAAACGACCCATGGGACGAATTGCGTTGCCGATAACGGAAATGGGCGCAAAAATTTCCAGTCGTTCCGAAGGTCGGTTTCCTTTGGCCGTTACTGGCAATCAGCTTATGCCCATTGAGTATGAACTTCCCGTTGCGTCCGCTCAAGTGAAGTCTGCCATTATGCTTGCGGCTTTGGACACTGCAGGAATTACGCGGATAACCGAACCCCGTCCTTCTCGGGATCATACGGAGAATATGCTCCGGCATTTTGGTGCAGAAGTAACAGTAACGACGCTTGAAAATGGCGCCCGTGAAATTACTCTTCCCGGTCAACAAGAGCTGAAACCAGCAGATATTGTTGTTCCGGGTGACCCGTCTTCAGCCGCATTTCTTGTGGTCGCCGCCGCTATTTTGCCAGGCTCGGACGTCACGATTTTAAATGTGGGCTTAAACCCTCTGCGCGATGGATTGTTTGAAACACTCGCGGAAATGGGCGCCGATCTTGAGGTTCTCAATATCCGCATAGAAGCTGGCGAGCGGGTGGGAGATTTACATATTAAAGGTGGGCCACTGCAGGGAATTGAGGTTCCAGTTGGCCGTGCCCCCTCCATGATCGACGAATATCCCGTTTTGTTTGTCGCCGCAGCATTCGCAACGGGAACAACCGTCATGAAAGGCCTTCGCGAGTTACGGGTGAAAGAATCAGATCGGCTGGCGACAATGGCCGCGGGCCTGAAAGCTTGCGGGATCTCATTGGAGGAACTTGAAGACGGATTGATTATTGAAGGAACCGGCAAAGCACCTGCTGGTGGTGCAACAGTCTCCACAGAACTTGATCATCGTATCGCCATGTCGTTTCTCGTCTTGGGCTTGGCAAGCGACCAGCCGGTAACGGTTGATGATGGACGGGTTATGGAAACCAGCTTCCCTGGGTTTGTTCAGCTACTTGAAAGCATGGGTGCCCTGTTTTCGCAAGGGTCCAGCTCATGATCATCGCTGTAGATGGGCCGGTCGCCGCAGGAAAAGGCACCTTGGCGCGAAGAATAGCTGAAAAATACGGCTTTCACTATCTGGATACCGGCGCCTTGTATCGAGCTGTTGGTCTGTTGATGCTAAAAGAAGGACAGGATTTAAGTGATGTAGAAGCGGCGGCAAATATGGCGGCGCGTGTCGGTGAAGTATCGCCTGAAGATCCCGGTTTACGCGAAGAATCAACAGGCGGCGCTGCCTCAATTGTGGCGAATAATTCTGAAGTACGTGCCGCTCTTTTACAATATCAACGTAATTTCGCGCACCGTAAACCCGGTACCGTACTGGACGGACGGGATATTGGAACAGTCGTTTGCCCGGAAGCGGAGGTCAAGTTATTTATAACAGCAACCGCAGAAATCCGGGCGCGCCGCCGATTTGATGAGCTCATCGCCAAAGGGAATTCGGTTTCGTATCATGATATTTTAGCTGATTTGAAAATTCGCGATGCACGAGATCAGGGTCGGACAACAGCACCGCTAAAAAAAGCCATAGATGCACACTTGCTTGATACGTCAAAATTGGATATAGAAGCGGCTCTCAACGCCGCGAGTGTCCTCATAGACAATCGCTTAGGCTGAGAATAACCGTTCCGACCACGCCGGAACACCATATATAACTGCTTCTCGCGTGCGAACAGAAATAAAGAGAAGCCTGAGGCCATCAATCCGCCGGAAGACCGGTTTGGCCTGATATCTGGATTGTTAAGGAATTCAAAAATATGACTGAGACTACTCTCACTGATGAAGGCATGCCTGCTATGGAAGACTTTGCAGCTCTGCTCGAAGAATCCTATGGCGCCAACGACAACCTAGAAGGTACTGTCATCAAGGGCACCGTTATTAATATCGAAAATGATCTGGCCATTATCGATGTCGGACTAAAATCCGAAGGCCGTATTCCCTTAAAAGAATTCGCTGCACCTGGACAAGATTCCGATTTGAAAATTGGAGATAGCGTTGAGGTATTCCTGGAGCGCATCGAAAACTCTGCAGGCGAAGCTGTTCTGTCACGGGACAAAGCGCGCCGCGAAGAAGCCTGGGAAAAACTTGAAGTGGCCTTTGCCGCCGCAGAACGTGTTGACGGAATTATTTTCGGACGCGTAAAAGGCGGTTTCACAGTTGATCTTTCCGGTGCCGTCGCCTTCTTGCCTGGCAGCCAGGTTGATGTTCGCCCCGTTCGCGACATTGCACCCCTCCGCGGCATACCACAACCATTCCAGATCCTGAAGATGGATCGTCGTCGGGGTAATATCGTTGTTTCTCGCCGCGCTGTTCTTGAAGAAAGCCGTGCGGAAGCCCGCTCCGAGTTAATCAGCACTTTGGAAGAAGGCCAAACACTTGAAGGTGTGGTCAAAAATATCACCGATTATGGTGCATTTGTTGACCTCGGCGGTGTCGACGGACTGCTTCATGTGACAGATATCGCATGGCGTCGGGTTAATCATCCTTCTGAGGCGCTTACCATTGGCGAAACCGTCAAGGTTCAGGTTATTCGACTGAATAAAGAAACACAGCGCATCAGCCTTGGCATGAAACAGCTGGAAGAAGATCCTTGGGAAGCTCTTGAAGCAAAATATCCTTTGAACAGCAAATTCCACGGCCGTGTAACAAATATCACCGACTATGGTTCCTTTGTTGAACTGGAAGCCGGTGTAGAAGGCCTTGTCCATGTTTCTGAAATGAGCTGGACGAAGAAAAACGTGCATCCAGGCAAAATTGTTTCTACTTCTCAGGAAGTTGAAGTCATGATCCTGGAAGTCGATCAGTCCCGCCGCCGTATCAGCCTTGGCCTGAAGCAATGCCTCGACAATCCTTGGGAATCTTTCGCTGAAACCATTCCTGTGGGATCAACAATTGAAGGCGTCGTGAAGAACATCACTGAATTTGGACTGTTTGTCGGTCTTGAAAATGATGTTGACGGCATGGTTCATATGTCAGACATCGACTGGAGCCAGCCTGGTGAACAGGCAATACAAGCCTATACAAAAGGCGATACAGTGACGGCCAAAGTTCTCGATATCGACGTTGAAAAAGAACGGGTCAGCCTTGGTATCAAGCAGATGAGTGAAGACCCATTTGCCGGTGCCACCGAGATGAAGAAGGGCGCCGTTGTAACTTGTACGGTTTCCGCTATTCAGGATGCCGGAATTGATGTTGAAGTCAGCGAAGGTGTTGTCGGCTTTATCCGTAAAGGTGACCTTAGCCGTGACAGAGCAGAACAACGGCCTGACCGGTTCGCAGTTGGCGACAAGATTGATGCGAAAATCACATCTATCGACAGCAAAACCCGTAAAGTTACGCTGTCAATCAAAGCCAAAGAAGTTGCTGAAGAGAAACAGGCAGTTGCGCAATACGGATCGTCCGATGCGGGAGCCTCTCTTGGAGATATTCTCGGCGCAGCGATGCGTGACGCTGACGAAAAAGGGAAAGACTAATCCCATGACAAGTTCTGTTGCCAGTATGACAAATCCTCTTTTCGGAGAGAAAAATGTCTGCTGACAACGAGACCGCACAAGACAGGCGCCGCCTTAAGCGGCGCCTGTCTTTTTGGCGGATCGTCGCCATTATCCTCGTTATCATCCTCGGTATCTGGATTTTCGATACTTTCTCTGAAGACGACTTAACTGACCATGTTGCCCGTTTGGATGTCAGCGAAATTATTGTCGAAAATGAACGGCGACAAGAAGCCATTGGCCGAATTCGTGATGATGACACGGCAAAAGCCCTGATCGTTTATATTAATAGCCCTGGTGGATCAACCTATGGCAGCGAGCGCCTTTATAAAGCGCTCCGGCGTGTCGCTGAAAAAAAGCCTGTTATTACTATTATCGGGACAATTGGGGCTTCAGGCGGTTATTTAACCGCACTCGCTGGGGAACGTATTTTTGCCGGTGAATCCTCTATCACAGGGTCCATTGGCGTTATTGTCCAGCTCACCGAATTTTCTGAACTCATGGAAAAAGTGGGGGTCACCGCCACAGCCATTACTTCCGGCGGGATCAAAGGAGACCCGTCTCCTTTCAAACCAGTATCCAAAGCCGGTCGAGAGAATTTACAGACAATGGTAACTGAAACTTACGATTGGTTTGTCGATTTGGTCACAGAAAGGCGGCCGCTTGATGAGTCTGAGGTCCGCCGCCTTGCAGACGGCCGCGTACTTATTGGTATTTCCGCTCTCCGCAATGGCCTTATTGATGAACTGGGCGGAATCGAAGAAGCCCGCCATTGGTTGGAATCAGAGCGCCAGATTTCGCGCTCAATCCCGCTTCACAAGATAGATTATAGCGAGCCAAAACCCCTCATTGAGCGCCTTTTTAGCGGAATGTTGGGGAAAAGCGTTATATCTGAACGGCTTACACTTGACGGACTGCTTTCCCTTTGGCAACCTAACTAGAAATCAAAAGACACATTGCTAATTTAAAAAAAAATAGACGTCTCAGGGGGAGCCTTCCATGATCAAATCCGAACTCATCACGCTCATTGCGGAAAACAATCCCCATCTATACCAACGCGATGTCGAGCGCATTGTCACCACCATTTTTGACGAGATTTCAGGCGCTTTGTCTCGCGGTGATCGGGTTGAGCTTCGCGGATTTGGTGCTTTTTCAACGAAAGAGCGGGCGGAACGGATCGGGCGGAACCCGCGAACAGGCGAAGCTGTTAAAGTGGACAAAAAATATGTTCCATATTTCAAGTGCGGAAAAGAGCTACGTGATCGGTTGAATGCAGATTCTTAAGTGTCGCCTTTGAATGCCTTTGCCGGTATTCTGCTGATCCATACGTTTGATATTCAAGGCTGAACATGCTGAAATTTGTTTCCTGGATTTTTTTTATTGTTGTTGCGTTGGTTATTTGTGCGCTCAGCATTGCCAACCGTCACGACGTTATGTTTTCGCTGGACCCTCTACCCTTCGTTTTTGATCTACCCCTCTTTTTGCTTTTACTTGCCGCTGGGTTTGTCGGTTTGATCATCGGTTCGTTTGTAACCTGGCGTCGTGGGTCAAAGGTTCGAACGGAAAATCGGCAAAATCGACGCGAGAATGCAGATTTAAAGGGTCAGAATACGAAACTTACCCAGGATATTGCAGAAACCAAAGCTGCTTCCCAAAATAATATGTCACCGACGTCGGCACAGTCTCCACGTCTTGAACATCAACAATAAGCTACCGAAGAATGCGGATCTTCAGCCCACAAGATGTTGCAGCTGCATTATCTTATCCTGATTTAATTGATGCCCTAAAAGACATGTTCCGGTCAGGCTGTACCATGCCGCTCCGGCACCATCATCCGCTGGACAAGGATGATGCACAGCAAGGAATGCTTTTGCTGATGCCCGCTTGGCAAAAAGACGGGTATCTGGGTGTGAAAATGGTAACCGTCATGCCGGAAAACGGCTCCAAAGGCCTGCCTTCCGTGCAGGGAAACTATACACTTTTCAATGCGGTCAATGGCAGCATTGTTGCCATTATGGACGCGGGTGAGCTTACTTTACGCCGTACCGCCGCTGCATCCGCCCTCGCCGCCTCATATCTCGCCCGCAAGACATCAAGCTCGCTCCTGATGGTCGGCGCTGGCGCCCTGGCGCCTTATCTGATCGACGCTCATCGTTCTGTTCACCCACTGACGGACATTAAAATATGGAACCATAATGGTGACAAGGCAGTAGCACTTGCGAACACTCTGGCAAAGAAAGGTTTGCCGGTGCGCGCTGTTGACAACCTGGAAGAAGCAGCAAGGGCGGCTGATATAATATCCTGCGCCACCCTGTCAACAGATCCCATAATCAGGGGCGGCTGGCTGAAACCCGGAGCACATCTTGATTTGGTCGGCGCATTCACACCTGCCATGCGTGAATGCGATGATACGGCCGTTACAGTCACCAGCCTGTTTGTCGACACTTTTGAAGGAGGGCTACAAGAAGCGGGTGATATCGTACAACCCCTGAATGACGGAATTATCAAAAAATCCGACATCAAGGCAGATCTTTTTGGTCTTTGCGCAAACAATCATGGCGGCCGCACCAGTGAAACCGAAATTACTCTTTTCAAATCCACTGGCGCAGCCCTGGAAGATCTCGCCGCCGCCATCCTCGTTTATACCCAATCCAAGTAACTCTGCTAGGCTGCTAATTCACCTCCGCCTCGTGGAGAATTTGGCCAAACTTCCCGCCGCATGCGATCGCCATACGCCACCAGATTGGGATGTTTTTTAACAGCCGCGAGCAAAGGGCTACGCAACGGCGCGTAAAGCAGATTGGCGATGAAACCGTAAGCGGACGCGTCGACGAGACCGGGCGCTGTCCCCGCAAAATACTGTTTATTTCCAAGAGCATTCGAAAGAGCCTCGATATCTATAGCGCCTTTAGCGTAGATTTCCTCGTTACTATGCCGCGAAATTCCTTGCGCCAGCAGATTGCGCTTTACAATCTTGCGGATTTTTCGAGATATGAGCGAACGAATAATTGGCGGTATGTGCCCGAAAACCAACGGCTGAAAAGAAGCCCAACCATCCTCGTCGATCCAACGGCTATGCATGAGAACAAAATACAAATGTTCTTCTACTAGCCGACGGATCAAAATGTCATTTGGTGCTGTCTCTTGTAAAGGGTCCGTCAAACCTGACGGTGCCATGTCCATTTTAATCCGGTCAATGATCAGCTCGCTGTCTCCAATCACATCATTATCAATTGTTGCAAAAGGAACTTTATTTTTCGGGCCCATTTTGGTGAAGGAAACCTCTGTTTCATAAGGAATTTTCTTCATTCTGAGCCATGTTTCGAGTTTCAGGCCAAAAGGGCTCGCCTGCATCTGCAGAAATGGCGGGAATTGATGAATTGTAATAGATGATGTTTCCATGAGAATCTCATTTCATTGTGTAAATTTCAATAATCATCTAATATCAGCAATCAACTGACACCCTACTGTCAGTTGATGCAGCTTAATGGAAAGGCAAGCTTAATGAGACGCGCAGATAGGCTTTTTCAGATTGTTCAAATACTGCAACGAACCAAATCGGTAACAACGGCTCATGAGATGGCAAAAGAACTCGAAGTCTCGGATCGTACCATTTACCGCGACATACAGGATTTAATGAGCAACCGCGTCCCCATCGAGGGAGAGCGTGGCATAGGCTATATGCTGCGGGACGGTTATGATTTGCCGCCGTTGATGTTTACGGAAGAGGAAATCGACGCCATCATGTTGGGTATACGGCTGGTTGAATCACGTAGCGACCCCGACCTTTCCCGTGCCGCAAATGACGTTCTGGCAAAAATAGAAGCTGTCATGCCAGCGGAAAAAAGGTCCTTGCTACAGTCTGTTCGCCACATCGTCCCACAATTTTCAACGCCGCCGGATATCTATATAGATATGCGCAAGCTCCGAGCTGCTATTCGCGGTTTCCACAAAATCGAGATTCGATACCGGGATACTGTCGGCAATGAGACAGACCGGACGATTTGGCCCATGCTCACAGTTTTTTTCGACCCTGTTCAGCTGCTTGTCGGCTGGTGCGAGCTTCGACAGGGCTTTCGCAATTTCAGGATTGACCGAATTTCATCCCTTTCAACGCTTGAGAATAGATTCCCGTCTTCCAAGAAGTTTGAATTGAAGGCTTTTCTTGAACAACAGCGTAACGTCGACGACGAATAGCCTAAATTGCAGAATTCGAATATTTATGCCTCTATCGCTTCCTATTTCGACAAAAACTTCTATTATCACCGCTGAAATCGACTCTGGCCTGGAATATAGGACTTATATTTATGCGACTAGCACCGCGAAATGCCGTCTTTACGGCTGTTGACACCACAGACATCAGAGCTGCCCGCTCTCTTGGGTCAATCCTGGGTCCGGTTACTGGTGGGATCAAACTTGGCAAAGAGTTTTTTACAGCTCATGGTCCGCAGGGTGTCTTGAATGTTGCGGGCGCGGAAACCCCCTTGTTTCTGGATCTGAAATTTCACGATATTCCAAATACCGTTGCAGGTGGCGTACGCGCAGCTGCCAAAATACTAACCCCGAATATGCTAACCATACATGCAAGCGGCGGTCCGGCGATGATCCGCGCCGCAGCTGACGCCTCTGCAGAATTTGGCTCGTCGCGCCCGCTTATCTTGGCTGTAACGGTTTTGACAAGTATGGATGATGATGATTTGGCGTCGGTTGGTGTTAATAGCACCGCAGAAACTCAAGTACTTCGCCTTGCGGAACTTGCCCAAAAAAATGGAGCGGACGGTGTGATTTGCAGCCCTCGAGAAATTGCCGCCATTCGAAACATATGTGGTCCCGATTTCAACCTGGTGGTACCGGGTATTCGCCCGGCCGGTGCTGATCACGGAGACCAGAAGCGCGTGAAAACACCCTCTGAGGCGATGGCGGATGGGGCGAGCTATTTGGTTATTGGGCGTCCGATTACGGGAGCTGATGATCCAGCCCATGCCATCAGCACTATTCTAGGCAGTTTGGCTGCCTGATGTCGGTACAGGGTAAAATTTGCGGGCTCTCAGACCAAATCTCTGTTGATACGGCGGTGAACAACGGCGCGCGCTTTATCGGGCTGGTATTTTACCCACCAAGTCCGCGAAATATCGATCCAAATCTGGCCTCGCAGCTTGTGTCCAAAATACCCACCAACGTTGATAAAGTGGGCTTGTTTGTTGATCCTGAAGATGCTTTGATCAAGACTGTTCTTGAAAGCGTAAAACTGGACTGGATACAGCTGCACGGATCGGAATCACCAGACCGTGTTCGACATATCCGACAGAAATTTGATACTCGTATTCTCAAAGCCATAAAAATTTCAGATCAATCTGACTTTGAAGCAGCAAAAAATTACGAGAATGTCGCAGATATGTTGCTGTTTGATGCAAAAGCTCCTAAACACATGGCAAATGCATTACCTGGTGGCAATGGGCTGGTATTCGACTGGCGCATAATGCAGGGGTTGGAGTTTTCTATTCCCTGGATGCTGGCAGGTGGGCTTACCGCGGAAAACGTAGCCGAGGCAGTAAAAATCAGTGGCGCCAAGTTTGTGGACACATCTTCGGGCGTTGAAATCGAACCCGGTCGCAAAGACCCTGCAGCCATTACCGCTTTTTTGACCGCCTTGGCAGTAATTGATAGTTGAGAGAAAATTGAAGGCTGAATTCACGATGTCACAACTGAATACATATCGGGCCGGGCCCGACGAAACCGGGCATTTCGGTATTTTTGGCGGACAGTTTGTTGCCGAAACCTTGATGCCGCTTATACTGGAATTGGATACGGCTTATGAGGAGTCCAAAAAGGACAAGGAATTCGCCCAACAACTCAGCGGCCTGCTGAAACATTATGTGGGCCGGGAATCACCCCTGTATCTTGCGGAACGCCTGACCGAGCATTATGGCGGCGCGAAGATCTACCTCAAACGTGAAGACCTCAATCACACCGGCGCCCACAAAATCAACAATTGCATGGGGCAAATCCTTCTTGCATTGCGGATGGGCAAAAAACGCATAATTGCCGAAACCGGAGCCGGACAACATGGTGTCGCGACTGCGACCGTCGCCGCACGATTTGGACTTAAATGCTCGATTTACATGGGCGAAACTGATATTGAGAGGCAAAAGCCCAATGTATTCCGGATGAAGTTACTGGGTGCGGAAGTCGTGCCTGTTTCTTCAGGCTCCCGCACACTGAAAGATGCCATGAACGAGGCGTTGCGGGACTGGGTAACCAATGTGGATGATACCTTCTATATAATCGGAACGGTCGCCGGACCACATCCTTACCCACAGCTCGTCCGTGATTTTCAAACCGTAATCGGTGAAGAAACACGGCGTCAAATGCTGGCGCAGGAAGGCCGCTTGCCAGATACTCTTCTCGCCTGTATCGGCGGAGGATCAAATGCCATGGGTTTATTCCATCCGTTTTTGGATGATGAAGGCATTAAAATCATTGGCGTCGAAGCCGCGGGCCATGGAATAGAAACAGACAAACATGCAGCATCATTGAAAGGCGGCAGGCCTGGTGTTCTTCACGGTAATCGCACCTATCTCCTGCAGGATGATGATGGCCAGATTATTGAAGCGCATTCAATCTCAGCCGGGCTGGATTATCCAGGCATTGGGCCGGAACATTCCTGGCTCAATGACGTTGGCCGTGTTGAGTATGTTAACGCTACCGATAGCGAAGCATTAGAAGCTTTCCAGCTCTGTTGTAAATTGGAGGGCATTATTCCGGCATTGGAATCGGCTCACGCGCTAGCATATCTGGAGAAACTGGCACCTGGATTGCCAAAGGATCATTTAATTGTGGTCAATCTTTCCGGCCGAGGTGACAAGGACATTTTTACGGTGGCAGATGCATTGGGAGTTGAACTGTGAGCGAAACCCGAATTGATCGCCGATTTACCGCTTTGAAAGCGGAAGGCCGAGCAGCATTTGTAACCTATATCATGGCAGGAGACCCAAATTTTGAGGCATCCTTGGCGATTGTCAAAGGACTTCCGGAAGCCGGCGCAGATATCATTGAAATAGGATTGCCTTTCACTGACCCCATGGCGGATGGACCGGCAATTCAGCAGGCTGGCTTACGGTCATTGGCCGGCGGCATGACACTGAAATCTACCTTGCGTCTGGTTTCAGAGTTTCGAAAAACGGATGATGCCACGCCAGTAGTCCTTATGGGATATTATAATCCGATTTACGCCTATGGTGTGGAAAGTTTCCTGACCGATGCGCAGGCCGCCGGGATAGATGGTCTGATTGTAGTAGATCTACCGTCGGAAGAAGATGAAGAGCTTTGCCTTCCCGCTCTTAAAGCAGGGTTAAACTTTATCCGTTTGGCGACACCCACGACGGATGACAAACGTCTGCCGACAGTGCTCGCCAATTCTTCAGGGTTCTTGTACTATGTTTCCATCGCTGGCACTACGGGAGCAGCTGCACCGAAGGCAAGTGATGTTGCCTTGGCAGTCAACAGGATCCGCAAAACAACCGATCTACCGATTGCCGTAGGATTTGGTTTGCGAACCGGCGAACAAGCCGCGGAAATTGCAAAAATTGCCGATGGCGCTGTTGTCGGCACCGCTCTGGTTGAGCAGGTAGCGCTTGGCAGCGATGACCAAGATGCTGTAGAACGGGTTCTAGATCTTGCCAGGAAAATCTCAAAAGGTATCCATGGCGTAAAAAAGAACGAGCAGGACTGACATATGAACTGGCTGACGAACAAGGTTCTTCCGAAATTCCGCCAATTGACAGCGAAGCAGGATACGCCTGACAATCTATGGATAAAATGCCCGGGTTGCGGACAAATGCTGTTTCACAACGACCTGGAAACAAACCAGAATGTCTGTAACCATTGTGAGCATCACATGCGTGTTGGACCGACGGAACGGTTCAAGGCCCTTTTTGATGACGCCAAATATGACGTAATAGAATTGCCGGAAGTTCCAGCAGATCCTCTCAAGTTCCGGGATTCCAAAAAATATACGGAGCGGCTTAAGGACGCCCGTAGCAAAACCGGTGATCGTGACGCCATGATCGTTGCCCATGGCCAAATTACGGGAAACCCGGCAGTTGTCGCTGTCCAGAATTTTGACTTTATGGGCGGCTCTCTCGGGCTTGCGGTTGGTGAAGCCATTGTCGCAGCTTCCAAATTGGCCATTTTGCAAAAAGCCCCTTTGATCCTTTTCTCTGCTGCAGGTGGCGCCCGCATGCAAGAAGGAATTCTATCGCTTATGCAGATGCCGCGAACAACGGTCGCCATTCAGCGCCTAAAAGAATCCAACCTTCCCTTTATCGTCGTTCTCACAGACCCTACAACCGGCGGGGTAACCGCTTCTTATGCCATGTTGGGTGATATCCAGATTTCGGAGCCCGGTGCCCTTATCTGCTTTGCCGGACCGCGCGTGATCGAAGAAACAATTCGCGAAACATTGCCTGAAGGCTTCCAGCGGGCAGAATTCCTTCTGGATCACGGCATGCTTGATATGGTTGTCCACCGGCTGGATCTGCGAGTAACTTTGGCGCGGCTTATTGACTTGACCGGAAATAGGGTGAAAGACCCAAACGCCGTCGATGAAGAGAAGCCGGTTGAGCTGGAAGTCGCCGCTGAGATCACAGAGGAAGACCCGCCGAAAGACCTGAAAGCTGCAGAATAGTCCGGGTTACCGATGACCCAGGAAACCACCGATCATATTCTGACGCGGCTTATGGCATTGCATCCGAAAATCATTGATCTGTCGCTGGATCGCATGTGGCAGATCCTGGAAAAACTTGATCATCCCGAACAACGGCTTCCGCCGGTTATTCATGTAGCTGGTACCAATGGGAAGGGTTCCCTGCTGGCATATCTCCGTGCAATGCTGGAAGCTGCCGGCTATAGGGTTCATGTATATGTGTCCCCACATCTGGTGCGGTTTAATGAACGGATCCGCCTTGCAGGGTCGCTTATTGACGAGGACGCGCTGGCTGAACTCCTTTCATTTTGTGAACGTGCCAACGGATCGTCGCCTATTACCTATTTTGAAGTAACTACAGCTGCCGCCCTGAAGGCATTTGCGGACTCACCCGCCGATATCCTCCTGCTGGAAACAGGGCTTGGCGGGCGCCTTGACGCAACAAATGTCATCGAGAAGCCAGCGCTTACAGCGATTACGCCGATTTCACAGGATCATGCACAATATCTCGGTACGGACATTGCCGGTATCGCCGGTGAAAAAGCCGGAATTCTAAAATCAAATGTTGCGGCCGTCTTTGGCCCGCAAGAACGTCTTGTTTCAGATGTTTTGACAGCCCGCGCCACAACCGTTGGTGCGAAGCCTTATATATATGGTTCGGACTGGTTTTTCTCTGAAGTGGAGGATGGCTGGTGCTTTTCTTCCCAGCTTGGCAAGCGTAAATTTACCTTTCCGTCCTTGCAGGGCACACATCAAGTCGCAAATGCAGCCACAGCCGTCGCTTGTCTGGAGCAATTATCTGGATTTAGGGTCAGTGATAGGGATATTGACAAAGGATTGATCAATGTCCGCTGGCCCGGCCGCCTGCAAAGATTGTTCAAAGGGCCTCTGGTCAACGATTTACCACCACATGTAGAAATCTGGCTCGATGGCGGCCATAATCCTGCCGCTGCAGTGCAGATGGCAAACACCTTTGCAAAATGGAATGTGACAGACCCGAAACCGTCCTACTTGATCGCCGGCATGTTAAACACGAAGGATCAGACAACCTTCTTTTCCCGATTACGCGAAACCGTCAGCAAGGGGTGTTGTATCGCCATCGAGGGTGAGTCCGCAACGACCCCAGCCTCAGACCTCGCCGCTATGGCCCAATCAGGTGGTATTTCCATGACAGCGAAGGATTCTCTTGAGGACAGCCTCCTATATTTACAGCCTGAGCTCGACGCCGGTCCGTGCCGGCTGCTGATTACCGGCAGTCTTTATCTTGCCGGTCAGATACTCAAAGAAAACGAATGAGGCACAAATCAGGGGGCTAATCTATATCCACCCGTTTCCGTAATCAGAATAGAGGCCGATGAGGGTTCGTCTTCAATTTTTTGACGCAGTCGATAGATATGCGTTTCCAGTGTATGTGTTGTCACACCAGCATTATATCCCCAGACCTCGTTAAGCAATATATCCCGCGAAACCACTTTTCGTCCGGCCCGGTACAAATACTTCAAAATCGAGGTTTCCTTTTCTGTCAGCCGGACCTTCTGCTCGGTCTCCTTATGTACCATAAGCTTGTTTGCTGGCCGAAAACTGTAAGGACCGATTGTAAAAACAGCATCTTCGCTTTGCTCATGTTGACGCAGCTGAGCGCGAATGCGGGCAAGCAAGACCCCGATACGAAACGGTTTTGAGACATAATCATTGGCACCGGATTCCAAACCCAGGATTTGGTCGCTATCAGTGTCCTGCGCCGTTAGCATGATAATCGGCGCTTTTATTCCGGATTTACGGATCAATTTACAGGCCTCACGTCCGTCCATATCCGGCAACCCGACATCAAGTAAAATCAAGTCAAAATGATTTGTCTTTATTTTCTCAAGTGCGGCAGATGCTTTGTCGGCTTGCATCGTGATAAATTCTTCATGTAGGTCCAGCTGCTCTGCCAGAGTCTCGCGAAGGCTGTTATCATCGTCAACCAGGAGAATTTTTTTGCCGGTTGTCATTACTATATCCCCATCTAAATTTCTATTGCGGCGCCGAATGCGGCCTTGACTACCATAGAAATTGGTTCCCTGTCCTTGTATTCAAGGTCTACACAACGCACAACAACCGCATTTTCACATAGAAGTGATCTGCCTTTACTTCCAAATCACAGGGTTGTCAGACGCATCTTGCCGGAACTCCTACCAAAAATGAAGCATTGGTTTCGGTAAACTGGGAGCGACCGGCATGATTTTGAATTTAAATGCTCATTTGACGCTGAAACTAGATTAACATTTGCCGCCCGCCCTCCTCGCCTGCTAATACTCTTTGGGTCAATTTATATCCTTACCGCTGGAATCCGGGACGCCATGAGCAGAACTGACGCGCAAAAAAAAGAATTAAAAAAACTACGCAATGTTGACCGCGCTATTGCCGATCTCCGCCGCGGATTACCCGTGGTCATTATCGCTGGCAGTGAGGCGTCAGTTGTTCTGGCGACCGAGATGGCTTTTGCAGGGGAGTTGAAAGAGCTCGAAAATCTGGGCGGGACACCCCCTGTATTGGCCTTGACTGCACATCGTGCAAACGTCCTTCATATCAAACCCACGGGCGATCCCGCCGTAAGGCTGAAAATTGAGGCCTGGATGGATGCACCGCTTATGCGCGCACTCGCAGATGCAACACATGATCTGGATCAACCTTTCCGGGGACCGTTTACGCGCCTGAAAGGAGACCTTCCCGAGGCTATACCAGCCGCGATCAAGCTGGCAAAACTCGCCCGCTTGCTTCCCTCTGTCCTGTCGACGGACCTGGCTGCCAACGTTGCTATTGAGCTTGCCAAGAGCGCGGATTATTCCACGGTTACCCTTGCGGATATTTCCGCTTTTGAAGCCACCGCAGCAGTGCACCTAAAATCAGTTGCCGCGGCCCATGTTCCCCTGCAATCAGCTGAAAATACGGTTTTCCATGCTTTTCGCCCTGAAGATGGCGGTATTGAGCATTTGGCCATTCTCGTCGGCGACCCCAATCGTCACGAGCCGGTTCTCGCCCGGCTGCATTCCGAATGCTTTACCGGTGATTTAATCGGGTCACTCAAATGCGATTGCGGGGAACAGCTTCGCGGTGCTCTCAAGGCAATCAGTGACGCGGGCGGCGGGGTCTTGTTATATCTGGCGCAAGAAGGACGCGGGATCGGCCTTATCAATAAATTACGGGCTTACAAGTTACAAAGCCAGGGATTTGATACTATCGACGCCAACGAACGGCTGGGGTTTGACGCGGATGAGCGGGTGTTCCAGCCAGCCGCCGAAATGTTCCTGCAGCTCGGGTTTAAAAAGGTCCGTTTAATGACCAACAACCCGGAAAAAGTTGACGGGTTAGAGCGGCATGGAATTGAGGTGGTCGAACGGGTAACCCATAAATTCCCATCCAATACTCATAACGAGCTTTATCTTGCAACTAAGAGAAAGCGCAGCGGGCATTATTTGTAGCCTTTTGTTTTAAAGGCGGCAATTTTTGCCGCAAGATAATTTTTGATGCCGTATAACCGCAGTTTTCCGGGAGGTTTGTTGGCACATTCCTTGCTTTTTATGAAGTAAGGAGAGATGAATGTCGATTAACCCCACAACCAGCGACCCCTACGCCTATTTGGACCGAGCGCTTCCAAACTCGCCCGTAGCGCAATATGTTCCGGCCGCATCAACCGCAGCCGTCGATGAGCCTAATGCATTCGGTGAGGACGGTTTTGGCTTTGACGACTTTCTCGACATCATAAACCCGCTTCAGCATATACCGGGAGTATCATCCATCTACCGGGAGATTACGGGCGATCAGATAAACCCTGGTTCTCGGTTGATTGGCGGATCTATTTTTGGCGGCGGTATCGGCCTTGCCGTTTCTTTCGTCAATGCAGCAATTGAAGACAGCACGGGTAAAGATATTGGGGCCCATTTTTTCAATATTTTCACACCAGGCGCAGAAGATACACCTGAAACCATACTTGCGGTTACGCCGGAGGAGGCAAAGGTGCAAACACCGCCAGCTGCATCAACACCGCCTGTACTGCCAGCCGGGCCGCTTCCGGTTATTCCGAAAACTCAGCCGGCTGTCCCAAAAGAAGAAGAGGCATCTGAACTTCCAGCGGCCACCCCCATTGGCTTGCAATGGAAGGGCAAGAAACCGGATTTTGCGCAAAATCTCGAACAGGCGCGGGCCGTTCATACACAGGATTTGACGCAAGCTCAGCTAAATACCGTATTCAGAAGTTTTCAGCTTGCGAAGGAGCCTGCTGTCGCGGCGCAAAAAGCAACAGCTGCTTATGAAAAGGCCGCCTTGGTACAACCCGCCGTAACCACCTCTATAGCAGCGACAGCTGAACCGCTCACCAATTCAGAAAACTATCCACAAACGGACATATCTCGCTAAGAAGATGACATCAGAATACAGGTAGATTATTGTCCTCTCATGGATATTCATGTGCGTTTGGTCAAAGGCTCACAAGGTAAGCTTGTTTACGGGCCTCTTGAATTTGATTGTGCCCTGGGAAAGGCCGGGGTTACCGAAGAAAAACGTGAAGGTGATCACGCCACGCCCGTTGGGCGATATCTCTTGCGGTGGTTATTTTATCGCGCCGACAAGATTTCAAATATTCAATCCCTGCTCCCACAACAGAAAATCTCAACAGTCGACGGCTGGTGCGATGCGCCGGACCATGAACATTATAACCGGTATGTCAGGCTGCCTTTTGAACATAGTCATGAAAAGCTCTGGCGAGACGACGACCTCTATGATCTGGTTATTGTCTTGGGTCACAATGATAGCCCCGCCGTCCCCGGGGCCGGAAGCTGTATCTTCATACATGTGGCGCAGGACCAATATGGACCAACGGAAGGCTGCGTAGCGCTCAAAAAAACTGATTTGGTTGAATTACTGGCCGAACTTGACCCAGAATGCTGGATCGAGATTGCCCCCGCAGATTAACCTGTGCGCATCCCGAAAATGGCTGTACCGACCCGCACGGAGGTCGCCCCGAATTGAATTCCTGTTTCATAATCCGCACTCATACCCATGCTTAATTTTGACAAACCATGGCGCGCTGCGATTTTTGCCAACAGCGCAAAATGAGGTGCAGGTTGCTCGGAAACAGGGGGAATACACATCAAACCAATCACATTGAGATTGAGCTCTGTGATGCAGGTTTTGATAAACGCATCCGCGTCTTCCGGAATAACCCCCGCTTTCTGCGGCTCCTTGCCCGTATTCACTTGTATATAAACGGGTAAATGCTTATCAAGCGCGCGCATTTCCTTGGCAAGTATCTTCGCAAGCTTCATTCGGTCGACTGTTTGAATACAATCAAACAAGGCAATAGCTTCTTTTGCCTTGTTGGTTTGCAGGGGCCCAATCAAATGTATCTTTACGCTGTTAAATTCCGATTTCAGTTGCGGCCATTTTCCTTCAGCTTCTTGCACACGGTTTTCACCAAAAATTCGGTGACCTGACTGTAAAGCAGCGCGGACTAGTTCAACAGGTTGCCTTTTGCTAACCGCAATAAGATCGATATCTTCTACCTTCCGGCCCCATTTTTGGGCAACCGTGATAATCCTTGTCTGTACGTCAGCAAGGTTGAGAGAAACATCATTTTTTAAAGGTTGGTTTTCCTGAGACATGTTCTTTCCGGAAAGCGGTTAATGGATCGGCAGACTAGCACCGACGGACTTAAGGCTCAATTCCCGAATTTCAACATAACACCAGAGTGATGTAAAATATGATCAAGTTCTGCGGCTACATGTTTCTATCGAACCGGTTTATTGCAAAAAGGATGATTTAACCGTCCATTTTCTACAATTTGTCTGTTTTACGAGCTTTCGGCATATACCCATACTTCTCCATCATATGCGAATGAGCTGTCGTAATTCTGTCAATCTGCTCTGGGTTAAGGGCTGTTTTCCATTGTCCGGCCTTACCAACCCGAAAAAACTTTTCTGTTTTATCGGACCGTTCATTAAATCCTTTTTCTTTTTCTTGCTTTTGCAATGCCCCGAAAGAGGAAAACTTGATCGCGCGTCGCAATCGTTGCTTAGGTGGATTTAAACCAAGAAATTTTGCCAACCCACCGAACGTCTTCTCGGGTTTGAAAAGCATGTCTTCATATCGCATGGTATGACACATGGATTTCTCCATGGTCTCCCAACTTTTCACATGGTCGGACCAAGATCCCAGGTAATCCTGAACTTTTCGATCAGTTTCCGCGCTATAGGCGTCCGGATCATTCAGCATTCCAATACCGTCATCAAGAGGCAATCCATAATGATCCGAAAGTGAAATGACAACATCCAATGGATTTCTAACAATATATACGGCGCCAGCCGTAAAACCCGGAGTGATCAACGGGACATCAAGTATCTTGCCAAGAAAATTATGTGTTTTTACAAAAACGGAGTCAGGTCGAGACCGGGCATATGCTTCTTGAACTTTTGGGATAAGCGCTGCGACCTCCTCAGGGCTTAAGCTATCAAATGGCTTTCGAGAAACCGTTTCATACCAGCCTTTATTGCCATCTCCGATAGTGAATTTGGACAACTCATTCAAATCTGCTGGCCGTTCGGCGTTGGTCAGCAAATTGTGTAAAAACGTCCGAACCCAGGTATTACCGGACTTGGGATAGGATGCCAGCCAGATTATCCCGCCCATTGAGTGTGCTCCGAAAATAAGGCGGCAATGCTATTTAGGAAGATAGCCAAACTCCTTCATCATATGTTGGTGGCAATCGATAACTCGATTTTTTTGATCGTCAGATAATAACTCTTTCCATTGGCCCGCTTTTCCAACGCGAAAAAACAGGTCTTTATCATTGGGTCTTTCCTTAAACCCCTTTTCCAGTTCCTGCTTTTTTAAATTATCAAACGAAGAGAATTTAATCGCTTTTTCAAGCTGTTTTCGAGAATGTTTTAACTGGAGGAAATGGGTCAAGGCACTAAAGGTCTTTCGGGGCTTCGTCAATAAATCCTCATACCTTAATGTCAGCATTTTCGCGCCTCGTTGTTCTTGCCAGGATCCCACATGGCTTGTCCAGGATCCGTATATCTGAGCTACTTTGCCCTCACTGCCCCGAGCTGTCGCCCGGGGATTATTCAACATATCAATGCTCTCATCCAGATCCATATCATAATGGCTTGCCATGGAAACGGCTATGTCCAGGGGGTTTCTGACAATATAGACTGCGCCGATTGTACATTCCATCGTAATAAGAGGAACATTATGGAGGGAGCCAACAGCGCTGTGTGTTTTTACGAACACCGGCCCCGGTCTCATATTGGCAAAGGCCATGTGAACCGTTGGTGTAAGCCTGGCAACTTGCTGAGGGGTTAATTCATCGAAGGGTTTCCCGCTGGCTTTTTCATACCAGGTTTTGCCGCCGTCACCATAGGTCAGGCTTGAAATCATGTTAATATCAAACGGTTTCGCCGGGTCGAAATGGAGGTTATGTAGAAAGGTTCTGATCCAGGTGTTTCCGGATTTTGGATAAGAAGCCAACCAAACAATGCCGCCCATTTTTTTATTCCCAAATCTGCGAAGTCGCTTCTATTTCGGCAAATAGTCGAATTGTTTCATAGTCTCACGATGACAGTCGACTATTCTGTCTACCTGCTTGTCTGACAGAACATCTTTCCATTGACCTGCCTTGCCAACTCGAAAAAAGCTATCTGTTTTAGGTGATTGCTCAAAAAAACCCTTTTCTTCTTCCTGCTTTTTGACCGTTTTAAAAGACGAAAATTCTATCGCCTTGTTCAACCGCTCTTCCGGTGGATTTAGGCCCAAAAACCGCCCCATATTTCGAAAGGTTTCTTCAGGCTTATCTAACATATCTTCATATCGCATTAAATGAAAATGCTGTCGGCTAAACGGTAGCCAGGATGTTACATGTCCTGACCAAGAGCCTAATATTTGTTCAATCTGTCCACCTCGTGCACCCATTTTATCCGCTGGGGCGCCGGCAATACCTTTTGGGTTATTCAAAAGATCAATTCCGCCTTCCAAGTCCAACCCAAAATGGTCGGAAAGAGAGATAACGACATCTAGGGGGTTGCGGATAATATAAATTGCACCGGCGGTGTATTCCATGGTTATCAAGGGTGTTCCATAAACAGACCCAAATGAGCTATGGGTTTTTACAAACACTGAATCGGGGCGACTCATAGCATAGGCTCGGTGCACCTTTGGCGTCAGTGTTGACAATTCTTTACCGGATATTTCCGAAAGAGGTTTTCCTGCGACTTTTTCATAGGAAGGCGCACTGGCGTCGCCCATCGTGAACGTATCAAGCTCGTTTATATTTGCTGGCTTATCCGGATTGGTCAAAAGATTATGAATAAACGTTCGCGTCCAGGTGTTCCCGGACTTAGGGTAGGATGCCAACCAGATTATGCCGCCCATGTATTCTTTTCCGCTAAATTGATTTTCCGGCAATCTAATTTATACAAGAGAGCTGTGCAATAAAAAAGGAGGGCAATTTCTTGCCCTCCTCAAATTCAGCTTTCCTTCAAATTAGAAGGAGAGTGCTGTACCGATGAAGTAGATTTGAGAATCGCCTTCAATTCCGCTACCTGATGTATTGTCATACAATTCAACACCACCAAAGGCTGTGATGCCTGGTCCAAGTGTGTATTGTCCGCCAATAACCCAGTTTTCCAACTCTGGTTTTGGACCAGATGTTACGTCAACTTCGGAGTTAGAATATTGTACGCCAACTGCCCATGGGCCCATGCCGTATTTAACACCAGCTGAGTATGTTTTCTTGTCAGCATCTTTAACACCACCGATGTCAAGCTGTTTACGATAGCCACCACCAACGGTGAAACCAGCGAAACCAACCTGTGCACCCAGAGTATATTCTGACTGATCTTCAGCAGCACTAGATGTTGTGTAAGCAGTTGTACTTGTTTTCGTGCTTCCACCTGTCGCTGGGTCGAATGCAAACGCACCAGTGTATGTCTGAGTTTTGCCGATTTCCGCGCTGTTATAACCAGCAGAAAGAGCAAGATCAACACCACCGAATTTATTCACATAGTTGACTGCGAGTGAGTAACCACGATCAAGACCGCCTTCAAGCTGTGTCGGAGCATAAACAGAATGCTGACCAGTTTCAGATGATCCATCAGGAACATAAGAACCACCGAGCTGGAAGCCAGCAAAGCGTGGTGTAAAGTAAGAGATCTTGTCTTTATCGGAGAACATTGTTCCACGTGTGGAGTTTGTTACACCGATAGGATAGATGTTTGGTGAATCAGCTGAGTACATAGGCACTGGTGACGGAGCGTCATAATGCATAAGGTAAGCAGCGCCATCTTCAGAACCGAACAACACACGACCGAAAGAACCTTGAATGAAGATATAAGTTTCGTCGATCTGGTCAGCTGAGGCAGCATATGCTTCCAACTGGATGTTTGCGCCAATTTTCAGGCCATTGTCCAAAGTAGTTGAACCAGTGAAGAATACTTCACCTTCTTGCGTTACACGATCAGAGATACGCTCAAGGTTTTCTGAAGTTGGAGCAGAACCTTTATCTTGATCATAATCAGCATAGTAATATGTAGACTGCATGTAGCCGCCAACACCGAGTTTGATTTTATCTGCTGCGGAAGCGTTTCCGACAGCAAGCGCACTAACAGCGACAAGTGCTGTAGTACCCAAGATTGCTTTTTTCATTTTGTCTCCCCTCTGCTTAAAAATAAGCTAGAGAACTAAGTTTAATAACAGACGCGGGATACCAAGACCCCTTAGCCAAGAGCGAGTAAAGAAGGTTAACCGCCCTTTGGTCAAGCGGTAGGCGCCCCAGTTTTTCTCAAAAAACACCGACTGTGCTCAAAAAGTCACAACTGGCTCATTGTCTTAAGTTGAAATGCCGGTCATTACTCAGGTAATCGAGATCTCAAGTAACCAGCGCTGCAGATGTAATTTTGTATTTTCACCTGTTGTGGAGGCTTTGAAGCTGGAGTAAAGTGCCTTCCTTGATTACGCCCAATTCTTAGGGCTACGTAACAGGATTGTGTAAGTTTCCAGAGGTATATCAATGACAAGATGTCGTTCCTTTTTTTATGTATTTTCGGGATTCGCTCTGAGCGTGTTTCTCATGGGCTGTGATGCCAACCTGGGAACCGATTCTGCGTTTCCTGAAAGTAGTCGCGGCGTCGTCTATCAAGATGGTAATGCGCCCGATGATACGATCTTTGGTAAGGGCGGTATTTTCGGCGAAGATGATAAATCACTTGGTGAAGGGGGCGCAGGCGGTGGCGGGCTTGGCGTAAATGCCTATTTATGGCGGGCATCTCTGGATACGCTGGCCTTTATTCCGCTCTCTTCTGCGGACCCGTTTGGCGGCGTGATCATAACCGATTGGTACTCGCCGCCGGAAAGCCCGGGTGAGCGCTTTAAGCTGACAGTTTATATTCTTGACCGTCGCCTGCGGGCAGATGGCCTGCGGGTAACGGCCTTTAAACAAAATCAAGATACGACAAATCAGTGGGTTTCCGTGAACTTGACACCGAAAGTAACGACAGATATTGAAAATGCGATACTTAGTCGGGCACGTGAACTTCGTGTCGCGCGAGAAGGCGAGTAATCTCCCTTTTTCACTTTATTCATATTAGACCGTCCCGAATGGGGCCGTACAGGTAGTCATCCATGTCCCGCTATAACGCAAAAGAAGTAGAAGCCAAATGGCAGGCCGTCTGGGCTGACAAGAAATGCTTTGAAGTTGAAGCCGATAGTTCCCGGCCAAAATATTATGTCCTGGAAATGTTTCCCTATCCCTCCGGCCGGATCCATATCGGGCATGTCCGAAATTACACAATGGGCGATGTGGTTGCCCGTTATAAAAAGGCACAAGGCTTTAATGTTTTGCACCCGATGGGATGGGACGCCTTTGGCCTGCCCGCGGAAAATGCTGCCCGCGACAAAGGAGTACATCCTGCCGAATGGACCTATGCCAACATCGCCAATATGCGGGATGAACTGAAAAGCATGGGGCTCTCCCTTGATTGGAGCAAGGAAATTGCGAGCTGCCATCCGGGCTATTATGGACATCAACAGAAGCTTTTCCTGGATTTCCTCAAAGAAAAACTGGTGTATCGCAAGGAAAGCTGGGTCAATTGGGATCCTATCGACATGACCGTTCTCGCCAATGAGCAGGTCATAGATGGCAAGGGCTGGCGCTCTGGCGCCACGGTGGAAAAACGCAAATTGAACCAATGGATGTTCCGTATTTCTGACTATAGCGAAGATTTGCTGGACAATCTTGAGAAGATGGACCGCTGGCCCGACCGGGTCAGGTTGATGCAGCAAAACTGGATCGGTAAATCGACCGGCGCCCATGTCTCTTTTGACGTTATCGGCGAAGCGGATTCGCTGGAAATTTATACGACCCGCCCCGATACATTGTTCGGGGCAAGCTTTATGGCCGTCTCCGCGGATCATCCCTTTACGCAAAAGCTGGCAATTTCAAACCCGGAGGTTGCTGCCTTTGTCGCCGAGTGCCACCAAATGGGTACCAGCGAAGAAGCGATTGAAAAAGCAGAAAAAAAAGGTGTCGATACGGGTTTCACTGCGGCGCACCCTTTCATTGAGGGAAAGAAACTTCCTGTTTATGTCGCCAATTTCGTTTTGATGGATTACGGAACCGGCGCCCTGTTCGGGTGCCCTGCCCATGACCAGCGCGACTGGGACTTCGCCAAGAAATATGGCCTGGATATTCTTCCCGTCGTCTCATCTGATGGCAGTGACGTAACGGAACTGGGGGACGCGCCTTATACCGGACCCGGTAAAATCATCAATTCGGATTTTCTGAATGGATTAGACGTTGAGGCTGCAAAAACCAAAATCATCGAACGGCTCGAAAAAATCGGAAAAGGTTCGGCCAAGGTGAATTACCGGCTGCGCGACTGGGGGTTGTCACGTCAGCGCTATTGGGGATGTCCCATTCCGGTCATTCATTGCGATGCGTGCGGAACTGTTCCCGAAAAAGAGGAAAATTTACCGGTTGTTCTTCCCGAAGACGTTACTTTCGACAAACCGGGCAATCCCCTGGATCATCATCCAAGCTGGAAACATACGGCTTGCCCCTCCTGTGGGAAAAACGCTGTCCGTGAGACAGATACCATGGATACTTTCGTCGATTCCTCCTGGTATTTTGCCCGATTCTGCTCCCCGCGTGCCGACGTCCCGGTAGAGCGGGATAAGGTGGATTACTGGCTTCCGGTCGACCAGTATATCGGTGGCATTGAACATGCCATTCTACATTTGCTTTACGCACGGTTCTATACCCGGGCGATGATGATCACCGGTTGGTCGCATGTGGAAGAACCCTTTGCCGGATTGTTTACCCAAGGCATGGTTACCCATGAAACCTACCGCAATGCGTCCGGGGAATGGTTG
Source organism: Sneathiella marina (assembly GCF_023746535.1). Taxonomy (GTDB): domain Bacteria; phylum Pseudomonadota; class Alphaproteobacteria; order Sneathiellales; family Sneathiellaceae; genus Sneathiella; species Sneathiella marina. Next base: position 67,422 of record NZ_CP098747.1, on the reverse strand, counting down.
CTGCCTGAAGAAGTCGCGCATAATGACAACGGCGACCTTGTTGAAATTGAAGGCGGCGGGGCCGTCACAATTGGCGGCATCGAAAAAATGTCGAAGTCAAAGAAAAATGTCGTCGACCCGGGTGCCATTATCGATAAATTTGGCGCCGATGCTGCGCGGTGGTATGTGTTATCTGACAGCCCCCCAGATCGAGACATGGAATGGACAGATGCCGGCGCAACGGGTGCATGGCGGTTTAAACAACGCCTGCACCGCTATATCATCGAAAACACCGAGTTCGCTTGCGCACCGGGAATGCAGGAGCCAGAGGAAATTCCTGAAGCCGCTCTGGCGCTCCGTAAAACAGCCCATAAAACAATCATGCAGGTAACCGAGAACCTGGAAAACCTCCATTTCAATAATGCGATCGCCCGCATTTATGAATTTATGAAGGCGCTCAATGAATTTGATGTTTCCGATCCGTCGGATGGATCCCGCTGGACCTTGCGGGAGGCTCTGGAAACCATCGTCAATCTGGTGGGTCCAATGATGCCCCATCTTGCGGAGGAGCTATGGCAGTTGCTGGGACATCAAACCATTTTGGCAGAGACCTCTTGGCCGCAGGCGGTCAAGGCTCTGACGATTGAAGATACCGTCACCATGGCAGTGCAGGTTAAGGGCAAATTGAGGGGGACCATTGAAGTTGCCTTAAATGAACAGAGCGATCGTGTTGAAGAAATTGCTTTGGCGCAGAAATCGGTTCAGAATGCAATCGGTGAAAACACCATTCGAAAGATTATTGTTGTGCCGAACAGGATCGTCAATGTCGTCATTTAGGATCAGTCTGGTTTGCTTGCTCTTCCTGGGCCTGGCAGCCTGTGGTTTCCAGCCGCTTTATGGCAGCGCGACGCAGAATGCCGATGTCCAGACCAAGCTTGCCGATATCTATATTCCTCCCATCAAAGGGCGGACCGGTCAAATATTGCGCAATGAACTGCTTGATCTAACTACACCAAAGGGCTTGCCGTCAGCGCCAAAATACAGGCTTACCATAGGCTTAACCGAAGCCAAGACCGGATTGGCTATTCAGTCAGACGATACCAAAACCCGCTTTAACCTGACACTGAACACCTATTTCAATCTGATCAATACTTCGGACGATTCCAAAATATATAATGGCTCAACCCAAACGATCGCGTCTTATAACGTTGTTGCCTCTGATTTTGCCAATCTGGCCGCTGAAATAAACGCGGAAAAGCGGGCGGCCCTGGTTGCCGCCGAGCAGATTCACCAGCAGTTATCCGTCTATTTCGCCGGACGATAATGCTGTGGAGCTGCCCGCAAACCGATTCCGGCCCTTTTTGAAGTCACCCGACAAATCGATCAAGGTTTTTCTGATTTACGGACCCGATGAAGGACTGGTTCGCGAACTCGGCAAGGCCTTGTGTTTATCCATAGTCGACAGCCTCAATGATCCCTTCTGTTATGGCGAACTCAGCGCCAGCGATCTAAGCAGTGATCCGGCGAAACTTATGGATGAACTGACCGCCATTTCAATGATGGGGGGGGACCGCGTTGTTCGCTTGCGGGGCGCGACCGGCAACAGCAAAAACCTGATTGAGCCAGCCCTGGATCTTGATCTGGATACGACAACCTTCGTCATCGAAGCGGGGGATATTCGCAAAGACAGCGCCCTGGTCAAGAAAGTGAAGTCAGCTCCCCATGGCGCCGTGACGCCCTGCTTTCATGACAAAGCACAAGATGTTACCGGCCTGATCAAGGAGATCCTTGGCGCTGCCGGTTTGTCGGCGTCTCGGGATGTTGAAGACTATCTTTGTCAAAATCTTGGAAGCGACCGTTCGATTTCACGGCAGGAGCTGGATAAGCTGGTGCTGTATATGGGGAATGAAAAACGCCCGGTGACCCTGGAAGATGTGCAGGTGAATATTGGCGATTCTTCCTCTCAAACGGTCTTTGACATCATCGATGCGACTTTGAGCGGTAATTTACAAGCCCTGGAAAGACGGATGAACAAGGCTTTTTCCGCCGGAGAAAGCCCCATCGCCTTTTTAAGGCTTATCCAGGGACAATTAAAACAACTCCATAAGGCCGCGGCTTTGATCGATGCAGGGCAGAAATCGGGAGAGGCCATGAAAAAGGCCGGCATTCCGTTTTTCAACCAAAAGAAAGCACAAGTTCAGCTCAGCGGCAAAACCGGTGCCCATATGGCCACTTGCCTCGATATCACATTGAATGCGGAAATCGATTGCAAAACCACTGGCTATCCTGACGAGACACTCTGTCGGCGCGCCCTGATGCGGATCGCCATGGCCAGCCGCCGCCGCTAACTATTCCGCCAGATTGCTGCCGGATCGTCGCGCAAGCCATAGGCCCGCCGACAGCAAGAGCGCGAAACCGGCCCAGGCAACGACGCCCTGTGGATCAACGGAAAACCCAAAAAGCGAGAGATTATCAGGAGATACCAGCGGATTTTTCAGGAAATAGACCATTTCACACAAACCGACAAAACCAACCATCGCCACAACCAGGCCCGTAAAACACAGAAAGTAGGATCGCAGCGCGCCCCTACCTTCATCCTGCCGGATTTTAAGCATTATGTCCGCAACAAGCCCCGTCAAGCCCCTGGGCGCAAACAAGACAATGGCAATAAATACGATGCCCGTATAAAGGTTCCAGATATCCGTCAGCCCGCTGAGACCGGAGAAGAGTAATGTCAGTAATACGGCGCCAAGCGGCGGACCCCAAAAATAACCAACACCGCCGATAAAGACCATTTGCAGGATCAGCCAGGATTGCTGCAAACTGATAATCTCCACCGTGACAAACTCATAGGCCAGCGCAAAAAGCCCGCCGCCAATCCCGGCCAGAAACCCTGAAAGGCAGAAGGTCAGATACCGCAATTTATAACGGCTATATCCCAGATATTCGACCCGGTCCGAATTTTGCCCGACCGCCGTCGCCAGACGCCCGAGCGGACTCCCGTTAAACCAGGCAGCCATAACAATAACCACCAACACCCAGAACCAGACCACATAGAACACATCCGCATCCGTTTGGAAATTGACGCCGGCAAAGGTCGGAATGTCGGTCCGGTCGACGGATCCCCCATAAAAGCGCCCGAAAACAGTGGATGAGGCCAGAATCAGCTCGGCCATGGCGAAGCTCAACATGGCGAAAATCAGGCCTCCGCGCTTAGTCGTAAAACTGCCAAAGACAAGCGCCATGGCCAATCCGGCGATCCCGCCAAACACCGGAATGACAGGCGCTGAAATCCAGCTTTCCCCGTTGGAGACCATATGAATGACATGAACCGTAAAAAAGCCGCCGAAGCCGAAATAGACCGCCTGGCCAAGCGACAGCAATCCGGCCTTTCCCAACAGTAAATTATAGGAAATAGCCAGAATAATGGCGATTCCCATCTGATTGAGCGTCAAAATCGACGCCGGATTGGGAAACAGGTCGGGCAGCCACAAGGCGGCGATTGCCAGACCTGTCAAACAGAGAAACCTAGTCAGCTGGGGCATTGATACAAAGGGTCATTGATATGTGTTTTTATTATAATTGATCATGGGGCGATCATACCGCATCCCTTCGAAGAAGACAGTGGTTTCGCTGCAATTTCACTGCAATTTTTTGATCAGATAAGGCGCGTAACCGCCAAACCGACAGCGGCGACCGCTCCCAGGATCGGAACCCATAGGGGGATGACAAAAATATCCTGTTGTGCCTGCCTGGTTTGCCGCGTCAGTTTGACCCGGATAAGCGACAGGTTGACCGTAAAAAAGACCACCAGAACCATTAGCGATGTGAAGGCGGCCAACTCTTCGATGGGAAACCATAAGGCGAGACCAAGCGACACCGACCCGACAATGATTGTCGCCAAAACCGGGGTTCGCGTGACGGCATTGACGGATGAGAGAACGGACGGCAGATGCCCCTGCGCCGCCAGGCCATACAATACCCGTGACGCCATGATTATCTGAATAAGACCGCCATTTAACGTGGCCAGAATGGCAATTATCCCAAAAGGCGCATACAGAAAAGCCGTCTCGCCGGAAAACAAATAGCTCAGCGGGGCCGCCGATGTGATGAGCTGATCAAGGGGAACATTGGCGACGACGACCATAACCACGGCCAGATACAGGATCGTCGACAGGATCAAGGTGAGAAGAATGGCGCGGGGCAAGGTTTTGCGCGGGTTTTTAACCTCCTCCGCCACATTGGCCATATCCTCAAATCCGATAAACGCAAAAAAAGCGAGAAGCGCCCCGCTGGCAATACCGGCCCAGACAGAGCTGTCAAAAGGCGGGATCAGGTCCGGCAACCGGCCCGGATCCATGGAGATGTTCGTCCAGCCGACGAACAGCACCAGCAACAATCCGGAAATTTCCACAAGCGTAATAAATCCCGCCAGCAGCACGGATTCAAAAATACCCCAGATTGCCAATCCGGAAATTGCGGCAACAACGCAAATCAGCAGCACAAAGGAAGGAGCGGTAAGAAATCGCGATGCATATTCCGCCGCGCCAATGGAAACAACGGCTGTTGATACGACACCCGACATCATTACCAGAATACCGATGAGCAAGGATAGATGTTTGCGGGCAAACCCGGCATCCACATACGCCGCCTCCCCGGCACTTAAAGGATAACGTGTGCTGAACTCCGCATAGGACAGGGCGGTAAAAACCACAACTGCGGCGGCAACCAGAAACGAAACCGGCGCATAGATCCCCGCTTTTGCGGCCGTAGCGCCAATCAGGACATAAATCCCGGCTCCGACGGTAACGCCCAGCCCGTAAAGTGTCAGGAGGGGCAGGCTCAATGCCCGCCGCAGGGTCGGTTTTGCCATATCGATCCTCTTTGCCATTCTTCAGGACTTTATAGCCAAAAATACCGCCTGTGAAATTGATTGAACGCAATGCGGGGGGGGGAAACAGCCGCCTAAAATACATCTTCATTCTTCATTCAGGGAGGCAGAAATTGAATATCAGCGCGACAAAATCTCTTTTACAGGATCGCCTCGCCAGTAAAAGCAAGCATCTTGAAAAAATCACCACGTCCTTGAGGGCCGAACATAGCAAGTCTTTCTCAGAGCAGGCCATGGAACGGGAATCCGATGAGGTCAAAGAGCAATTGAAAGCAAGCATCGAGATTGAAATCAACCAGATCAACGCGGCCCTTGACCGGATTGAATCAGATACTTACACCGCGTGTAGTAAATGTGACGGTCCCATCGGTCAGAATCGTCTGGCGGCGCTGCCTTATACACAACTGTGCATTAATTGCGCCGACTGAGAACAATAAATACGACAACCACATATGGGATTGCGGTTTTAAAGGACGAGCTGTACAGTCCGGTCAATGACGTCACCTTCCCGAAAACTTGCCGCAATACTGTCCGCTGATGTGGTCGGATATTCCCGCCTGATGGGACAGGATGAAGTGCGGACATTGTCCGCTTTGCGGTCGCTTCGGCAAAAAACATTTGAGCCGGTCATTCTGGCCTGGCGCGGAACTGTGGTGAAACGCATGGGCGACGGCTGGCTGGTGGAATTCGCCTCAGTTGTCGATGCGGTAAATTGCGCCATGGAAGTGCAAAAGGAATTGGCTGATGAGGACATCATCAAGCTTCGCATGGGCATTCATATTGGCGATATTGTCCATGAAGACGAGGATATCTACGGGGACGGTGTCAATATTGCCTCCCGCCTGCAGGAACAGGCGGCCCCCGGCGGGATCGCCATTTCCGCTTTCGCCCATGGCAGTCTTGATGAGGTGGTGAGATCAGGCTTTCAAAGCCTGGGTACGTCAAAGCTTAAAAATATTTCCCAGAAAATCGAGATTTTTGGCTGGGGGGACGCCGCGCCTGCGCCAGATCCTGTCACCAAACCCAGTGACCGTTCTTCGGTCATGGTTCTCCCCTTCTCGGTGTCCGGCGGTGCGGCTGACGGCGAACTGATGGCGGAAGGGCTGACCGATGCCGTGATTACGGCCTTGTCCCGTTTTTCCTGGTTCCTGACCCTGCCCCGCAATACCAGCAACCGCTATCGTGACAAATCGGTTGATATTGCCCAGTTACGCCGCGATCATCATGTCTCCTACGTGCTGGAAAGCAGTTTGAGAACGTCTGGTGCCAGGGCCCGGGTCAATGCGGAATTGCTGGATACCCGGACCGGTAAATCTGTCTGGAGTGACCGCTTTGACGGGACTGCGGAGGATCCGTTTGAACTGGAAGACAAAATTACCCGCTCCATTCTCTCCGAGCTGACCTCGCGTATTGTCGGTGCCGAGACCCAGCGCGTAAAAACCGGCGGAGATGGCAGCGCCTGGGATTTGATGATGCAGGGACGCGGCCTGCTCTGGCGCATATCAGAAGAAGATATCGCCGCAGCGCAAAAACTATTTCACCGGGCCATCGAGTTGGAGCCGGAAAGTGGCCTCGGTCAGGCTGATCTGGCCTGGTCCTACGGGTATCAGGGGTTCTGTGGTTGGGGTGGCAGCCTGGAGGAAGTTGGTCGTAATTCGATCCTCGCTTCGGAAAAGGCCATTGCCGCAGATCCAACGGATGCCTACGCTCTTGCCGCAGGCAGCGGTGCCCGCTCTTTTTCCGGGGATTCCGCCTATGGCATCACGCTGGCCCGCCGGGCCATAAAGTATAATTACAACCTCGCGGCAGCCCATACGGTCCTGGCACTGGCCTTGTTTCAAACCGCCGAATATGAAGAGGCTCTTGAGCATGTGGGCGAGGCTTTTGCCCTCAGTCCCAATGACCCGCTTAAATCCATCACCCTGGCGGTGCGCGGTATTATTTTCCTGATGACCGGACAGCACGAGGAAATGCTGGATAATGCCCAGGTGCTGATCCGCGATTTTCCCGGCATGCCCACGGGCTGGCGGCATCTGGCGAGCAGTTACGCCTTGTTGGGCCGGTCCGATGAGGCCCTGAAAGTCGTAAACGAGAAAATTCTGGCCCTGCTGCCCGGCCATACGGCCGGTGAAGCCGGGCGCACCGTTCCCTTCGGCGATAACATTGCGGCGCGCAGTCATTTTGTTGACGCCCTTGTAAAAGCCGGCTTACCGAAATAAATCCGTTTTCCCTTATGATGCCGTCCCGAACCGGCGGGCGGAAATTGCCTTGCGTTTGGCGGCTTCAACGTCCCGGTTTCGCGGCGGTGCCTGGGTTTCCAGCGACGCGAGGAGCCGTGACGCCACCTCCGTTACTTCCTCGACAGCCCGATCAAAGGCCGCCTGATTTCCCTTCGATGGATGGGTGAAACCACTGAGTTTGCGCACAAACTGCAGCGCAGACGCCTCGATTTCCGCCTCCGTCGCGGGCGGTTCAAAGTTGAACAGGGTTTTGATATTTCGGCACATTTTCGTCTCCCTTTTACCTCTGCGAGTATAGAACGGGCGGTCCCGGCAGTATAGTCTTCACCAGCAATTGACAACGCCGCCATCCCTTCCTACCGTTGCCCCTCATTATGAGGGAGGTGCGGGATGACAGATACATATAAGGGGGGCTGTTTTTGCGGTGCCATCCGCTATGAAGCGACGGGTGCACCAACTCGTGTCTCCGCCTGTTCCTGCGAATGGTGCCGAAAGCGCACGGGCAGCGCGCTCGGTCTGTCCGTCTATTTTGACGACACGGATATTACCTTTAACGCCGGAAAACGAACGCTCTTCCGGCTTACCTCCGACGCCGGGCGCTGGTTGCAGACGGAATTCTGCCCCACTTGCGGAACCACCGTCAGCTGGACCCTGGAATTTCATCCGGGCAAGCGCGGGATCGCGGGCGGCACGTTCGATGCCCCCAATATGTGGTTTGCCCCGGAACGCTATGTGTTCACCCGCAGCAAGCCGGACTGGCTGCATATTGACGGAGATCTGGAGATGAGCGACGGTATGGCGGACTAGCGGCTTGCTATCGCCGCTTTTTCAGCTTCTGGATGGCATTTTCCAGGTTATTGAGAAATTGCGACCGGTCCTTTTTGCTAAAGGCCGCATTATGACCTGAAATCTCCCCGGTTTGCCGTAAATGGGCGTTGAGGTCACGCATGGCCAGGGACATTCCGATGGATCTTTCGTCAAACGGTTTGCCCGTCGGCCCCATAACCACGGAGCCTTTTTTGAGGCTGCGGTCGGCCAGCGGGATATCGGACGTGACGACAATATCCCCCGCCCCGGTATTTTCCACGATCCAGTCATCGGCCGCATCAAACCCGTCATCGACCACAACCTGCTCGATCAGCAGGCTTTGCGGCAGGCGCATCCAGCTGTTGCTGACCACACAGGTGACCAGGTTATGTCGTCCGGCGACTTTGTAAATCTCGTCTTTCACCGGACAGGCATCGGCATCTATAAATATTCGGATCATGCAAGGGTACCCTGACAGTATCGGGAAATGTTATATCCCGCCTATGCTTACGGGCAAAGTGGGGAATAATCGAGTTCTTTCTTGAAAAACAGCCCTAAGGGAATAAGATGAAAACAATACTAGGCCAAACATCGCCTTTAAAGAGTTTGTAACTGTTTCTCTTATAAAAAAGCACTGAAGAGATGATTGATTTGATTGATTTCCCGCGAAAGGATGCGCCATGAGGCTCCGAAGCAAAAACCTGTTATCCGTACTGATCGGCCTTGCCACCGCCAGCTCCCTTTTTATGAGTTCTGAAAGCCGGGCCGAAGGTCATGTGGCGCTGAGCGAGGTTTCGGGGGATTATGCAACCGTAACCGATGGCTGGTATCTGGAACAGAAATGCAACAGCCTGTCCGCCAAGGAGCATCAGGAGCTGGAATGGCAGGTCTGGCGGATCAATGAATGGATCGCCAGGTTTAACGGGGTACCGTTTGTCGTGGCCGCGCAAAATCACGCCAGCAGAGCCGCGGCGGCGGCGGACTGCAATGCCGACGCCTCCAAAATCGCGACGGATACCCTGACCTTGGCCCGTTCCCTCGGCGGGGAAATGACCGGTGGCGAATATACCCACCCCTCCTCGCTGACCCGCTATAACATGCGGCGTTTCACCCGGGCGGCCCTTGGCATCGATGTGATCATGGAGGTGTGCAAGCATTTCGATATGAGCGACGCCCGCTGGACAGAGGTCAAGACCTCCTTCGATGCCGTCGCCGCCAAGCTTAAGGCGGAAAATCCCGAATTGATGAAGGAAGCCATGGGCCTGATCGACGCCCAGCGGGAGAAATTCACCGAAAACGAATGCAATGCCCGCGCCCGGCAGATGGTCAACGGCTCCCTGTTTGCCTTAAATGGCCTTGAAAAGTCGCTGAAATAACCGGCAATACCCATCGGGAGGGCATATATGTTTTACGATCGCTTCACCCGGTTGCTGCATGTTTTTTTGGCAGCGGGAATAGTGGCCCAGCTGTTGGTCAGCGAATGGATGCATCACCCGCGACCAGAGAAACCGGGAAATTTTCTGTATGACCTGCATGAATATCTCGGTCTGACGCTGCTTGGCCTGTTGATCCTGCATTGGCTCTGGTCATTTGTCAGAGGCGGCGTTGTCCCGATGGCGCAGCTGTTTCCCTGGTTCTCCGGCGATCGGCGGCGCGCCCTGCTGGCGGATATCCGCCATTATGCCAATCATATGCGCAAGCTGAAACTCCCCGATGCGTCAGAGCCAAGCCCTCTGGCCGGCGCCATTCAGGGTGTCGGCCTGGTCGTTGCCAGTATCATGGCCCTGACCGGCAGCTTGATTTACTTCAATGTGGGCGACAACTGGTCCTTTGCCCCCTGGCTGGATTTCGTAAAGGAAATCCACGAGTTCCTCGGTCCCGTCATGTGGGGATATCTGGCGGTTCATGCGAGCGCCGCCATTGTCCATCAGCTGTTCGGCCACAAGCTGATAACCGATATGTTCAACCTCCGCCGCAAGAGCAGCACCGATTGACGGATCACGCCTAATACAGGGTTTCCGTATAGGATGTATCGAGGACCTGCTGCATTTCAGCCGTATTGAGGCCGCCGATCTGGTCGGCGTATATTTTCGCGGGTGAGGGCAGCGCGTTCACGTCGAGGCGCGCCGCCGGATCCCATAAACGGGAGCGAATAAGCGCCTTGCCGCAATGCAAATAGGCTTCGGTCACGTCGATTTTGAGGGTGGTCACCGGTGTCTTGCCCTGGGCCACGCCCCGGGCCAGCAGCTGCGGATCGGTCGAGATTGCGGCCTTGCCGTTAATGCGCAGGGTTTCGCGCAGGCCCGGGATCATGAACAATAGCCCGACCGCCGGATTAACAACAATATTGCGCAGGGTATCGAGCCGGTTATTGCCCGGCCGGTCCGGCAACAGCAAGGTGGTATCATCCAGAACATCGATAAAGCCCGGCGCATCCCCGCGCGGCGAGGTATCCGTGCCGCCATCAATGCCATGGGTGCCGATCACCAGAAACGGGCAATTGCTAATAAAATCCCGGCAATGGCTATCCAGTGCGCTCAACACCTTGCGCTGCACCTTCTCGTTCGGCTGCTTGTAGATCTCATACAGGGCGTCAACAGTTGTTACGGTGTGATCGGTCATATTCTATCTCCAGCTTCTTCTACCCCAGCGGTCCTGAGGGGGCATTTTCATCAATTTTCCCGTTCCAGGGCACGGCGCGCATCGTCATTGATCGGTTCGCCATTGGCAGCAAAAAGATAGCATTTCCTCTCTGGCGAGGCAATTTGGCATGCCTCCCTCGCATTTCGGACAGTTGATGAATGGCCGGACGGCGACCGGCCTGTCGAAAACCCTTCACCATAGTTGATACCGTCACCACTCACAAAATACGCCGTAAAATCATACCGTTCACGTGTTGTTATTCGCGCCGTAAACCTCTTCAATTGACGGTCCGTGATACGATATTCCATCCCGTCATATTCATGGGTCCGGGTGTCAGCGAATTTTGGTGGCTCTTCCAGCAAACTGGCGAGTACCCGCGGATCCATCCCTTTCCAAACAATGCGACCATCAAGGTCAAGTAACTTGCACGTTCCAGACGAGCTTCCTTTTGTGCAGTTTTCCATTGCTTTTTCCACGGCATAGCCTTGGCCATGCGATTCCTTTTGACCAGACCATCCATATGAATAGCCGGACGCATTATAGACAAAGGCAAAGTTATGACGCGGATATTTTTCAATAGCCAATTTATACGCCTGATAGGCACGAACAGATTTTCCGGGCATATTCGAAATCGGGCCGCTACCGGCTTTTTCTGTGGTCTGGCAAGCGGTTAGGGTAAGCAAGGTGGCAATAACGAGAGCAAAAAGACGCATAATCAATCCATCGGTATTCGGGAATACTCTTCTTCCTAAACACTATAGAATGGTAGTGCGGTCATGGCGAGAAAAATCAGGGGTCGCCGGATCACATCTGCAGATCCCACATGTCCTTGCAGGGCATCAATTATCCCGTTCCAGGGCACGGCGCGCATCGTCGTTGACCGGTTCGCCATTGGTGGTGAAAAGGTAGCATTTCCTCTCTGGCGAGGCAATTTTACATTTCCCTCTCGCATTGTGGACTGCTGATGAATGGCCTGATGGCGAGCGGCTATCCGTATACCCGTCCCCATAGTTGACGCCGTCCCCACTCACAAAAAACGCCGAAAAATCAGACTGTTCACGGATATCACTGCGTAACCTAAATTTCTTCAATTGACGGTCCGTGATCCGATATTCCTTCCCGTCATATTCATGGGTCTGGGTGTCCACGAAATCTGGTAGCTCTTCCAGCAGGCGAGCGAGCACGTGCGCATCCACCCCTTGCCAAACGATACGGCCATCAATATCAAGTATTTCACAGGTTCCGATGGTACGGTTCTTGCCACAAATTTCCAAAGCTTCTTCGATTGCGTGGCCAATGCCATCATTTTCGCGTCGACTGACCCAGCCTGAGCTACGGTCGGTTTTATTATAGGCAAAGACCATATTCTGGCGGTCGGTTTCTTCCATGATCTGGCGATAGTTCTTATAGGAGGAAATAATATTATCCGGCATATCTGAAATCGGGCCGCTACCGGCTTTTTCTGTTGTCTGGCAGGCGGTTAGGGGTATCAGGGTGGCAATAACGAGAGCAAATAGACGCATAATCAATCCATCGGTATTGGGGAATATTCTTCTTTCTAAACACTATAGAATGGTGGGAAACCAATGGCGAGACTTATCTGCTGGCGCCATGGCGCCACGGCCGGATACCGGGTCGTTTACCGGCGCGGCCAGGCTTGCGGGAAATGCGGCGCGGCGAAGCGATCCCCGTCTTTCATGTCAAACCCCGGCAGCAACGCCATCACCTTCTGGTTCTCCACGAACGTGCCGGGCCGGTCGTCATATTCCGCATCATCCCCGAGATAGCGCAGCGCCAATCCGCGCCGCCGCCCGGTCAAGGAGGCATTGCCCGCCGCATAATGCACGGTCAGCGGATGATGCAGGATGACATCGCCCGGCCCCACATCCCAATGCAGGATATCAAAGTTATCGCGCATGGCCTCAAAATCCGGTAACGGCTCCAACCCCGCCTTGGCATAGATATCGGCAAAGCCCGTATCCTTGCCAAAGGCCGCCGGCGCATACATCTTGCCCCATTTATGCGACCCCCGGATATATTGCACCACGCCAGATTCCAAGGTCGCGTCGTCAAACGGCACCCACAGCGACAGAATATGGTTCCCGCGCACCGGCCAATAGGGCAGATCCTGATGCCAGGGCGTGGGCTCGATGGTGCCGGGCTCTTTCACCAATAGCTGATCATAGAAGAAATGCGCGGTTTTGGATTGCATCACCTGCACCGCCAGTTCCGGCATGGGACTACCTAAGATAAAGCGCTTGAAGTCCGGATCGCGCATCCAGACGAAGAAATCCCCGTAATAGCGGCCTTTATTGCCGTCGGGCGTATATTCCACCGAGGCCGCGCCGGGATCGTTCAAGATCCGCTCGATCGCTGTGCGCATGACCTCAATCCACCCCGCAGGCACCACATCGCGGATAACGGCGGCGCCATCCCGCTCGAACGCCGCAATTTCCTCCGCCGTAATCTGCCGGGATAGTTTTGTGGGTAAGGTTTGCGTCATCGCCCTCTCCTGCCTGAAGATTTTCTTTTCCCTATTATAGCGGCGGGCGCTGATTGGTCAAAGCATGGCAGGGATTCGATACCGGGAAACGACCCGCTTTAAACGTTTTAAGTGTGCGTCCTTTTTCTTATAATCAGATAACACCACATCAACCCTAGTACAAAAGACGCCACAAGCATCAAAAGGCCGAAGCCTAAATTTATGCCCGCTCCAATCATCCAGATGCCGATCGCCAGCCCGCCAAGGGACGCCATAACCATTACAACCATCAAGCCAAAACCAGCCTTTTTTGCCACTTCTTCAAGTGATTGTCGATACGTCAATTTCTCGTCAGTTTTCTGCAAACCCCGGGTCAGCAAAAATGTGGCAATCATGTGACACAACCAATATGGTGGAAGGAGAAACCAGATCGCCATCCAGTCAAATTTTTGATAAACGGTTAATATGATGATACCCGCAAGAACAGACTGACCTGCGGAGACATAAAGGATTTTCTTTTTCCGGGCAGCCGTGTCCAGAATGTAGCCCGATCCAAATATGCCCCACGGGAAATAGAGCGTGTCGCCCTTGTCGGTGTTCCGAAAGCTTCCGGCCATCAGAAATTCGATTATTTTCAATTAGCCACCCTTTCGTATTGCTGTGAGAGGCCTTAAGATACCGATAGTTAGATTTAGTAACCTTGTTTTATTTCAAATACTTAGCCATCAAAAAATTGGTCAGCTCGACACCGTTGCGCTCCACGGTTTGCTCTGTTACCTCGCGCCAGCCATGTTTCAGAAAGAACCGCCGGGCCATATGGCTGGCCTCCGTGCCAAGTGCCACAAGGTCCCGGTCCTGGGCAATCTCGAGGATCTTCCTGTACAGATCCTCGGCCACCCCCATGCCCATGACAGCCGGCAGAACATAAGCCAGATCCAGCATGCCGCCGCCGGTCAGGGACATAAAACCAACAACCCGGTTGTTCTTTACTGCCACCATAGTGGTGGCATTGGCCAGGCGCTGCCCCCATAATGGTGGTTTGGGAATTTCCGGGGCCCAGGCCTGTCTCTGGGCCAGGGAATAAAAGCTGGCAGCGCCGATATGTACTGAGTCATAAAAGACACGCGCCGTCTGCTGCGCATCGGAGGCGCAATAGGGGCGAATGGTGAAGCAGGGATACAGGGGCATGGAGTGGGACTTTAACCAACGGTATCGAACGGTGGAGACAACCATAGGGCTATTCCTGTCAAGACATTACAAATATACAAATCAATTAGGACAAATGAATACAATGTAAATAAATTGAAATTTTGTCCTTAATTGGGGTTTATTATTCTTATTTAAAGGGTGCAGAAATAATATTGAAAATATAAAAATATTGGAGCTGGATCAAATAGAATTTTCACATAGGCCGGTGGTGGACAAAAATAATTGGGAGAGATCCCGGAGATTTGGTTTTGACGGTTTTACCACTCCTGGGCGCCACAAATACCCCGGGGAAATTTATTTTTTCCCGGCATCTGCCGGATTGACCACATGCTGGTGATCCACAACGTCCCATGGCAAGCCGTCGTTCCTGTATATACGTTTGCCAAGATTGGGGTAATCGCCCACATCATGGGCTAATCTCTGGCCCACCACGATGCATTTGAGAATGTCGGAACCGGAATTGACCATGGTATGCGCTTCTCCTGCTTTTCGATAGCCGATGAAGTCACCTTCGCTGATGGCATGGGTCTCGGAGCCAATGATCACCTGCCCTTTTCCAGAAAGCACGTAAGTGCATTCGTCCTCATATTGGTGAACATGAAACTCGGTGGAGCTTTTCCCCGGTGGGACCTCAATAATATGGAAGCCAAAGCCGGTAAGTCCGGTCAGGTCCCCTAACGACTTGTTGGTTCGTTGCGCGTTTTCATTCAGGAAATGGGTTTTCTGCAATCCCTCCATAGCCTCGATTTCAGTTTTCTTGATGATATATGTGTCCATGTACAACTCCTTTTTTGTGACGCGGGTTGATAAATGCCAAATATCCGGTCCGTCTAAGCCCGAATCTCACACAAGCCATTGTCCCAATACACGACATGATGTGTCGAGCGGCCTGAAAACGCGGGTTGGTTTCCATATATTGTGGCGGCTGGGCTGCGAGATGTCAGGGTTTCTGCCGGTTTCAGCTGATGTTTTCGCCGCTGACCAAAATCATTCGAAGCACCAGGTTTGAGCGGTATAATTGCCAAATTATACTCGAATTACGGGAATTACTCTTCTTTTGGATCTTCAAGCGCGGAATCCAGTGCGGACTGGATTTCATCCCCATAAGAATAGCTTTTCACCTCATCCTCGGTCAGCGGATCCTCGATCAGACCATGCAGGGGTTCCCGGGTCAGGCGGCGGCAGGCATCATCCAGATGGTCGAGATCTTCATATCGGATGGTCAGCGTTCCGCTGCCGTCGTCATTATGGCGGATGTCCACGGCCATATCGATGGCCTGGGACAAATCGTCTTCCAGGGCAAGAACATCGGCACTTTTATTGTAGCGGGAAACCTGAAAGCCGCTGTTATGGGAGCCCTTGTCCGCTTTCTTCGTTTTCTTCTTGCCCAGCTCCTCCGCCGCGCGAACGCTCAAGCCTTCTTCAACGATTTTCAGGGCCAAAGCCTCCGGATCCTCAGCATTTATCAGGGTTCTGGCGGCGCTGGCGCTCAGGCGCCCTTCGCGGATCAGGGTTTGAACAGCCTCCGGCAGGACCAGAAGGCGCATCAGGTTGGCCACATGGGACCGGCTTTTGCCAACTTTCTTGGACAGGCTCTCCTGAATATAGTCGAACTCCTCCATCAGGCGGCGATAGGCTTCCGCTTCCTCGATCGGTGACAGGTCCTCGCGCTGGATATTCTCGATAATGGCGATTTCCATGCTTTCCGCATCGGTCAGTTCCTTGATCACCACCGGGACTTCATGCAGCTGCGCCATTTGTGCGGCCCGCCAGCGGCGTTCCCCGGCGATAATTTCGAACTCCACTTCTTGATCGGGGTCACGGCGGACAAGGATAGGTTGCAGAATGCCCTTTTCCCGCACGGACGCGGATAAACTCTCCAGGGCTTCCTGGTCCCAGTCCTGCCTCGGTTGATACCGATTGGGCCGGAGCTGTTCCACAGGGACTTCCTTGGTGGCCCGGACCTTGTCCAGGTCGGCGTAATCCGCGGGACTGTCATCGCCAAGCAGGGCGGAAAGGCCGCGTCCGAGTTTTTTCTTCGGGTTTTCTTCTGTCATCATCATCTCATTCATGCAACTTCAGCCGCGTTTAACTGGCGTTCACGGCGGATGACCTCTTTGGCGAGGCCGATATAAGCCTGGCTGCCGGCACAGCGATGATCGTAAATCAACACCGGCTTGCCATGGCTGGGTGCCTCCGAAACCCGCACGTTCCGGGGAATAACGGTCCGGTAGACCTTGTCACCGAGAAAGTCGCGGACATCCTGCGACACCTGCAGGGACAGGTTGTTGCGTTTGTCGAACATGGTCAGGACCACGCCCTGGATTTCCAGCTGCGGGTTCAGGGTCTGGCGCACCCGGTCGATGGTTTTCATCAACATGCTCAGGCCTTCCAGGGCGAAAAACTCACATTGCAGCGGCACCACAACCGCATGGACGGCGACCAGGGCATTCAAAGTCAACAGGTTCAGCGACGGCGGGCAATCAATCAGAATATAGTCATAGCGGTCACTAATTTCCGAGATGGCATCATATAAGCGGTGGCTGCGGCGGTCCAGCTCCACCAGTTCCAGCTCGGCGCCGGACAGGTCCGCGGTCGAGGGGACCAGGTCCAGCTGTGGGATATCTGTCTTGTAAATTGCTGATTTTATTGGGGTTTCTCCCATCAGCACGCCATAGACATTGTTCTCCCGGTTGTCCCGTGAGATCCCCAATCCTGTACTGGCATTGCCTTGCGGGTCCGTATCGATGATCAGGACGGTCTGGCCGATGGCCGCCAGGGCCGTTGCCAGATTGATGGTGGTGGTGGTTTTGCCAACGCCGCCTTTTTGATTGGCGATCGCCAAAATCCGGGCTGTCGTCCGTTGATGCAGGGTGCCTACATGTGTGTTCATACCATCCGCTCCTGGGTTAGGAGTGACGGCTGACCTTGGTCAATTTCACGATACAGCCGTCATCACTTGTTAAACTACGATATTTCTCCACCTGCATATTCCAACATTTAGACGCATTGGTCAATTCATCATCTACATCTTGTCCCTTTAAAAACAAAAATTCTGTTTTTGCATGGGCGAAGGGCGCCGCGTAATCCAGCAGCTTTTCCAACGGTGCCAGCGCCCGGGCCGAGATCACATCGACGGAAAAAGGCGGAATTTCCTCGATCCGGGCCCGGTGGACTGTCAGACCGGCCAATGTTTCACGTGAAACATTTTGCATGAACAGGCATTTTCTCTGGTCACTTTCCACTGCATGAACCTCGAATTCCGTGGCAATGGCCACGACCAGCGCCGGGAAGCCTGCCCCGCTACCAAGGTCAAGCCAACTCCCTTTCGATAGGGAGACACCGGACAGCAATTGCCAGCTATCCAGCATATGCCGCCGCCAAAGATCGGGGAGCGTCGACTTTCCCACCAGGTTAATGGCCTTTTGCCACTTCTCCAGCAAGGCGGCATAGCGCCTCAGATGGTCCAATGTTTCACGTGAAACATTTGTCTGGTCCTGAAATTCCTCAGCGGTAAAGGGGGCTGGTTTATCCGACACGCTTGTGATGCTCGCCGCGTTTTACATAGGACAGCAGCGCCGTCAATGCCGCCGGGGTCACACCGGAAATCCGCGCCGCCTGCCCCAAGGTTGTCGGCCGGGTGTCTTCCAGTTTCTGTCGGACCTCGTTGGACAGGCCGCCAATTTCCCCATAGGCCAGATCCTCCGGCAAGCTCAAAGCTTCGTCTTTGCGGAAGTCGCGAATGTCGGATCTCTGCCGCTCCAGGTAACCGCTATATTGCGCATCTACGGCCATCTGCTCGAGAATTTCCGCTTTAAATTCAGCGACTTGTGGCCAGATCCCCGTGATGTCATCCAGGCCGATATCCGGATAGGCCAGTAAATCGGCCGCCCGTCGCCGGACACCATCCTGATTGACATTCAGGCCGTGACGGCGGGCTTCAGTCGGGGTCAGGTTGAGCGTATCGAACATCGCCCGGGCCGCGGCAAGGGCCTCCTTCTTCGCGGCGAATTTCTCCCGGCGCTCCGGCCCGATGCAGCCCAGATCCGCGCCGATGTCGGTCAGCCGCTGGTCCGCGTTATCGGCCCGCAGGATCAGCCGGTATTCCGCCCGCGATGTAAACATGCGATAGGGTTCCTTGGTGCCGCGGGTGACCAGATCATCAATCATCACGCCGATATAGGCATCGGCGCGGTCAAGGATAACATCGGTCCCGCCCCCGGCCCGCCGGGCGGCATTCAGTCCGGCCATCAGGCCTTGCGCCGCCGCTTCCTCATATCCGGTGGTGCCATTGATCTGCCCGGCCAGGTACAGGTTTTTCAGACGGCGCGTCTCCAATGTGGGTTTCAGCTCCCGCGGATCGACAAAATCATATTCAATGGCATAGCCCGGCCGGGAATACTCAACATTCTCCAGCCCCGGAATGGATCGCAGGAACGCCATCTGCACATCTTCGGGCAACGAAGTTGATATGCCATTGGGATAAATGGTGTCATCATCCAGCCCTTCGGGCTCCAGGAAGATCTGATGGCTGGCCTTGTCGGCGAAGCGCACCACCTTATCTTCGATGGACGGGCAATAGCGCGGCCCGGTGCCATCGATTTGCCCCGAATACATGGGCGCCCGATGCAAATTGTCACGAATAATCTCGTGGGTTTTCTCGGTCGTATGGGTGATATGACAGGAAATCTGCGGGGTGGTTATCGCCTCTGTCAGGAAGGAGAAGGGGACCGGCAGGTCATCGCCCGGCTGTTCCTGTAGGATCGACCAGTTAATGCTTTTGCCATCCAGCCGCGCCGGAGTCCCGGTTTTCAACCGCCCCAGCTCAAATCCCGCCGCTTGCAGAGTGTTGGACAAACCATTGGAGGGATCATCGCCGATGCGGCCCGCCGGGATCTTCACTTCCCCCAGATGGATCAGGCCGCGCAGGAAGGTGCCTGTCGTCAGGATCACCTTGCCGCAGGGAATTTCCGTACCGTCCGCCAGTATCACACCCTTGACAATGCCGCCCTCCACCCTCAAATCTTCCACCGCGCCGGCTTGCAGATCGAGATTGGGCTGACTTTTAAGAGCTGCCTGCATGGCCTGGCGATATATCTTGCGATCCGACTGGGCGCGCGGCCCGCGAACGGCAGGGCCCTTGCGGCGGTTGAGAAGCCGGAACTGGATCCCGGCGGCATCGGCCACCCGGCCCATGACCCCGTCCAGCGCATCAATCTCCCGCACCAGATGCCCCTTGCCCAGGCCGCCAATGGCCGGGTTGCAGGACATCTCGCCGATGGTGTCGAGCTTATGGGTCAGCAACAGGGTGGCCGCACCAAGGCGTGCCGAGGCCGCCGCGGCCTCACAGCCCGCATGTCCGCCCCCGATGACAATGACATCATAATGTTTCATGGGGACCTCATATAAACCCCCTGCCCCAAATGTCAACGGACCATGGGCGCATTCGGCCCCGGTGCCGGATTTTTTGATCTTTTTCACCGATTTTGTCTTTTATATAACAGGAAAACCGCTGTTTTCTGCGCCTGTGAAAATGTTTCACGTGAAACATTGGCCCTTTGGAATCACAAAAAACAGCCTGAAAAGGAATCCAAAATGCCGTATATCAGCGGCTACAGGCACAACTTCATGGCCACTCTATTCCCGGCGACAGGGCTGACCTGCTTATCCTGAAGAAGCAGAGCGGCCAGACCGGCCGAGCAGTCTTCAATCGGAACAACCCGAAACCCCAGCTTCCTGTAGAAATTGCGGCTCCAGGGAAGGCTCCGGTCCGTTGTCAGGCTTATATGCGTATGGCCCCGCCGGCGCGCGTCGGATATAAGGGCTTGGACAAGCCGTTCTCCGATACCCTGTCCCTGATGGTCGAAGGCAACGGATATTTCCTGAATATGGAGCGCCTCCTCAATGCGGGTTGCGGCGAGAAAGGCGATGGGTTTCCCCGCGTCCGCAGCAACCCAAAGGCTGCCCTGCCGATGGGACTCCAGAAGGATATCCTCCGCCAGTGTCCGGTCCGTATAAGAGGTATCACCATCGAAATGATCCACAAAAACCTGCGCCGCGGATCTCTCGACCGCGGCCAGAAATTGCAAATCATTCTTAGTAGATAGCCGTATCAATCCTAGAAATTCCATTATAAAACAATTAGTTAAGTTTCTGGCCTTTGAAAAAACCCGCACCAGCGAGCCCAAATAACGACGGAGATAAACCCCTTTATCCCGATACAGTAATCGCCGAACACCTCCTCGAGACTATCCTCCACCTCAACGCGGCTGGTGATCCGCCCCAAAGCACGGACGGCACCGCAGGACAAAGCCGCCATTGGCTGTTATTCCAAAACCTTTTCAAAAAAGACCCGACGGAACCCCTCTTCTTCTCTGCGATCTGTTTCAGAAAATCCCAAATGAGGGTATATGGCGAGGTTTTCGGTCATTTTCTCGTTTGTGTAGAGCCGGATTGATCCGAGGTCCAGCCGTCTGGCTTCAGCTTCGCAAAACGCCATAAGGCGTTTGCCAACACCCCTGCCGACGGCCGATCCCTTCACAGCCACATTCTCTAGAAACATGTGATCCTTCCTTGGGAAAAAGACGATAAAACCATCAACTTCGCCACGTAAATTTTCGGCAACGTGAACAATCCCTTCGGATATCTGAAGCCCAAAATCCGCGATCATTGGAGCAGGTTTTTTGCCAATTGCAGAAATATACTTCTCATAAGCGTCTTCTGCACAAGCACGAATACTTTCCTCATCCGCCTTACATGCCCTTCGTATCGTCATTTGAAAACCTCAGGCAATCCCCTATTTGCCGATACAGAAATCGCCGAAAACCACATCTAGGATATCTTCCACGTCAACGCGGCCGGTGATCCGTCCCAAAGCCCGCACGGCAAGCCGCACATCTTCCGCCGCCAGCTCGGCTTCGGCGGCCAGCAGAAACCGCTGCAGCGCCGCGACACATTCCTCCAGCGCCATCCGGTGGCGGAGCTGGGTCAGGGCCGGGGCGCCGGACACATCGAGACGGCGTACAACCTCGGCTTCCAGCCCGTTCAGAAGCCCGTCAACCCCGATCCCGGTTTTCACCGACAGCGACAGACTGCCCGCCGGGGCATACCCCTTTCTGCCAAGATCTGTTTTATTGACCACGTGAATATCCCCTGTCCGGTGCAAATCGGCGAAACCGGCGGGGATCTGAGGATGCCTGGCCGTCGTCATCAGGATCCGGATATCGGCCTGCTCCGCCCGCTCCAGGGCCCGCCGCACGCCTTCGCGCTCAATCACGTTGCCCGCATCGCGCAATCCCGCCGTATCGGCAATGGTCACCGGATACCCGGCGAGATCAAGATGCACCTCGACAATATCGCGGGTGGTGCCCGCCTGCTCGGAGACAATGGCCGCGTCGCGCCGGGCGAGGGCATTGAGCAAGCTGGACTTGCCCACATTGGGCGTCCCGATAATCGCCACATCCAGGCCATCGCGGATCTTCTCCCCCCGGTGGCCATCGGCGAGATGGCTTTGCAGCTCTGCCGTCAGCTCCGTGATCCGGGGCGCGATGGCCTCGGCCACACCGCCCGGCAGATCCTCGTCGGGGAAATCGATATCCGCTTCCAGATGGGCAAGGCTGCCGATCAACTCGTTGCGCCAGCCATCATACAGGGCGCCCAGCGCCCCCTGCATCTGCCGCAGGGCCTGCTGCCGCTGGGCCTCCGTCTCCGCATTGACCAGATCAGCCAGACCCTCGGCTTCCGTCAGGTCCAGCTTGCCATTCTCGAAAGCCCGCCGGGTAAACTCCCCGGGGTCCGCCGGACGCAGGCCTTTTGAGGCCGCCAATTGATCAAACAGGGTCCGCAGAACGGCCAGTCCGCCATGCAAATGCAGCTCGACCACATCCTCGCCGGTAAAGCTGTTGGGGGCCGCGAACAATATGGCAAGCGATTGATCTATAACGGTTTTTTTATCAATTGTGACGATATTTCGGACCACGGCACGATGGGATTCCGGTAAATCCCGGGTTGTCATTGCCGCAAGGGACGCCAGGGCGCCAGGGCCCGACAGACGGACCACAGCAACCCCGGATCGGCCCCGGCCACTGGCCAGGGCGAAGATTGTATCATTGGACATAAAAGACGCCTGCTCCGCTTATTTCTTGGTCGGATCCATGCCGAATTGCGACAGGAACATCTTCTGCATTTGCTCCATGCCCTGAATGCCGGCGGGCAGCCATGTCTTCATCATGCTTTCCGGGTCGAGACTGTTGATATTCTCCATCATCCTGGCCTGTAATTGTGCCATCACGGCTTCCTGCATCTTCTCCACGTCGGGCAACCCTAAAAAAGTCCTTGCTTCTTGTGGCGTACAATCAATATCTACATTAATCTTCATGTCCAACGCTCCTTTTGTCCGGAATGGCTCTGGCCGTATTGATCCAGCGGTCCCGGGTGGGGTACAACAAAAGTCATAGTTTCTTTTACACCGGATCACCCGGTGAACAACAGGGTTTAGCCATGGAAAATTTACTCGGCCAGGAAACCAGCCCCTATCTCCTCCAGCATCAGGACAATCCGGTGCATTGGCAACCCTGGAGCAAGGAAACGCTGGCACTGGCCAAATCCGAAGGCAAACCGATCCTGCTCAGTGTCGGCTATGCCGCCTGTCACTGGTGTCATGTGATGGCCCATGAAAGCTTTGAGGATCCGGCCACCGCTGCGGTGATGAACGAGCTGTTCATCAATATCAAGGTCGACCGGGAGGAACGTCCGGACATCGACCAGATCTATCAAAGCGCCCTCGCCCTGCTGGGAGAGCAAGGCGGCTGGCCGCTGACCATGTTCCTCAATTCCAGCGGGGAGCCGTTCTGGGGCGGCACCTATTTTCCGCCCGGCAACAGCTATGGCCGGCCCGGCTTTACCAATGTGCTGCAAACCGTGTCCGACATCTTTAAAAACGAGCCGGAGAAAGTCACCAAGAACCGCGATGCGCTGAAAACCGCCCTGCAACAGCATAACAAGGGCTTTGACGGCGACCGTCCCAAGCTCACCCTGGAAGTTCTCGACCGCATTGCCGCGCGCTATGCGGAAGAAGCCGACCCGGAATATGGCGGCATCGGGTCGGCACCGAAATTTCCGCAGACTTATGTGCTGGAAACCCTGTGGCGCAGCTATCTGCGGACCGGCAATGAAGGATTGGCGGAAATCGTTATCAAGGCGCTGACGGTGATGTCACAAGGCGGCATTTATGATCATCTGGGCGGCGGCTTTGCCCGCTATTCCACCGATGCCCGCTGGCTCGCCCCGCATTTCGAGAAAATGCTCTATGACAATGCGCAAATCCTCGATTTGCTGCTAACTGTCCATCATGAAACCAAGTCGGAGCTGTTCGAGGCGCGGATTTATGAGACTGTCGACTGGCTGTTGCGCGAGATGGTCACCGATGAAGGTGGCTTTGCCGCCACCATTGATGCGGACAGCGAAGGGGTTGAAGGCAAGTTCTATGTCTGGTCCAGGGGTGACGTCACGGCGCTTCTGCCCGATCATGCCTCGCATTTCTGTGAGGTATATGACATCAGTGAGGAGGGAAACTGGGAAGAAACCAATATTCTCAACCGCCTGAACTACCCCGATATGCAGGATGTGGAGACGGAAGCCAGCCTGAAGGAATGCCGCGATATCCTGTTTGCGGCGCGCGCCTCCCGCATCCCTCCGGGTCTCGATGACAAGGTGCTGACGGACTGGAACGGGCTGATGATCACCACCCTCGCCCGCGCCGGGGATTATTTCGGCGAGCCCCGCTGGATCGATGCGGCGGAAACCGCCTTTGTCGCCATCACCACCAATTCCATGGAGACGGACGGACGGCTGTTCCACAGCTATCGTCTGGGCCGGGCGCAGCATAGCGGTGTGCTCGATGACTACGCCAATATGAGCCGGGCCGGACTGGCCCTGTATGAAATTACCGGCAAGGCCTTTTACCTGGAGCGGGTGCAGAGGTGGACCGGTTTACTGGATAAACATTTCTGGGACGATACGGTGGGCGGCTATTTCTATACGGCCGATGATGCGGAAGCGCTGATTGTCCGCACCAAGAACGCCCATGACAATGCGGTCCCGGCGGGCAATGGTGTGGTGCTGGAAGTCTTGGCCAAGCTGCATCTGCTGACCGGGGAGAGGGCGCCGTTCGAGGCGGCGACGGATATGGTACGGCATTTCTCGGCGGAAATCGGCCGCAACTTCTTCCCGCTGGCGACCTTGCTGAATAATTTTGAAACCCTGGTCAATGCCCGGCAAATAGTCGTCGTTGGCCAGCGCAGTGATGCGCAAACCCTTGATCTGATTGCTGTTTTAAAGGATTTCAGTATCCCGACGCGGGTCGTCAATGTGATTGATGAAACCGAAGACCTGCCCTTTGACCATCCGGCCAAGGGGAAAACCAAACAGGACGGCAAACCCACCGTTTATGTCTGTACGGGCCCGGTCTGCTCGGCCCCGGCCAACAGCGCCGTCGCCTTTCGCGCCCTGCTCGAGGAAGGACAGGTTCATGGCCCAGCTTAGCATGCATAGCCCGGTGGGCGATCTGACAGTGACCGAGGAAGACAACGTCATCATTTCCCTTGATTGGGGATGGGTCCCGGTAGAGTGGCAGACGGAGACACCGTTGCTGAGGAAAGCAATTGACCAGCTCAACCAGTATTTTGATGGCGAGATCGGTGATTTTGACCTGCCGCTGGACCCGCCGGGCACGGATTTCCAGAAACAGGTCTGGGACCAGATGCTGAAAATCCCGGCCGGGACAACCAAGTCTTACGGCGATCTGGCCAAAGCGCTGACCACGGCGGCGCAACCGGTGGGCACGGCCTGCGGGGCCAATCCCATCCCGATTATCATCCCCTGCCATCGGGTGCTGGCGGCGGGCAAACAAATGGGCGGCTATTCGGGCCTCGGCGGTCTGGACACCAAAAGAGCCTTGCTGAAACTGGAAAAGGCCCTGCCACCGGAACAGCAAGCCTTTGATTTATAAGAGTTTTTACGGGCGTAAATGACAGGTACAAAGGACCAATAACAATGACGAAAGCAGTTCGATTTTATGAAACCGGTGGCCCGGAGGTGATGCAATGGGAAGATGTCGAGGTTGGTGCCCCCGGTGCCGGTGAAGTCCGCCTCCGGCATAGCGCCGTGGGCCTTAATTTCATCGATGTATATTTCCGCACCGGTCTCTACCCTGCCCCGCTGCCCAATGGACTGGGCATGGAAGGCGCCGGGGTGATCGAGGCGCTGGGCGACGGCGTGTCGGGCCTTGCGGTTGGCGACCGGGTGGCCTATGCGGGCCGGCCCATCGGCGCCTATGCGGAGGTCCGGGTGATGCCCGCCGACGGGCTGATCAAGATCCCGGACAGCATTGACGATCAGACCGCGGCGGCGATGATGCTGCAGGGCATGACCACCGAATATCTGCTGCAACGGACCTTCCCGGTGAAAAAAGGCGACACCATCCTGTTCCATGCGGCGGCGGGCGGTGTTGGCCTGATGGCCTGTCAATGGGCCCGGCATGTGGGCGCGACCCTGATCGGCACCGTGGGATCGGACGAGAAAGCGGCCTTGGCGAAAGCCAACGGCGCGGCCCATACCATCAATTACCGCACCGAGAATTTCACCGACCGGGTGCGGGAGATCACCGACGGCAAGGGTGTCCCGGTTGTCTATGACGCCATCGGCAAGGATACCTTCGAAGGCTCCCTCGATTGTCTGTCGCCGCGCGGCTTGATGGTCTCGTTCGGCAATTCATCGGGCCCGGTTGAGAATGTCAACCTGGCCATTTTGGGGGCCAAGGGATCGGTTTACGTGACCCGGCCCAGCCTGATGGACTATAACGCCAACCGGGCCGATCTTGAAAAATCCGCCAGCGATCTGATCCGGATGGTCGAGAGCGGCGCCGTCACCGTCAATATCGGCCAGACTTATCCCCTGTCGGAAGTGCGCAAAGCCCATGAAGACCTGGAAGGGCGCAAAACCACCGGCTCAACGGTGTTTACGCTGTAAAAAGGGCGAATTTCCTTGACAGTAATAACATATGTAATTACATAAGGGGTATATAAAACACGAGGAAAGAGGATGTCGAGCAGCTATAAGGATAAATCCGCCTTGTTTGAAACCAAACTGCGCAAGACCGGCAGCGCTGTGGGGGCAACGATCCCCGCAGAGTTTCTGCGTCAGCTTAATATGCAGGCCGGCGACAAGGTCAATGTCCGGATCGAGGAGAACGGCATAAAAATCGTTAAATCCGATCCGGCTTTCGAGGCGGATATGGCGCTTTATGACGTTATCGAAGATCGTTTTGCCCCGGCTTTCAAGAAACTCTCTGAATAATGACGTTTGAATTACCGTCGAAACCGGTAATGCTGGCCATCCATAAACGACAACTGGAACGGTTTGGCGGAGCAACGGGCATTCGCGATGAAGGCGGCATCGATGCGGCCCTCGCCCGGCCAATGCAGCTGAGCGCTTATAGCGATGGGGATATGGATATTTTCCGGATTTCCGCCTCCCTGCTCTACAGCATTACCAAGAACCGCCATCCCTTTACGGACGGCAATAAGCGGGTTGGCCTGGCCATGTTGCTCCTGACGCTGTCAAAAAATGGCTGGGTTCTGGATATCAGCAATGAACAGGCAATCAAGATGACACTTGCAGTTGCCGACGGATCCTTATCCGAAGCGGATTTGGTAACTTATTGCCGTGAAAACTCAATCCCCTTCGCAACATAAAAAAGGCGCCTCACAGGGGGCGCCTTTTTCTTTAGTTCGTTGATTCTGTTTATGTATTCATGCTGTCGAAGAAGTCGTCGTTGGACTTGCTCTGTTTCAGCTTGTCGATAAGGAATTCCATGGCGTCGGTGGTGCCCATGGGGTTGAGAATGCGGCGCAGCACCCACATTTTGGCCAGCGTGCCCTTGTCAACCAGCAGTTCCTCTTTGCGGGTGCCGGACTTGGTAATGTCGATGGCCGGGAAGACCCGCTTGTCGGACAGTTTGCGATCGAGGATGATTTCCGAGTTACCGGTGCCCTTGAATTCTTCAAAGATCACCTCGTCCATGCGCGAGCCGGTTTCGATCAGGGCGGTGGCGACGATGGTCAGCGAGCCGCCTTCCTCGATATTCCGGGCGGCCCCGAAGAAGCGTTTCGGCCGTTGCAGCGCATTGGCATCCACACCGCCGGTCAGGACCTTACCACTGGAGGGCACGACCGTGTTATAGGCGCGGGCCAGACGGGTGATACTGTCGAGCAGGATCACCACGTCGCGTTTATGTTCAACCAGACGCTTGGCTTTTTCAATGACCATTTCCGCCACCTGCACATGGCGCGAGGCGGGCTCATCAAAGGTTGAGGACACCACTTCGCCATTGACCGAGCGTTTCATGTCGGTCACCTCTTCCGGACGCTCGTCAATCAGCAGGACGATCAAATAGACTTCCGGGTTATTGGTGGTGATGGAATTGGCGATATTCTGAAGGAGAACGGTTTTACCGGTTCTGGGCGGGGCCACGATCAGGGCCCGCTGGCCCTTGCCCTGCGGTGAGACCAGGTCGATCACGCGGGCGGAGTTTATACCATTTTCGGTGGGGTCGGGTGTTTCCAGCTTGATGCGCTCATCTGGATAAAGCGGGGTCAGGTTATCGAAGTTGATTTTGTGGCGACCCTTTTCCGGGTCTTCGAAGTTGATGTTCTGGACTTTCAGAAGGGCGAAATATCTCTCGCCGTCTTTGGGGCTGCGAATTTGCCCGTCTACCGTATCCCCTGTTCGAAGGGAAAATCGCCGGATCTGGCTCGGGCTGATATAAATATCATCGGGACCGGCCAGATAGTTGGCGTCGGGGGAGCGAAGAAATCCGAAACCGTCCTGCAGGATTTCCAGAACCCCGCCTCCGGTGATTTCCGCGCCATTTTCCGCCTCATATTTAAGGATGGCAAAAAGCTGTTCCTGCTTTCGTAATGTGGAGGCGTTTTCAATTTCGCGCTCTTCCGCCAAAGCCAGAATTTCCGCTGGGGTTCTTAGTTTAAGTTCTTGAAGATTCATATAATTTTCTATTGAGTTTGGGATAATGACAGATCAGAACGAATAGATTTTACGTTTAGGGGAAAATCAGCGTATGGCTGCCGACAGATTGCTCTTTCACTAATTAAGGCAATGAAACAGTGGAACAGATATATTCCAAAGAAGTTAATAGTCTATTGCAGCTTTCCTTCTTTTAGTCAACTGCTTTATCGTGAAGAAATGTCTATTGAAAAGGTTTTACAACAACCAGGATAACGATGAAAACCATCAAAACCGTCGGAACTTCATTGACCCAGCGATAGAATTTTGCCGGTCGCTGATTATCATCCGCCTCAAATTGCCGGCGCCAGCGCGATAGATATCCATGATAACCGGACATCAGGAAGACCAGCGCCAGTTTCAACCAGATCCAGACATCCCCCCAATGAACGACACCCGGGGTCAGCAATAACAAGCCGCCAAATATAAATGTCATCATCATCGCCGGGTTGATGATACCCCGAAGCAGCCGCCGTTCCATAATCTTAAAGGTTTCCGATTTGTCAGAGCCGATTTCCGCATCCGCATGATAGACAAATAGCCGCGGCAAATAGAACATGCCGGCCATCCAGGCAATCACCGAAATGATATGCAGGGATTTCACCCATGGATAGATATCAACCAGTATGTCGCCCATTACATCCTCTTTCGTGGCGTCACGACGCCAACGCGCAATCTGAAAATTTGCCCGGGCAGATGCGCCCACCCTGCCCGCTGGTTACCGCGCCTGGCGTCAGGCGCAGGACCACG
This sequence comes from Sneathiella marina, assembly GCF_023746535.1. GTDB lineage: Bacteria > Pseudomonadota > Alphaproteobacteria > Sneathiellales > Sneathiellaceae > Sneathiella > Sneathiella marina. Next base: position 38,342 of record NZ_CP098747.1, on the reverse strand, counting down.
TCGGCAAGTCCGGCAATAAAATCGTCGGACACACCGACAGTGTCAACCCGTTTATAGTGGGGAACACCGGATTTTTTCGCCAGTTCCGCGTATTCAATATCCAGTTCCACCAGGGTTTCAGAATGTTCCGAGACAAAAGCAATGGGCAGAATCACAAGCGAGAGACCCGCCGCCCCGGCAGCCGCTATTTCATCATCGGTAGAAGGCTGCAGCCATTTCAGGGGACCCACCCGGCTTTGATAGCAGATTTTCCAGTCCAGCTCCGGTCGGGCCAGCTTCTCAACGATGCCGGTTGCCGTTTGTTCGATCTGCCATTGATAGGGATCCCCCGCATCGACGATTTTCTGCGGGAGCCCATGGGCCGAAAATAAAATCCGGGTCCGGCTCAGGTCCATGCCCTCAATTTTCTCGGCAATCAAGGTCGAATAAGCTGAAATCAGGCCGTTTTCCAGGGGATAGCAACAGAGCGTTGCCGTGGGAACCTCCAGTTGCGCGGATTTTGCCGCGCCGTGCCAGTCCGCAAGGGAAGAGGCTGATGTGGTTGACGAATATTGCGGATATAGCGGCACCAGAATAATTTCATCGGGGCCGTAGGATTTCACGGATTGAACCGTTTGTGCACTTAGCGGATGCCAATAGCGCATGCAGATAAAAATTTCATATTCATCCACCGGATTGCTGTCCGAAAGGGCAGTTTTCAAGGCAGCCGCCTGGGCCTCGGTTTGCGGCAAAAGCGGTGAGGATCCGCCAAGATGGCCATAGATTTCCTGCGCCACCGGTGCCCGGCGCGACGAAATCAGCTTGGCGACAAGAAACCGCAAGGGTTTGGGCAGCCGGATAATGGCCGGATCCATAAACAGGTTATACAGAAACGGCTGAACCGCCTCCAGACTGTCCGGACCTCCCAGGTTAAACAGCACAACTGCTTTGCGGGCCATGGCAACACTCCTTTATGAGGGAGACCCGTCCCGGATCAGCTGGCTCAGGGCCCCCACATGCTCCGGCGGTGTTTGCGGAATAATGCCGTGACCAAGATTGAAAATAAACGGCGCAGACTTCAGTCGATTGATGATCTCGGCAATTCGGTTTTCCATGGCGGCGCCGCCCTGAACCAGCAAAATAGGATCAAGATTTCCCTGTACCGGAACCCGGGTCTGTACATTTCGGGCCGCCCAATCCAGCGGCGTTCCCGTATCCAGACTGACAGCGGTCACGCCGGTCTCCTCGACAAAGTCGATAATATTGCCGCCAACGCCCTTGGGAAAGCCGATGACGGGTAAATCGGGGTGATGATGCCTCAACCCCTCGACAATGCGTTTTGTCGGTCCCAGCACCCATTTACGGAACTCGTCATCGGGCAGAACACCGGCCCAGGTATCAAATATCTGGACGACTTCCGCCCCCGCTTCAACCTGTTTCAGCAAATAGGCAATTGTCGCCTCGACCAGAATATCCATCAGCGCCGAGAATCCTGCTGGGTCGCCATACATCCATTTCTTGATATTGACGTAATCCTTGGACCCCCGACCTTCGACCATGTAAGTCGCCACGGTCCAGGGCGCCCCGGCAAATCCGATCAGGGTACAGTCCGATGGAATGGACGAACTCAATCTGGAAACCGTCTCGTAAACCGGCTCGAGTGTCTTATGGATATTCTCCGGGTTCAGTTTTGACAACTCCCCTGCCGAGCGAACAGGATCGAGAACCGGACCTTCCCCTTCGAGATAATCCAACGGCTGTCCCAGGGCATCGGGGATCAGCAGGATATCGGCAAAGAGAATGGCGGCATCCATGCCGTAGCGGCGCAGAGGCTGCAAAGTCACTTCCTCTGCAAGCCTGGGATTGTAGCAAAGATCGAGGAAGTTTCCGGCTTGGGCCCGGGTAGCCCGATACTCAGGAAGATAGCGCCCGGCCTGACGCATGAGCCAGAATGGGGGTCGCTCGGTTATCTCGCCGGAAAGAGCTCTGAGCATGAGTTTCGCTGGTGTCGTTGTCACGAACTGTACCTTCTAAATTTCTATCCCCTTCTATATATATTTATATAAAAAGGTTGTAGTTGTTGTTTATGGCTGTGAGAGCTGGGGATTAAATTCAATTCACATCCTTTATAGAAAATCTGGGGATAAAATCCAGTCCTTCTCGACATTGTGTACGAAGCCTGAATAAAGGCGGATTTGTTTTTGTCCAAAAACAGGGAAAACGGGGATAACTTTATTCTGTCCGTCGGCTGCTGAATTCTTCCTCATTTCGGGTCACCGGATAAGACAGTTATTCACAGGCGGGTAAGTGCTTTTAAAAAAACCGGTCTGCGGGGAGGAAATTTTTGGGCTTTTCCTGATGGTCATGTTATCCCTGTTATTCACATATTCCACAAGGGGCAGGCCGGTTCTTTTATGACGCAATTTCATCTTCACCTGGTTTCGGATTCCACCGGCGAAACGTTGCAATCCATGACCAAGGCGGCCCTCGTGCAATTTGAGGGCGTGGCGCCGATCGAGCATGTATGGACATTGACAAGAACCGTTCGTCAACTGGATGATATCCTTGATTCCATTGAACAAAAACCGGGTTTGGTCCTCTATACACTGGTCAATAAGGAAATGCGGGACGTACTGGAAAAAGGCTGCCAGAAACTGAACGTCTCCTGCTCCTCGGTGCTTGATCCGGTGCTGGCCGCTTTTTCCAGTTTTCTCGGTCAGGAAATTCAACAGCTGCCCGGACGGCAACATATTCTTGATCAGAATTACTTTGGCCGGATTGAAGCGCTGAATTATACCATGGCCCATGATGACGGCCAGATGTCCGAAGGCCTGAATGAAGCCGATATTGTTTTGGTGGGTGTTTCCCGTACCTCGAAAACGCCGACATCCTTTTATCTGGCCCATCGGGGATTCAAGACCGCCAATGTTCCCATTGTCCCGGCAATTCCCTTGCCGCAGGAGCTGTTCTCGCTCAGCAATCCCATTGTTGTTGGCTTGACCACCAGTCCGGAGAGATTGTCGGAAATACGTAAAAACCGCTTGCTCAGCCTGCATGAAACCGTTGATACGGATTATGTGGACCGGGAGCGGATCAAGGAAGAAGTGATTATGGCGCGTAAAATATGCACACGCGAAAGCTGGCCGATTATTGATGTTTCCCGCCGATCGGTGGAGGAAACGGCGGCTCAGATTATCACCCTGTTTACCAAACGCCAGGAACAGGCAGGGGTTCGATAGGAAATGGCCGACGCCTCTCAGCCTGAGCTAGTTCTTGCCTCCGCCAGTGTTTCGCGGGCCCGCCTGCTCACCAATGCCGGACTGGATTTTACAAAAATACCGGCGGCCATTGACGAGGATGAGGTCAAGCACGCCCTGCGCGGCGCCATGGCGCCACCGTCCGACACAGCCGTCGCCCTTGCGGAGTTGAAGGCCAGCCGGATTTCACGCAATTATCCGGCGGCGTTCGTCATCGGGGCGGACCAGATCCTTGATTGCAATGGCATCTGGTTCGACAAACCGCCGGATATGGATCATGCCCGGGCCCATCTCCTCAGCCTGAAAGGCAAGTCCCACCAGTTGAGCAATGCGGTTTGTGTCGCCAAAGGCGGGACGATCCTCTGGCATCATGTCAATCAGGCGAGTTTGACCATGCGTCCCTTTGACGACGCCTTTCTGGAAAAATATCTGGCCGAGGCCGGGGACGCCATATTATCGTCCGTTGGCGCCTATCATCTGGAAGGCCTGGGGGCCCATCTGTTCAGCCGGGTTGAGGGGGATTTTTTCTCGATTTTGGGGCTGCCGCTGCTGCCGCTTCTGGATTTTTTACGTAATCATAAAATCGGGTTGACTATATGACATCGGAAATGAAAAAAACCGCCGGGGTGATGGGATGGCCGCTCAGCCATTCCCTGTCGCCACGCCTGCATGGCTACTGGATCGATAAATACAAACTCAATGCCGGATATGCGGCCCTGCCGGTCCGGCCGGAGGATCTGGAAGCGGTGTTGCGACGCCTGCCGGCAGAATCTTTACAAAAAGGCGAGATCTTTCGCGGCACCAACCTGACCATTCCGTTAAAGGAAACGGCGATGGATATTGTGGATGTGCTGGATCCGTCTGCCCGTCGTATCGGCGCGGTCAATACCATTGTCCTGGGTGAGAGCGGCGAGATGATCGGTCGTAATACCGATGGCGTCGGATTTATGGACTCCCTGAACGAACATCCCGATGTTGCCGCCTTGCAAGGTGGGACGGCGGTTCTTGTCGGGACGGGCGGCGCGGCCCGCGCCGTTGCGGTTGCGCTGGTTGATATGGGATTTGCAAGGATCCTGATGACCAACCGGACCCGGGAACGCGCAGAGAACCTGGCCGCGCATATTGGAGAAAAAGCGGAAGTGGTTGACTGGCATGCGCGCAGCGACTGTCTGGCGGAAGCGGATTTTCTGGTCAATACCACCAGCCTTGGCATGTCCGGCCAGCCGTCGCTGGATCTGCCGCTGGACGCCTTAAAGGCGACAGCTATCGTCACCGATATTATTTATGCGCCGCAACAGACAGAATTGCTGAAAGCGGCAAAATTACGTGGCAATGAAACCATTGAGGGGATCGGCATGCTGCTGCATCAGGCGAAAGCCGGTTTTGAGGCCTGGTTCGGTACCCGGCCTGAGGTGGATGCAGGGTTGCGGGATCATGTTCTGGAAGGATTGAAAGGGAATGAGTAAGATGTTGGTAGTTGGTCTCACCGGATCCATCGGGATGGGCAAGTCGACGGTCGCCGAGATGTTCCGGCAGTTGCAAGTCACGGTTCACGATATAGATGCAGATGTTCACAAGCTTTATGCGGAAGGCGGCGCGGCGGTTGAACCTATCCGCGCCCAATTTCCGGAGGCTGTCGTCGACAATAAGGTGGATCGGGCGCGGCTCAGCAAGATGGTGCTCGGTAACGAGGTGGAAATCAGGAAACTGGAAGCCATAACCCATCCCCTTCTCGGTCAGGGCCGGGCGGATTTTTTCGCGGCGGCGGAGCAACAGGGTGCAAGGATTGTTGTCCTGGATGTGCCGCTCATTTTCGAGACGGGCGGCGAAAAGAACTTTGACAAGATTGTCGTGGTCAGCGCGCCCGAGGAGGTCCAGAGGAAGCGGGTTCTGGCCCGGGAGGGCATGACAGCGGAGAAATTCGAGGCTATTCTGGCCCGGCAGGTCCCGGACGCGGAAAAACGACGGCAAGCCGATTATGTGATCAATACTAATTGCCCGAAAGAAGCGACATTGGAGCAGGTCAGGGCGTTACTGGAAGATTTGAAACATGCGTGAGATTGCCCTCGATACGGAAACCACCGGCTTTGATCCGGCCAACGGCGACCGCATTGTCGAGATTGGTTGTGTCGAGCTGGTCAACCACCTGCCGACGGGAAATATATTTCATCGCTATATTAATCCGGAACGGGATATGCCCGAGAGCGCCTTCAAGGTGCATGGGCTCAGTGAGGAATTTCTCAAGACACATAACGTCATCGCCCGGGAAATCGACGAATTTCTGGAATTTATCGGCACTGCCAAGCTGGTTATCCATAATGCCCAGTTCGATATGAAATTTCTCAATGCGGAACTGATCCGCATGAAACGGCCGCCGCTTCCCATGTCCCAATCCATCGATACGGTCAGTATGGCACGGCGGAAATTTCCGGGGGCTCAGGCCAGCCTGGATGCCCTGTGCCGGCGTTTTGCCATTGATAATTCGGCCCGGACCAAACATGGCGCGCTTCTCGATGCGGAACTCCTGGCGGAAGTATATCTGGAGCTTATCGGCGGGCGGCAGCAAGGCTTTACACTGGAAGAAAAGGCGGCCTTTGATGCGGAGGCCCAGATGCGGACCGATGTCCGCCCGGCCCGGCCCCATGCGGCAAGCGACGAAGAACGGGCCGCCCATGCCGCATTTGTGGAAACCCTTACCGACCCCCTCTGGAAACAGTAAAGCCGCTTTTCGGTCTAGGCGGTGCCCATGGGCTGCTGGCTGGCCATTTCCTGCGCCTTGTGATTCTGGAACAGGGTCTTGAAGTCAATGGGATCCAGAAGCAAGGGTGAAAACCCGCCATCCCGTGTGGCGTCGGCGACAACCCGGCGGGCGAAAGGGAATAACAGACGCGGGCATTCAATCATGCACATCATTTCCATGGCGTCGGGCGGGAAGTTGCGCATTTGAAACAGGCCGCCATAGACCAGTTCCGTTATAAAGGCGACTTCCGTTCCGTGGGTTGCCTTGGCGCTGATCCGCAGTTCGACGTCAAACATGTCGGAATCTCCGGCACGGGCCTGAACATTGACCCCCAGCTCGACTTCCGGCTGGCCGTTTTCCGGGTTAAGGCTTTGCGGCGCGTTGGGGTTTTCAAAGGAAAGGTCTTTGATATATTGCGTGATAATCGCCAGGGACGGTTGATCGTCTGGCGCCTGGCCTGCAGTAGTTGCTGCTGCCGGTGCATCACTTCCATTCTCAGTCATTAAGGTTTTCTCCAAGATATTGGCGCGAGGGCCCTATTGACAGAGTGGCTAACATGGATGCCGCTCTGTCACAAGCAGAAGTCTGGCAAATTCCAGAATATTGATCACTTTTTTCCGGACCAGGGACTGTCGGGGTTTTTCGATGTTCCCTCACCTTGCGAGTCCGGATCGTTGTTCAGCTGCGGTGCGTCGTCCTCAACAACTTCATACTCCCCGTCAATGACAGGGCCGGTGCCGCCGGGCGGACGCTGACCCCCTTGTTGGTAGCTGGCCCGTGCCGCAAATTTCGAATGCTTCGCCATATAGGAGGCAAGGGCGCGCCGGAGCGGCGGCAGAAACAGCAAAAACCCGATGGCATCCGTCACGAAACCGGGGATCAGCAGGAACAATCCGGCGATGGCCAGAAAAACACCCTCGAATATTTCATTGACGGGCGCTTCCTTTCGCTCGATGGCCTGTTGGGCGCGCATGAGAACGCCCAGCCCCTGAACCCGGAGCAGCGCCATGCCGATAACAGCGGTTACGACAGTAATGAGGACGGTGTTCAGCGCGCCGATTTCACTTCCCACCTCGATGAAGACCAGAATCTCAACAAGCGGGATACCGATCACCAATGCCAAAATTATCAACGCCAAACTTGTTTATCCTTCTAAAAAGTTTATGTAACGAGTATACATAGGGAATACGAGAACTTCACATAAGGCGCTGGACCTTGCGCTTGGAACTCGTTAACCTATTCTTTAAGGCTGCCCTTTACATAAGGGTTATTGGAATAATTACCAAACTCAATCTGAAGATAGAAATATGGACAACGGATTTCAGTTCCTCGACATTATTTTGCTTGCCGCTGTTGCCGGGTTTATTTTCCTGCGCCTGCGAAGTGTACTTGGCCGGCGCATGGGGCATGAACAATCCCCCCCCGAAGAGCAGAAACAGCGGTCAATCAAAGACGATAAATCCGCCGACAATGAAGATAACGTGGTGACGTTGGACGGCAAGGCGAAGTCACCATTTGAAAGCCCCTTTGCCGGGACCGAGCTCAGCCGGACCCTGACGCAAATCAGGCAGATCGACAAAAGCTTTGATCAGACCACCTTCGCAAGTGGGGCGCAGGCCGCCTATGAAGCCATCGTTGTTGCCTTCGCCCGCGGCGATCGCTCAACCTTGAAAGAATTGCTGGCGGACGATGTCTATGAGAATTTTGAAACTTCCATTCAGGATCGCGAAGATCAGGAATACAACATGTCGACAGATATTGTCTCCATTCATTCCGCCGATATCATCGATGCGACACTTGAACATAAGGAAGCCGAAGTGACCGTGAAGTTCGACGCGGAAATGATCAGCATGACCAAGGATGAAGACGGCGTTGTCGTTGCCGGAGATCCGATGCCGCACCGGGTTCAGGAGCTATGGACATTTGCGCGAAACCTGAAATCCCGTAATCCAAACTGGCTCTTGATCACCACCCGCAGCGCTAACTAGGGCGGCTCCATGTCGGCTTGGGGAAATATCTCTCCTATCTGGAAGAAATATGGTGGTACGCTGGGGGTTGTTGTTATTGCAGCGATTGCCGGCGGTATATGGTATTGGCAAAGTGACGTCAAAATGGACGATAACCTTATCCTCGAACAAACCAGCTATGCCGATATTCCCGGCTGGGACAGCGATGATTTAACGGAATTTCTTCCGGCCCTGCTCAAATCCTGTAGCAAAATCCTGACCTTGCCGGAAACGCGATCCCTTGGCGGCAATAATCTGGCGGGCACCGCCGCCGACTGGCAGGCGTTATGTCAGACGGCCCTGACCCTGCCGCCGCAGTCGGATGTTCTAAAGTCCTATGTGGAAGACAATTTCACGCCGTTTCAGGTTTTGAACAACAAGGCGGAAACCGGCCTGTTCACCGGCTATTACGAAGCCAGCCTGAAAGGCAGCCGGGACCAGAAAGACCCTTTTACAACACCTTTATATTTGCGCCCTCCTGAACTTGTCATGGTCGATTTGGGCCGGTTCCGGGATGAATTGAAAGGCCAGCGGATTGCCGGTCAGGTTAAAGGCGGCGATCTGGTGCCCTTTGCCCATCGCACGGATATTGACAAGGGCGCGCTGGAAAACCGTGATCTGGAACTGGTTTGGGTGGATAGCGATATTGATGCCTTCTTTTTGCAGATCCAGGGGTCGGGCATTGTTCAGCTGGATGATGGCAGTGAACTTCGTGTGGGCTATGCCGGGCAAAACGGCCATCCGTATTTCGCCATCGGCAAGGCGCTGATTGAACGTGACTATATTCCCCGGGAGAAAATGTCCATGCAGGCAATCCGCAGCTGGCTGGAGGATAATCCCCATGAGGCCGACGAGATCATGCAGATGAACGGCTCCTATGTGTTTTTCCGCGAACTGACCACAGGCGGCCCCATCGGCGCGCAAGGGGTGGAGTTGACCGCAGAACGCAGTCTGGCCGTGGATCGCAAATGGTTCCCGCTTGGCGTGCCGGTTTTCCTGGAAACGGAAGTCTCCACCACCGATACGGCGGATCTGCCCAAACCCTTTCGCAAATTGATGATGGCACAGGATACCGGCGGCGCCATTCGCGGGCCCGTCCGCGGGGATGTGTTCTGGGGCTATGGGGATCATGCCTATGAGATGTCCGGTGGCATGAAAAGTGACGGCAGGTTGTGGATCTTTTTGCCCAATGCCGTGGCCGAAAAACGAAAGACGGCAAATCCCGCGTAAGGTATCTGGCGTAATCTGGAAGTGGAGGGTATAGTCCGTTCCAGTAAAGGGAGAGAGAAATGTCCGAGACGCCGGAATCAAAAACAGTTGCCTTATTTGTGACCTGCCTTGTGGATATAAACCGTCCCTCCGTCGCCTTTGCCGCCATCAAACTACTGGAACAGGCCGGGTGCACCATCGTGGTGCCGGATACCCAGACATGCTGTGGCCAGCCGGCGTATAATTCCGGCGATAAAAAAAGCACCAAAGCCATTGCTGCGGCTGTGATTGAGGCCTTCAAGGGGTTTCAATATGTGGTCGCCCCGTCCGGGTCTTGCGCCGGCATGATTTCAAAGCATTATCCGGAGCTGTTCGCCGACGATCCCACCATGCTGGTGGCAGCGGAGGAACTGGCCGGGCGCACATATGAGCTGGTCGCTTTTCTGAGTGATGTGCTGAACCATCAACCGGCGGCGACAGCACTTGACGCCAGCCTGACCTATCATGACAGTTGCAGCAGCCTGCGTGAAATGAAGGTCAGGGACCAGCCGCGGGCCTTGCTGGCCAGCGTTGACGGACTGGAAATTCGCGAGGCCGAAGACCGGGAAGCCTGCTGCGGATTTGGCGGCACCTTCTGCATAAAATATTCCGAGATCTCGGGCAGCATGGTCGATAAGAAAGTCGATAATATTGCCGCGACGAAAGCCGATATTCTGGCGGCAGGAGATCTGGGCTGCCTGATGAATATCGCCGGACGGCTGCAGCGCCGCGATGAGGATATGAAGGTGTTGCATGTGGCGGAGGTGCTGGCCGGGATGACCGATGTCCCCGGCCTTGGTGAGGGGGAACGCTGATGCAGGTCACCAGTCGCCATTTCAAGGACGGGGCCCATGAGGCCCTGCAGGACAAGGATATCCAGACCGCATTTTCCAAGGTTAAAACCGGGTTTTCCGTGGCCCGCGCCGCCCGCGTCGAGGAACTGCCGGAATTTGAGGACTTGCGCGACACCGCCGTGGATATCAAGAACCACGTCATTGAGAATCTGGATTACTATCTGGAATATTTCGAGGATCAGGTGCTTTTGCAAGGCGGCAAAGTGCATTGGTGCAATAGCTACGCCGAGGCGCGGGACGCGGTGCTGAAAATATGCCGCGATGCGGACGCAAAAACGGTGACCAAGGGGAAATCCATGATCACCGAGGAAATGGCCCTCAATGATTTCCTCAGCGAGAACAATATTGAACCCATAGAGACGGATCTGGGGGAATATATTATCCAGCTGGCCCATGAATATCCCAGCCATATCATCGCCCCTGCCCTGCATAAAACAAAAGAGCAGGTCAGTGATTTGTTTCACGTGAAACATCAGGAATATGGATTGACCGAGCGGCAAACCGATCCGCAAGCCCTGGTCAATGAAGCGCGCAGCGTGCTGCGGGAAAAATATGTTGCCGCTGATGTGGGTATTACGGGGGCGAATTTTCTCATCGCGGAAACCGGCTCTACCGTTATTGTCACCAATGAAGGCAATGGCGATCTGACCCAGAGCCTGCCAAAAACCCATATTGCCGTTGCCAGTATCGAGAAAATCGTGCCGACACTGGAAGATGCCAGCACCCTGATGCGGTTGCTGGCCCGCTCTGCCACCGGTCAGGAAATGTCCGTCTACACCACCTTTTCCACCGGGCCCAAGCGAAAAGACGACATAGATGGTCCGGCCAATTTTCACGTGATCCTGCTGGATAGCGGCCGCAGTGAGCTGATCGGCACCGATAAACAGGATTTGCTGCGCTGCCTGAAATGCGGTGCCTGCATGAACCATTGCCCGGTTTACCAGGCTGTTGGCGGTCATTCTTATGGCTGGGTCTATCCCGGCCCCATCGGTGCCGCCCTCAATCCGCAGATGGTTGGACTGGAAGAGGCCCGGCATCTGCCCAACGCCTCCACCTTTTGCGGGCGCTGCGAGGAAGTCTGCCCGGTGCGCATTCCGCTGCCGAAAATCATGCGCCACTGGCGGGAGAAATCTTTTGAAACCCAGGTGACGCCGAAACCGGAGCGCTGGGGCATTGGTCTCTGGGCGTTTTTCGCCAAACGTCCGGCCCTATACAGGCTGGTGACCCGATGTGGCGCCATGGCGCTCCGTCTGCTGGCCGGTAAAAAAGGTCGCCTGAAATCCCTGCCCATGATGAAAGGCTGGACGTCGGTCCGTGACCTTCCGGCGCCGCAGGGCAAGACCTTCATGGATCAATGGAAACAGCAGAAGCGGGGGAATTCTTGATGTCCGCACGGGATAAAATCCTCGACCGGATCCGCCGAAACCTCGGGCGCGGCCCGCTGGATGAAGCGGCCGCGACAGTGGTCCGCGAGCGCATCGCCGGCCATAAACGCAATCTGGTGCCGGCCCGCACCGATATCAGCCCGGGCCGTCAGGTCAATTTGCTGCAGGACAAGCTGGAAGCGCTGGCCGCCACCGTCGTGCGGGTGCCGTCTCTGAAGGAGGTGCCGGGCCAGGTGCGCGACTACTTAAGCAACCATAACCTGCCAAGCCAGATCAAGATGTCCCCCTCCCCCTCGCTGGATGAGATACCGTGGGGCGATGTTCCCATGCTGGAAATTACCCGCGGCGCGGCGGTGATCACCGATGAGGTCAGCATCACTCCGGCCTTTGGCGCCATCGCGGAAACCGGAACCCTCTGCATGGCCTCGGGGCCGGAGACACCATCGACCCTGAACTTCCTGCCGGAAAATCATATTGCTGTCCTGAAGAGCAGCGATATTCAGGGGTCGTTCGAGCAGGCCTGGGATAGTCTGCGCCGGAAATATGGCGAAGCGGAACTGCCGCGCACCGTGAATTTCATTTCCGGACCGTCGCGGACGGCGGATATTGAGCAACAATTGATAATGGGGGCCCACGGTCCTCGCCGTTTACATATTGTGATTGTTGAAGATGAGCAAAAAGCCTGACCGCCCGAAAGGCCTGTCGAAAACCGATCGGGATTTATGGGATTATGTCACCCGGAATATTGACCGTCAGGCCAGCAACCGCTTTATCGGCTTTGATGTGCGCCCCGCCGGGACGGGTGCAGGCACCAACAGGGTGTCCCCGGCACCCCCACCTGTTTCCGGGCGTAAACCGCCCATAAACCCCGAAAAACTGGCGAAGGCTATGGCCAGCCGGCCTGTGGATCCAGCAAGTGAGCGGCGCGACAACACCCCCAGAAATCCGTCTCAGCGGGAAAATGTACCGGGCCTTGATCGTCGCAACTCGGAACGCTTGCGCAAGGGGCAGATGGCCATCGACGGGAAGGTGGATTTACATGGCATGACACAAGCCGAAGCCCATACGCGGCTGCGCACCTTTATTTCCGCGGCGCAGATGCAGGGCAAGCGCTGCGTGCTGGTGGTGACCGGCAAGGGATCGCGCGGCCAGAAAACCGAGGACGCCGCCTTTATGGGCAGCGACCGCCGCGGTATTTTGCGCGAGGCGGTGCCAAAATGGCTGGCGGCGGCGGATATGCGGCGGCTGGTCATAGACTTTCGCAATGCCCAGCCGAAACATGGCGGCAGCGGCGCCTTATATGTATTGCTGCGCCGCGACCGGTCGTAACAGGAGACATCAGCATGACACCATTTGGCCTGCGGGTGCGGGCACTTCGAAAAGGACGGCATATTTCCCTCAAGCAGATGGCCGCTGATCTGGATATCAGCGCCGCCTATCTCTCGGCGCTGGAACATGGTCACCGCGGCCGCCCCTCCTGGTCGCTGGTCGAGCAGATATGTGTCTATTTCAATATTATCTGGGACGATGCGGAGGAATTACAGCGTCTGGCCTCCCTCTCCCACCCGAAAGTCACCCTGGATACCAGCGGATTGAGCCCGACGGCCACCGAATATGCCAATTTGCTGGCCCGCGAAGTCCGCAACCTGCCGAAGGCCCGGCTGGAGGAAATGCTGAATTACCTCAAGGAGATCGCGCCGCCGCGCCGGTAAATGATGACATCCGATCGATCCGATAAGGGCGTCCGGCTCGCCAAAGGGGTTCAGGTTTTGCTGACCAGCATGGGCTATGAGAGTTTGCGCGAAGTAAAGCTGCGAACCCGCCGCCGTGTCGATGTCATGGGGATCAATGCCAAGGGGCGGATCCTTGTTGTCGAGGTGAAAAGCGGCCCGGCGGATTTCCGGGTGGACGAGAAATGGACGGATTACCTGGAATTTTGTGACGAATATTATTTTGCCGTCGATGAAGACTTCCCGCAAGACCTGTTGCCGGCAGATCAGGGCCTGATCATTGCTGATGGTTTTGGCGGGGCGATTGTCACGCCCTCGGCCGATTTCAAACTGAATGCAAGCCGCCGCAAAAATGTTATCCTGCGCTTTGCAACAATAGCGGCCCGGCGCCTGAACGCGGCGGAAAACCCGAAATAAGGAGAGCAGCAATGTGTGAGGCCAGCAGTGACGGGGATGCCATCCCGACCGTGTTTATCGAGAATGACCGCACCCGCGTGACCGAATGGCGGTTTCCCGTTGGATCGCATACGGGCTGGCATGTGCATGAATATGATTATGTGGTGGTGCCGCTGTTCGACGGGTTTCTCGATATCAAATTGCCGGGCGGCGAGCAAACCCGCGCCGAATTAAAGCATGGTGTCCCCTATTTCCGCGAAAAAGGCGTTGAGCATGATGTGTTTAACGGCAATGATTTTGAATGCGCCTTTATGGAAACCGAATTCCTGAAATAACCGGGTTTTACGGCGTGCCTTCCAGAATAAGCACCTCGGAATCGGCGAATTTCTGCCGGAGTTTGGCGGCTTTCTGATATTCGGGGGAGTTATAGCAGTTCAGCGCCGTCTGGTAGCTGTCAAACTCGATGACCACATGGCGTTCCCGGGCGGGGCCTTCGACTGCGGAATATTGCCCGCCGCGCACCAGGAATTTCGCGTTATATTTTTCGAACGCCAGCGCATCGGCCGCCAGATATTGCGGATAGTTTTCCGCATCGGTGATGGTGATATTGACGATCCAGTAGCCTTTCATGACGGTCCTTATCCTAACATTAGAGCCGGGAGGTGAGTAGTTTCAGGCCGGCGGCCCCGAAAAACACCGCCATCGTGCCCTCGATCAGGCGGCGGCCCGACTGGTACAGCCGGATCATCGGCGCGCTGGAAAAGGCCAGGGCATAAAAGCCGAACACCAGAATACCCAGCACCGCGCAGCCGCCGATAATGGCGAAGGTCACCCAAAGCGGCGATTCCGGGCGCAATCCAAGGGAAATAATGGCGATCCAGGCGAATACCGCCTTGGGGTTGGTCATATGCACGGCCACCCCGCGCAGGAAAAACCGCCGATCCTTCTGGGCTGAGGGCATGGATCCTGCTGCGGCCGTGTCTTTACGAAGAGCGGAGCGCAGGGATTTATAGGCCAGCCACAACAAATACAACCCGCCGCCGACTTTTACCGCAACCAAGGTCCAGCCAAAGGCCGCGAGAAATGCCGTCACCCCGAAGGCCGCCAGCAAGGACCAGATAAAGGAGCTGAGCGAAACCCCCGCCGCCAAGGAAACCCCGGCCCGCCGCCCGCGCGCCATGGACGTCCCCATAATCGCCAACACCGCCGGCCCCGGACTCAATGTGGCAATCAGATAAGCGGAATAGGCAATGATCAGATCGGGCAGAAATTGGCTGATTTCGGTCATTTTTCGCTCCTACCTATAGGGGTCGTCTTTGGCGAGATGTTCGGTGACGTAATCCATGATGCCGTCTTCGAGACTGTGGAAGTTGCCGCCGAAGCCGGCGGCGCGGAGTTTTTGCATATTGGCTTCGGTGAAATACTGGTATTTATCGCGGATCTCGATCGGCGTATCGCGATAGGAGATGTCTTCCTGTTGCCCGGCGGCGGCAAAGACGGCGCTGGCCAGGTCCTTGAAACTGCGGGCTTTTCCGGTGCCCAGATTGAACAGGCCAGAGATATCACGGTTGTCCAGCAGCCACAGGATAACGCTGACGCAGTCCTTTACATAGACGAAATCACGCAGCTGCCCGCCATCCTCATAGTCCGGGTTATGGGACTTGAACAGGGTCACCGCCTCCCCCGCCGCGATACGCGGATAGCTTTGGGCGATCACGCTTTTCATGCTGCCCTTATGATATTCGTTGGGGCCGTACACGTTGAAAAACTTGAGCCCCGCCCATTGCGGTGGCGTCATGGCGCCACTGGCAATTTCACGGGCCACATACTTGTCGAAGGCATGCTTGCTCCAGCCATAAAGATTAAGCGGATGCAGGTTTTGCAGGGCGTCTTCCGTCTCGGTATCGTCAAAACCAGCCCCGCCATCGCCATAGGTGGCGGCGGAGGAGGCATAGATAAACGGGGTTTTATGGGCGGTTGCCCAGTTCCACAGCATTAACGTGGGCTTGAAATTGCGCTTGAGGATCAAATCACCATCACTTTCCGTGGTCGCCGAGATGGCGCCCATATGGATGATTGCCTGCAAGCCCTTGCCGTTACTTTCCAGCCAGCCCTCCAGCTCGTCGGGATTAACGAAGTCGCTGATCACGTGTTTTGCCAGGTTTTTCCACTTTTCCCCGTCTTCCAGCCAGTCACAGACGACCACGGATTTCCCCTGATCAGAGAGGGCTGCGACAATGTTGGAGCCGATAAAACCGGCGCCGCCGGTGACCAGAATACGCGAAGTCATGAGGTTTCTTCCTTGCCAAGCAGGCGCTGGATGGTACGGGTGGTGCTAAAGCCGTCTTTCAGTTCCGCCAGATGGACGCGGCCGCCATAGGCGCTGACCACATCGGAGCCAACCACGGTTTCCACCGTATAATCGGCGCCCTTGACCAGAATATCGGGCTTGATGGCTTCGATCAGGTTCATTGGAGTGTCCTCATTGAACGGGACAACCAGATCCACGGCGCTAAGGCTGGCCAGCACAATGGCGCGGGAATTCTCGGATGTGACCGGGCGTTCGGGCCCTTTCAGGCGCTTGATGCTGTCATCGGTATTGAGCCCGACAATCAGGCGGTCACATTCCGCCTTGGATTGTTCGATCAGGGAGATATGTCCCGGATGCACCAAATCGAAGCAGCCATTGGTAAAGCCGACTTTCAAGCCGCGGCTGCGCCAGTTGGAGACCCGCTCCAACGCTTGGTCCAGACTGGTGATTTTCTGGTCAATGCCGTGGGCTTCTGCGCTATGCAGCCGATCGCGGAGCTCGCCCATTGTGACCGCAGCGGTACCGGATTTGGCGACGGCGATGCTGCCGGCGAGGTTGGCCAGATACGCCGCTTCGGCTTGTGGCGCCGTGGCGCCAAGGGCCAGCGCTAAGCTGGCGATGACGCTGTCCCCGGCCCCGGAAACATCGAAAACTTCCTGCGCTTCCGCTGGTATATGATGGCTGGCAGCGTTGGATATCAGGCTCATGCCCGCTTCGGAACGGGTGACCAGAACCGCGTCAAGCCCGGAGGCGGAAAGCACGGCCAACGCCGCCCGCTCCACTTCAGCGTTGCTGCCGCAGGGCAATCCGCTGGCGGCGATCATTTCCTTGCGGTTGGGGGTAATCAGGGTAACGCCGGAATATCGGCTGAAATCATCAGATTTCGGATCGGCAATGATGGGGATCCCCGCCTGCTGGCCCCGCTCGATGGCTTCAAACAGAACCGGATCGGACAAAACACCCTTGGCATAGTCGGAAAGAACAATGATATGGGCGGTTTTCAAGGCCTCATCAAAGCCAGCCAGCAGCTTTTCCGCGGTTTCCGCCTGCAGGGAATGAGTTGCCTCATGGTCGCTTCTCAGGAGTTGCTGGCCGTCGGCCACAAACCGCGTCTTGACTGTGGTCGGTCGTCCGACTGATTTAACCAAATGTGGTGTCAGAGCGCCATCTTCTGCCAGTAATCGCTCGATTTCCGTGCCTTCCGGATCACTGCCGACAACGGAAACCAGCTGCGCTTTTCCGCCAAGAGAGGCGATATTACGCACCACATTCCCGGCGCCACCGAGCATTTTCACCTGATGGGAGGTCTTTAATACCGGGATCGGGGCTTCGGGCGAAATCCGCGCGGCGGTGCCATAGACAAACTGGTCCAGCATAACATCACCCAGAACCAGGACATTGATATCCTTGAACCTATCCAGGGCGCCGAGAAGATGGGATCGATGTTGCATGGGAGCCTCAGACCAGTTTCAAAGATTGTTCAAGGGCACCGCACAGCATATGGCCCAGGGTAATATGCATTTCCTGTATGCGCCGGGTCGACTGGGCCGGAATAATCAGGCAATGATCAGCGAGATCCGGCATCCGCCCGCCGTCGCGCCCGGTAAAGGCGCAAGTGACCAGTCCCTTGCTCCGTGCCATTTCAAGTGCGGCGACAATATTCGGACTGGTACCGGACGTGGTGAAACCGACAGCAATATCACCGGCTTGGCCCAACGCCTCGATCTGCCGGGCAAAAACAGCGTCATATCCCAGGTCATTTGCCCCGGCCGTCAAGGCGGAGGTATCGGTGTTGAGCGCAATGGCGGCAATGGGCTTGCGATCCTCCATAAAGCGGATAACCAGCTCGGCGGAGAGATGCTGCGCATCGGCGGCGCTGCCGCCATTGCCGAAAAACAGGATTTTGTGGCCGCCCTCGATGGCTTTAACCCAGGCATCCAGCATGGCCAGAAACGGGGCCTCCATTTGGGCATGTGTCCGCGCAACGACGGCGGCATGATCGTCCAGTTCACTGTTGAAATATGCTAACGGGTCCACTTTGGCCTGCTTTCAAAAAGAATTACCTTAAGCGGTAATAGTATAAACCGCCCGCCCCTGCAAACCCGGAGTTATTCCGGATCTGGCAGGGCTGATTTTTCACCCGGCGGAATTCGCCCTGCGGCCACATCATGGATCAGTTGCAACTGCCGCGGCAACAGATCTTTATGGGCATAGCTGTCGAGGACAGTTTGCCGGGCCGCAACACGGATATGATCCAGATCCGGCGCCGTATCCAGAACCGTCTCAATTTTCTCGGCAAAGGCTTGATGATCAAAAAAATCCGCAAGAAACCCGTTTTTTCCCGTTGTCACCACCTCCTGCACGGGGGCCGTATCCGACGCGACGATCAAGGCGCCGCAAGACAGGCTCTCGATCAGCGACCAGCTGAGCACGAAGGGAACGGTTAAATACGCCTGAACCGTTGATATCTGCAGGATATTTACATATTCCCCATAGGAAAGATGGCCGGTAAAATGCAGGCGATCCGGATCCGGTTGCAACTCTTCACGCATCCGTTTGCCCCAGCCATCGCCATCCGGCAGCTTCTTGCCATAGGCGACGCGGTCCTCGCCGACAACGACAACGTGAAGGTTAGGCCGCTTTTTCATCAGCAGCGCCGCGGCCCGCATAAATTCGGGGAAGCCACGGTAAGGCTCCATTCCGCGGGTGGCATAGGTGAGGATTTCGGCCGCATCGCTTAAATCGAGATTACCGATGATTTTCGAGGCGTCAGGATTGGGCTTGAAGAAGTCAGTATCAACGCCGTCATGCAGCCGCGACAGTTTTCCGTGAAACACGTCTGGAATTTGCGACAATTGAAATTGTGTGGGCACCTGGCCCCAGTCGCAGGCTGCCAAATCCATGAGTAAAGCGGCGTTCTTGGTGCGGATCCGGCCGGCATCGTCAAATCCGATGTTGGAGTCTTTCAAAAAGTCGGCATCGGCGCCATGGGCGTGGTAATACCATTCAAAATAACTGAGCAGGCGGGCCTTGGGAAAGACGTCCTTCACATAAAGGCTGTTCCCCCAGCCGGAATGTGAACAGATAATATCTGGCGAAAAACCTTGATTTTTCAGCTTGATACAGAGACGAAAGACCGATTGGCCGTTGATGACGGCGTTCTCGAAGTTGCGCAGGTAGTGGTGGGTTTCCGATTTGCCTGTCCGATGTGGGTTGAACTGCATATTGATGACGCCGGGGATTTTTTCCGGTACCCGATGCGAGGCGAACACCACCTTGTTGGCCTTGTCCGCTGCCAGATGCCGGGCCACATGCCGGTATTGGGCAGGGAAATTGTTATGCAGGAAAAGCACATGCATCGGGCCAAACTACGCTTTTGCGGCCGTTTTAGGCAGATCCCGGGACGTCCGCGCCCGCCGCGGGTCAACGCTGTCAAATCCGTCGAAGGGTTCCGCCAATCGGGCTGTGGCCATGGCCAGATAGTCCGGATTGACCTCAATGCCGATGGCGGCGCGGCCCAAAACCTGCGCCACCCTTGCCGTTGTCCCGCTTCCCAAAAACGGATCGAGGACGGTTTCTCCCGGGTTGGACGAGGCTGCGATGATCCGCTCGATCAGGGCTTCGGGTTTCTGTGTGGGATGTGGCAGGCGTTCGGCAGCACAATAATGCACATGGCTGAACTGCCAGACATCCCCGGGATTGGCGCCGCTCATATTATTGCGTTTGCGATAATATTTCTGAGGCACCCGGACCTCATCAAGATTAAAGGTGGCCTCAGAGCCTTTCGAAAACCAGAGAATATCTTCATGCCGGGGTGAAAAACCACGTTTTCTTCCCATGCCTTGCGTGTAATGCCAGGTGATCCAGCCTTGCGCCGTCATCTCCAGCTCTTCTTCCAGCAAGACATAGAGGGAGGCGATAAACTTCACGCCCATAAAACAATAGAGCGAGCCACCCGGTTTGAGGATCCGATGGCATTCACCGAGCCAGTTTTCCGTAAATTCGCGGTAGTCAGCCCGATCTTTCCTGTCGATATTATTGCCGTAATTCTTGCCCAGATTATACGGCGGGTCGGCGACGACAAGATCAATGCTATTGCTGGCAAGCTTCGACATTTCGTCTGCTGCGTCGCCGCAAATTAACTGTGACTGCGGAATTTGAAGACCCATAAATACTCTACTGTGGTGACCTTTTGGCCATAATGCGTTGAAGGGTTCGCCGGTGCATGTTCAGGCGGCGGGCAGTTTCTGAAATATTATGATCACAAAGCTCATAGACCCGCTGGATATGTTCCCAGCGGACACGGTCTGCGGACATGGGGTTTTCCGGCGGCTGTGGTTTGGCGTCCTTATCGGCGAGCAAGGCGCTGACAATATCCTCCACATTGGCCGGCTTTGCCAGATAATCGATGGCACCGGCTTTAACAGCGGCGACAGCCGAGGCAATATTTCCATATCCGGTGAGCATGACGATACTGGCATCCTCATTAACCTGACGAATGGCCTCTACCACTTCAAGTCCGTTGCCATCCTGCAGCCGTAAATCGACCACCGCATAATCGGGCGCGGATTCTGCGGCACATCTCTTGCCATCGGCAACGCTGCTCGCCAGAACTGGCTGGAAACCCTGCCTTTCCATGGATCGGCCGAGCCGGTTCAGGAAGATTTCGTCATCATCGACGATCAATAAAGGCTTGTCGTCCATTACATCCTCTAGCTTTATGCGCCGGGGGAACGGTGCGCTAATATTATTCTGCTACAGTACCACATTTTGCGTCAGGCGAAAGGGTCGGATTTTTCAAGTTTTTGCCGTGACCACACCACCGTGGCGACAGCACCGCCTGATTTTGCATTGCGAAAAGAAACCTCTCCGCGGCTTCGTTTAATCAGCATATCGGCAATAAAGACCCCCAACCCCATGCCGCCCTTGCCGCGCCGGCTTGACATATAGGGTTCGCCCAACCGCGCCAGTATCTCCGGCGAAAACCCGGGGCCATCATCCCTGATTTCAGCCTGAACCTTTTTGTCATCCCAGAAAAGATTGATGGTTACACTGGATTTGGCAAATTCTGCAGCGTTGCTGATCAGGTTGCCCAGGCCATGCCGTAACTCGGGTGTGGAGAAAAGCTTTGGCTTGGTTCCTTCGCTCCCTTGATTGAGAACCTCGATGATTTTCCCGAAACCCTGGTATTTCTCCGCGATCAAGGTGAACAGATCGTCAATGGACAAATAGTTATGATGGGCTTCATCCTGTAGAAACCGTTCCGTATCCGGCCGCTTTGACAGCTGAGCGAGCACCTCTGCACATTTTTTCGCCTGATTATGCAGCAATTTTGCGTCCTCGGCATGGGCTTTGTCCTCGGCAAGGTCTTGCGAAAGTTCCTGTGAAATCAACAAGATGGTGTTAAGGGGTGTGCCAAGCTCATGGGCTGCCGCTGCGGCGATGCCGCCGACCGCCGACAATTGCTGTTCACGGGCAAGCTCAAACCGGGCGATGGTCAGCGCGTCGGACATTTTACGCGCATCTGCGGCGATGAGCCAGGCATATCCGGAAAGAAACAAGGTGCCAAGGACAAGAGCCGACCAGATCGCGAGGATATAAGTCGTTGATAGCATCAATGAGCCTTGCGGCAGTGGCAGTCTTTCGTGGATAACGGCGAGCACGGAAATGCAGACCAACGTGATCAGTCCCAGAAAAAGCGTTCCGCGTCGCGACAGGTTTGTCGCCGAGATGGTCACGGGGACAAGGAAGAGCACCGAGAAGGGGTTCGTTAAACCGCCGGTGAAATACAACAGTCCGGCCAGTTGCAGAATATCATAAACCAGATACAAAATCGCGCCCCGATCCGACAATCGCTGCGATGTCGGCTGGCTTATGGTGACGAGAATGTTCAAAATGGCGCTGGCGGAAACAAGGGCGGCGACCGGGACAACAGGCATCTCGTAACTGAAGCCAAAATGAACAATAAAGACGGTAAGCGCCTGACCCAGCACCGCGAGCCAGCGTATATAAACCAAAGTCTGCAGGCGCATCCCGTTGGACGCGCCAATGATCGCATCGAAATCACTTATTTTGTCGGAATTGGCAGACATTATTTTACGGTTTTCTAATAATCATGTGATTTTTCTACTATTAATTGCGGGTTACTGAAGCCATACTAATGACATTATTGGATATCACCTTATTCATGAACCTTGGTACATAGTTATAGACCAATTAAGGATAGAGATATGCGGGAAACGATCAACCTTGTTCGACGGTCATTTATATCACTAATGGCAGCCGGTCTTCTTTTTGCCGGAACATCTTCGTTGGCGACAGCGGGAGATAATCAGGACCAGTTGGTGGAAAGAGCGAAGTTCACCATCGAGAATTTGGCAAAAAACCCGGATATGGGGGAATTTCGCAAACTCTTGGCCGTTGCCAAGGGCGTTGTCGTTTTCCCGCAAATTCTTGAAGCCGGGTTTTTCATTGGCGGCGCGGGCGGCAGCGGCGTGTTGCTTGCCCAGGACGGTGAGGGTAACTGGACGTCCCCTGCTTTCTACTCCATGGGTCAGGGAAGTATCGGTCTGCAATTCGGGGCCCAGGCAAAAGAATTGGTGCTGGTGGTCATGACCGAAAAAGGCTTGAAGGCGATTATCAATAACAATGTGAAACTCGGGGCCGATTTAAGTGCCGCTGTTGGGCCTGTTGGTACACAAGTCGGGGCCGCAACGACGACAAATCTAAATTCAGATGTGTTCTCCTTCGCCAATGCGAAAGGATTGTTCATCGGTGCTTCTGTTGCGGGCTCGGTGTTGTCCACAAAACAGGAGTGGAATGAATTATATTACGGAAAAGCAGTATCGCCCACTGCAGTTGTGATTGACCGTTCTGTCAACAATCCCCAGTCTGACGGGTTGCGGGCAGCCTTGAAAGCAGCTGAAGCTCCGTAAACTAGGGGGTTTCGCGCAATCGTTTCGCGACGGCACGATGACGGTTCTGGTCTGCATAGTCCAGAGCCGTTCGTCCCGTAAAATCCGAAATTTCAATGTTCGCCTGATTATCCAGAAGCAGCTGGACTGCATCAAGATGACCCGCTTGTGCGGCTTTTATCAGGGCGGTTTCGCCTTGCCGGTTTTCTGCATCAATTTTCGCTTTATTTTCCAGCAAGATGTTCAATACGTCAACGGAGCCATAGGCGGCGGCCTGCATAAGAGCCGTATTTCCAAGATTATCCGCTAAATCGATCTGGGCTTTATGCTTGATCAAAATCTTCACGGATTTGACCGCTCCTGCTGTGGCCGCAGCAACGAGTAAGGGTACTTTCCTGGTATTTCTTGCGTTTACATTATTTCCAGTAAGAAGATATTCTTCGACGGCTTGCGCGTTGTCCCTCGCAGCTTCCGTGAATACTTCATCTCCGCCGAAAATCGATTGGGCTGAAGCCGACGTTGCCGCAAGCAATAACAAAGTGAAAATACATAGGTAGAGTTTCATACAATCGGCCTTCAAAAAATCAATCTGCAAAGAATACATAAGTATAATATGAAACTTATTGTTATAGGATTGGAGATAAAGTTGCAAATATTGCTAACGTTTCCATAACTTTCGTGTATTATGCTGCAGTGCAGCGAAATAAAAGACCGATGCTGCCCGCTGCGGACGATAACATGATTGTAAGGAGAATAGGTTGCTTTACCAATTTAACGAGTTCCAGAGAATGGCTCTTTCTCCATTGCGCATGGCAGCGCAAATGCAATCGCAGATCCTAAGAAGCCCGTTTAACCCGCTATCAGAGACCCCGCAGGCTCAAACATTGGCTGCGGCATACGAGTTGTTTGCGGAAACCACCCAGTATCACGGAAAGCCTGCTTTTGGCATAAGCCAGACTGAAATTGATGGGCGTGTTGTTGCGGTGACCGAAGAAATCCTGTCGCGGAAATGTTTTGGCCAGCTGAAACATTTTAAACGCGATACAACGCGCAAAGACCCGAAATTGTTGATTGTTGCACCGATGTCAGGCCATTTCGCAACGCTCTTGCGCGGTACCGTCGAAACCATGATTAAAAACCATGATGTTTATATTACGGACTGGCGTGATGCCTCAAACGTTCCCTTGATCGAAGGGCGCTTTGATTTGGATGATTATATTGATTATGTAAGGGAATTTCTCGAGTTTCTGGGGCCGAATACGCATGTCATGGCCGTGTGTCAACCAGGAATCCCTGTACTGGCGGCAACCGCCTTGATGGCGGAAAGCAGCAACCCTAACATTCCCGCGACATTGACATTGATGGGGAGCCCAATTGATACAAGGCGGCACCCGACGGCGCCGTGCAAGCTGGCAATGGATCATTCGCTTGAATGGTTTGAAAAAACAGTTATCCACCATGTTCCCATTGGGTATCCGGGCGCTTTTCGTCGGGTTTATCCCGGGTTTTTGCAGCTTGGTGGTTTTATGAGCATGAATCTTGACCGCCATATGGAAGCGCATGCCCGTCAGTTTGACCATCTTGTCGAAGGGGATGGCGATAGTGCAGACAAACATCGTGCATTTTATGCGGAATATAATGCGGTGATGGACCTGACAGCGGAATATTACTTGCAGACCATCGAAACAGTGTTTCAAAAACAAGCGTTGGCGAAGGGTGAAATGATGTATCGGGGAAATCAACCGGTTGATACATCTGCGATTACGTCAACAGCGTTGTTGACCGTTGAAGGAGAACTGGACGATATATCCGGTATTGGCCAGACAGTAGCCGCTCACGATATTTGCAGCAATATACCGCAAAGTAAGAAAGCGCATTACGAACAAAAGGGTGTTGGACATTACGGTGTGTTTAACGGCCGCCGCTTTAACAGCGAAATAGCCCCGCGAATATCAGATTTTATTCTCAAGCATGAAAAGAGCACCTCTGCGACCCTGAAACTTGTGCAAAACGAGACCAAAAAACCTGAACCTGGAAAAAAGGTGCAAAAAAAGGCTTTGAAATTAGCCGTCCCTGCCCCGAAAGCCGACCCTCTGGTGAAAAAACCTGCCCCTAAGAAAGAGGCACCAGCCCTGAAATCAGCTAAGCCATCTTCATCAGGTACGAAGAAAACAGGGGAAAAAAAACCAGTTGCCGCTGCTCCGAAAAAAGCTAAGGTTGAGGCTCTAAAAACGCCTGCGGTGCGCAAAAAGCCTGTGAAAGCGCCGGCAAAAAAGAAAGCCTGACGACTGACAAAGAAGACGACGACCATAGACGCACCGTTTTGGGAAACGGTTGCATTGGAAGATATGTCCAAAGCGCAGTGGGAATCCTTGTGTGACGGTTGCGCCAAGTGCTGCCTGCTGAAACTGGAGGACGAAGATACACTCGAACTTGCCTATACGGATGTCGCCTGCCGCCTTCTGGATATGGGAACATGTCAATGTACGCGTTACCCTGAACGTTCTGTTCTTGTGCCCGACTGCATTACCATGACACCGGAGATTGTACCGACATTGAGGTGGATGCCTAAAACCTGCGCGTATCGTCTTCTTTCTGAAGGTAAGCCCCTTGCCTGGTGGCATCCGCTTGTGTCCAATGATCCCAATACCGTGCATGAGGCCGGAATCTCGGTGCGCGGCCGCGCGGTCTCCGAACGAAAGGCGCAAGACCTTGAGGATCATATTGTTGACTGGCCAGAAGAAGATATAACGTGAGAGGTTGCTGTGTTTAATTTTCGCAGCACAAGCGGTTCCAAATTTTTCCCGGAATATATCGACGGACCCCACCCTTATTTACAACTGGAACAGCGGCAGGTCCCCGTTGAAATAAAACGCAGCCCTCGTGCCTCCCGCCTCAAATTGCGTATTGACCGGCATGCCGGCGTTGTGTTGATTTTGCCGCCCCGCGCTTCCATAAGGGAGGGCCTTTCTTTCTTGAAACGAGAACTTCACTGGGTTATCAAAAAAATAGAGAAGGTGCCTGAAAAAATACCGTTTTTGCCGGGCTCGATAATCCCTCTCCTTGGAACGCCCCATACCATAATACATGCTCCGCAAGAACGCGGACTTGTCTGGCCGGAGGATCGGAAGATCTTCGTAACGGGTCACATTGAACATGTCCCGCGCCGGATCAGGGACTGGATAAAAAAAGCGGCCAAAAGTGAAATAGCCCCGCGGGCTCTTGACTATACAAAACAGCTCGATGTCACCCATACGGGAATTACGCTTCGTGACCAGAAAACCAGATGGGGGAGTTGTTCATCAACTGGCAGGCTAAATTTTTCCTGGCGATTATTTCTGATGCCGGAGTTCGTTTTGGACTATGTTGTCGCCCATGAGGTTGCCCATTTGCGCCATATGAATCACTCCGCGCAATTCTGGGGCGTGGTAAACGACCTTAGTTCAGATGTAAAATCCGCAAAAAAATGGCTTATACAACATGGGTCAGATGTCCATCGCTATGGGCCCTAGGTTTCAAAGCAACATTTGAAATCGCTTTAATTTAGAGTAGTGAACGAATGCGTCTGTCGCCGAAATCCATATCTTTTACAATATTCCTGTCAACCGCCGTTGCAATTGGGCCCTTGGCGACTGATATGTATTTGCCGACCTTTCCGATGTTGGCGGATGTGTTTGGCGCAAGTGTTTCTGAGGTGCAGCTGACGTTAAGTATTTTTACCTTTACCATTGCCGGGTGCCAGTTGATTTACGGGCCCCTGACAGACCGGTATGGGCGAAAACCAATCCTGATATCAGGGCTCTTTGCTTTTGTCATTGCCAGCTTCGCATGCCTGTTTGCGCAAAATATCGAAGATCTAATCCTGTACCGTTTCATCCAAGCTTTTGGTGTGTGTGCGGCAATTGTCGTGCCCAGGGCCATGGTGCGGGACTTATATCAACGGGAGATGGCCGCAAAACAGTTGTCGCGCATGGGAACGATAATGGGGTTTGCGCCGGCAATTGCACCGGTTCTGGGAGGATATCTGGCAGCCTTCTACGGATGGCAATCTGTTTTTGTCTTTATGGGCTGCGCCGCGCTTCTTGTCGCGCTTGCGGTGATATTTCTGGTTGATGAGTCTCATTTGGCAAAGGATAAAAATGCGCTACGCCCGGAACATATCTACCGAAACTATCGAAGCCTGGCGAGAGACCCGGAATTTATGGGATTTGCCGTTTCAGGCGGCCTCTGTTTTGGCGGCTTGTTTGCCTTCATTTCCGGGTCGCCACTTGTTCTAATTGAGGTGTTTGGCGTCGCAGCTGATCATTTCGGATATTATTTCGGAATGGGCGTGCTTGGCTTTATGGCCGGGACATTGGTTGGACCGGCCTTAACGGCGCGGCATGGCTTGATTCATTCGTTAAAAATCGGGACCAGAATCTCAGCGGTCGGAAGTTGTTTGATGCTGGCGGCGGTACTTTTTGGATTTAACCATGTATCAGCAGTGATGGGGCCGATGGTTGTGTATTCTGTTGGCCTCGGCCTGGTTTTACCGCAATCACAAGCTGGTGCCATGGCGCCATTTCCAGAAAAAGCTGGGTTGGCCGCCGCACTTATGGGGTTTCTTATGATGGGGTTTGCAGCAGTGTTAGGCTATGTAATCGCCTTGCTGTATGACGGGACACAACTGGCCATGGTTTCCGCTATTGCGCTAATGGGTATTCTGTCATTTATTGTTTTTCAAGTGGCGGTTGTCGGCCGCCAGAAACAACGGAATTAGGGCCTGTCCGTTCGTTGATCCGGGTAATCACTCGTATTAATTCGATTGGCTGTCGTGCGGGTTCCATTGCTGTCATCGGAACTGGATTTCTTGCTGAAAGAACTGACAATTTTTTGCCACAAGCTGGAAGTATCAGGCTCTTCTTCAACCTTGGCAAAAGCGATGGCCTGGGATGTATTGCTATGCTGGATAAAATCCTTCCAGGCGACAGCCGGCAGGTTGCTGCCATTGACCCGCTGGGTTGTTGACCCGTCATCGTTGCCAAACCATACACCGGCAACCAAATCCGGTGTAAATCCGATAAACCAGGCATCACGATAGTCTTGCGTCGTTCCGGTTTTACCGGCGGCCGCAAATCCTGGGTTGGCCGCCTTACCGGTACCCCATTTTATGGCAGCGGTCATCACGTCTTGCATTTTGTTAATGGTTCGTGCGCTGATGACGCGGCCCTGACCAGAGCTCTGGCGGGTATAGAGCACATCCCCACCTTTTTCCCTGATCTCAAGCACGGCATAGGGCAAAACCCGAGTACCGCCATTCGCGATGATGGCATGTGCCGTAGTCATTTCCAGCAAGGAAACTTCATTTGTTCCGAGGGAAATGGAAGGATGCAGCGGGAAATTACCCGATAATCCGAGATTAGATGCCATATCCGCTACTTTATCCCGACCGACGCTTTCTGTAACCTTGATGGCCACAGTATTAATGGATCGTGCGTAAGCCTCGCGCAGGCTCATATCACCATTATATTTTTTTGTGTAATTATTGGGTTTCCAGCCGTCAATATCGATGGGCCCATCTGTAAAAGTGTCATCTGGTGACAAACCGTTTTCAAAGCCGGCAAGATAGACAATGGTCTTGAACACGGACCCGGGTTGGCGGCGGGCGATTGTTGCCCGGTTAAAGACGGATTTCGAATAGCTTCGGCCCCCAACCATTGCCTTAACTGCGCCGTTGGGGTGCATCGCAACGAAAGCACCCTGCTCCACATGTTTTAGCTTACTATCCGCCTTCAAACGAGTTTCGAGTGCCATTTCCGCATCTCGCTGCATTTGTAAATCCAGCGTTGTGGTGACGATCAGGTCCTTGTCAGTCCGACCAATGTAGGATTGAACCTCGCTGACAGCCCAATCCGCAAAATACCGGACATTACGAAAATCACGGGATACGTTTTTTAATGTCGCAGGTTTGGCCAGAATGGCCAACGCCTGGCTTTCGCTAAGATAGTCCTCATCTACCATGCGCCCGACCACGACGCTCGCGCGATTTTGCGCACGCTCAAGACTTAGCGTCGGCGCATAATAGGTTGGTGCTTTCAGTAGCCCCGCAAGCATGGCGGATTCTGCTGTCGTCAACTGAGTGGCCGGTTTCGAGAAGTATTTTCGGGACGCCGCATCAATACCGTAGGTACCGGAGCCGAAATACATTCGGTTTAGATAGAGGGCGAGGATTTCATCTTTGGTGTAATCCGTTTCCAGCCAAAAAGCGAGAAGCAGCTCACGGATTTTGCGTCCCATGGTGCGTTCCGGCGTAAGAAACAGGTTTTTTGCCAGTTGTTGCGTTATTGTGCTACCGCCCTGAACCACTTTCCCGGCTTGATAATTACGCCATGCCGCCCGGGTAAGACTTACAGGGTTAATGCCAAAATGATCATAAAAATGACTGTCTTCCGTTGCCAGAACCGCCTCTTTCATGGAACTGGGAATTTCTTCGATCGGCAACATATCTCCATACAAGTCGCCATATGTAGTGAACCGGTCACCGCCCTTTGTTTGCAGAACCATTGACGGACGTTTTTCGATAACACCAATTCCCGATATATCCGGAAGTGTGTAAGCAAAATACCCCAGAAACACGCCAAGGATCAGAATTCCCCATACGACAAAGGTGCCGCCCCAATTCAGAATGGGTCCGGCCCAACCGCGAGAGGGCGGCGGTGCAGTGCGCTTGCGTTTGGGAGTCGCAGCCTTTTTCCGGGCAACCGGCTTATTGCGCGCTGTCGCCCTCTTGGTGCTTTTCTTTCTGCCGCGCTGCGGATATGTCGAGCGTCCGGACACTGTCAGGGTAGGTTTACCGGCTGATCTTTTAGAGGCTTTTTTCATGAGTTGTTTTACTCAAGTCCTAACTACTGAAAAATTGTCTTCGCGCCCGAGTATCCACCTCATTTGCGGCAAAAATGAGATTTTACCGCGCTCGATGTATAACTCTAGACGTCAAGAAATCCGACTTTCAACGCATTATCCTGGATAAAGTTCCGCCGCGGCTCTACAACGTCACCCATAAGTGTGGAGAAAACCTGGTCTGCCTCATCGCCGTGATTTACCCGCACTTGCAGCAGGGTTCGGGCATCCTGGTCGAGGGTTGTTTCCCATAACTGGTCAGGGTTCATTTCGCCTAGACCTTTATAGCGCTGCATTTTTATGCCACGTTTTCCAAGTGTTAGCACCTTGTCCATTAGCTCAAGCGGGGAATTGATGGTTTCTCGTTTATCTTTATGAACGAAAGTTGACGCTGCCGCGTAAATTGCCTGTAATTCATCCTTCATCGAGTTAAGCTGGCGTGCTTCTGCTGAATGGATCAGATTACTGTCTACCAACTGGACTTCCGTGACCCCGCGGACCTCGCGACTGAATTTAAGGCTATGATCGGGCAGAATTTCCCCAACCCAGCCGCGTTCGGTCTCTGAGGAAATGGCGTCCAAGCGTTTGGCAACAAAATTGGCGGCTTCGGGCCCTTTTTCAGGATCACTCAGAAGATCGTCGTTCAATGCGCCAGCGATGGCAACCTGTTCGACAACAGATCGGTTCTGCAGGCGCGCAATGGCATCAATTAGATCCCTCGCCTGTCGTGCCCGGGTTATGAGCTCCAACAAGTCTGCGCCACTACGTTGCTCTCCTGAGGAGAGTTCAAGCACGACGTCTTCTATGCCTTGTTCGATCAGGTAATCATCCATTGCCTGCTGGTCTTTTAGATACACAGAAGACTTGCCACGTTCGACCTTGTACAGCGGCGGCTGTGCAATATAAAGATATCCCTTTTCGACAAGTTCCGGCATCTGACGGTAGAAGAAAGTCAACAAAAGCGTCCGGATATGAGACCCGTCGACATCCGCATCCGTCATGATGATAATCTTGTGGTATCGTGCCTTTTCAATATTAAACTCTTCCGGTCCAATACCTGTGCCTAAAGCCGTAATCATCGTTCCGATTTCTGTTGACGATAACATGCGATCAAATCGCGCCCGCTCAACATTGAGGATTTTACCTCTCAACGGCAAGACCGCCTGATTGTGACGGTCCCGGCCCTGTTTGGCGGAGCCGCCCGCACTGTCCCCTTCCACCAGGAAAAGTTCCGAGACTTCCGGGTCCTTCGACTGGCAATCAGCAAGTTTGCCGGGCAGGCTGGAAATATCCAATGCGCCTTTTCGCCGCGTAAGCTCGCGCGCCTTTCGGGCCGCTTCCCGCGCTGCTGCCGCTTCAAATACTTTTGAAATAACCGTCTTTGCGTCGTTGGGGTGTTCTTCAAACCATTGTGTCAGTGCCTCAAATACACTGCTTTCAACAATTGGCCGGACTTCGCTCGACACCAGCTTGTCTTTGGTTTGTGACGAGAATTTTGGATCTGGCACTTTTACCGATACGACGCAGGTAAGCCCTTCGCGGGCATCGTCGCCCGTAATGACGGCTTTTTCCTTTTTTGATAACCCGCTGGATGTCGCATATTGGTTGATGGTGCGGGTCAAGGCCGCCCGAAACCCCGCCAAATGGGTTCCGCCGTCACGTTGCGGGATATTATTGGTGAAACATAGAACGTTTTCATGATAGCTGTCGTTCCATTGCAAAGAGGCCTCGACGGTGATGCCTTCGCGCTCGGTGCTGAAATCAATGGTTTGGCCAATTAAGGGTGATTTCGATCGATCAAGATATTCTACGAAAGAGGAAATACCCCCTTCATAATGTAAATCCGTTGTCGTCGGTTCGGCGGACCGGAAATCATTTATCTGGATATAGACGCCTGAATTTAGAAAGGCCAGCTCACGCAAACGATGCTCAAGTGTGGAAAACTCGAACTTAATATTGGTAAAAGTTTCCGGTGATGGTGTGAAAGTGATTTCCGTTCCGGACTTGCCTGCCGCTTCGCCCGTAATTTCCAACGATCCCACAGGCTCGCCATGCTCGAAACTCAGCGTATGCTCTTGTTCATTGCGCCAGATTTTCATATCGAGACGGGTGGACAAGGCATTAACCACGGAAACGCCAACACCGTGAAGACCACCAGATACTTTATACGAGTTCTGATCAAACTTGCCGCCGGCGTGAAGCTGGGTCATGATCACTTCCGCAGCCGAAACACCCTCTTCTTCATGAATATCTACAGGAATTCCGCGGCCATTGTCCCGTACAGTCACAGAACCGTCCGGATTTAAGGCGACGAATACAAGGTCACAATAACCAGCGAGAGCTTCATCGATTGCGTTGTCAACAACTTCATACACCATATGATGCAAACCCGATCCATCGTCGGTATCGCCAATATACATGCCGGGGCGTTTGCGAACAGCATCAAGGCCTTTCAGGACCTTGATTGAATCAGCTCCGTAATCTTCTGCATTGCTTTGGTCTTGCTCGTTACTCATTACCTTACTTTCCTTTTTCAGCCGGTGTGCCGCGCCTGAACGGTGCCGTTATCGACTGTCAAATATTGTGCTCTTTCGCCAAGTTCCGCAAAAAGGGCATAATCTGTTCCGGTCATCCAAGCCTGAGCTTTCATTTGCTCTATTTCATCAAACAAGGCCTGTCTGCGTGTCTGGTCCAAATGGGCCGTTATTTCATCCAATAACAAAACCGGGGCCTGCCCCTGTTGTCCGGCCTGTAATCTTGCATCTGCCAAAATAATCGAGATTAGCAGGGCTTTTTGTTCTCCTGTTGAACAAAGATCTGCCGGGAGATCCTTGTCTTTGTGCCGGACAGCCAGGTCGCTCCTGTGCGGACCCAGGGTCGTACTTCCGGCTTTTTCATCAATATGCCGGTTTGTTTCGAGTTTCTCCCGGAACGTATCTTCTGCAGCCAATGCCGGCATATCCTGTAGCAAATCTTCGACGGTGCCGGACACATTAAGGCCTGCTTTTGGAAAGGCGCTGGATATATGTCCTGTTCCGTCACGTGTCATTGCAGCATTCAGCCTGTCGACGGCCTCTTGTCGTGCCGCCGCAATCGCAACCCCGGATTCTGACAGGGTATGTTCAAGCGACGTCATCCAGTGGTTGTCATACTTCCCTTGCTTCAATAATCTGTTCCGCTCTCGCATCACCTTCTCGAAAACCGTCGTACGCTTGCCATGCGCCGGATCAAACCCAAATGTTAGCCTGTCCAAAAACCGTCGCCGTCCACTTGCCCCCTCCTGAAAAAGCCGATCCATCTGAGGGGTTAGCCAATTAACCCGAATTTGCTTCGCAAGTGCCGCCGAACTATTCATCATTTGCCCATCAATTTTGACGGACCGTCGATCCATGGTCTCCTTGTATCCATTTTCCAAAGGACTGACCGTCAGGCCAGTTCCCACAGTTGTTGTTCCTTGTGGTGACTGTACATCTGCTACAACCGCCCACTGACCTTCCCCTGCTTTATTAGCCGCATCCCCCAACCGTGCCCGACGTAATCCCCGACCAGGCGCCAGAAAGGAAATCGCCTCTAGCAGGTTTGTCTTGCCACTGCCGTTAAGCCCCGTCAAAACGACGGGCCTTTCATCTGTTTCAACTTTTAAATAGTCGTAATTTCGAAAATCAGTCAAAATCAGGCGCGTAATGGCGAAAGCAGACACGTAATACTCCGGTTAAGCAGTCACCCTTTGCATCAAACGCGCATTGGCATGAGAACATAAAGCGCACCGTCATCGGCACTATCCTTAACGATTGTCGGGGATCCTGCATCCGCAAGAACGAAATGCGCATTATCTCCTTCAATTTGTCCGGTAATATCCAAAAGATATTTCGCGTTGAACCCGATTTCCATTTCTCCAGAGGTATATGTTGCTGTGATTTCCTCAGTTGCGCTTCCTGCATCCGGTCCTGTCGCAGACAACGTAATTCGGTCATCGCTCAACGTTAATTTGATTGCCCGGGTCTTTTCCGTTGAGACCGTAGATACACGATCAACAGCCTGTGCAAAGGATTTACCATCCAGTTCGAGTACCTTGTCATTACCAGCAGGAATAACCCGCTCATAATCCGGAAATGTCCCGTCAATGAGTTTGGTCGTGAGCAAAGAGTCTGCAAAAGAAAAGCAAATTTTTGTGTCAGAAAGCGACATCGCTACATCGCCATCCATGTTGTCGATCAATTTCTGAATTTCAACCACGGCCTTGCGCGGGATAATTATGCCGGGCATGCCTTGCGCATCCGCCGGAATAGGCGTTTCAACCCGAGCCAGCCGGTGACCATCGGTAGCGACCGCCCGAAGGACAGGCACACCGCCAGCGTCCGCCGCATGCAAATAAATACCATTCAGGTAATAACGCGTTTCTTCTGTTGAAATAGCGAACCGAGTTTTATCAATAAGGCGCTTGAGGACGCTCGCTGACAAGGTGAAATTATGTGGCAGTTCCCCCGTTTCCATAACGGGGAAATCATCGTGCGGCAAACAGGGTAAAGCAAACTGAGAATGCCCACAGCGTACTGCAATTCGTCCATCTTCGCTTTTATAATCCAGCTCCACCTGGCTACCTTCCGGCAGCTTTCGGATAATTTCAAACAAAAGATGGGCCGGCGCGGTTATCGACCCTTCGGTCGTTATGTCAGCAGCCACCTTATCATTGATCGCGATGTCCAAATCAGTGGCCGTCAACCCCAGATAGCCATCTCGTGCATTTAGCAGAATATTAGAGAGGATGGGGATCGTATTTCGGCGTTCTACGACACTTTGCACATGGTTCAAGGATGTGAGCAAAGCGCTACGTTCTATGGTCAGTTTCATGGGCTCAACTAGGCTTAAAGGCAAAACTTAAAAATGACCCCTATCGAGGCGGATAGCGGCCAATGACAATAATATCTTACTTTGATTTTAGAAATTATTGCTGATGCCTTAACAATTTGATTCGTAAACCTGAATCAGAATTTATGGCGCAAACAACATGTTCCGAAATCATCCAATGTAGTATAGCAGAAAGAGGGTGAGTATGCCAAGTTTTTAGAGGCATATATAATGCTTCGGGAGGATATATATTTATGTTACAAAACAATGCGTTACAGGATGTTTTCTGTCCAGGCGCGTGTTTTTTTGTCAACGGTGCAAAAAAACCGGTATAGTCCCTGCAAATGGAGCGTTCTCAAACCCAATATACAGTCAGTCACGGCCTTTCTATTGCCTATCAAGTTATGGGGGATGGAGATATCGATATCATCATCGCACATGGCCTGATTTCTCACGTAGAAATGCTTCATGATTTTCCCGGGTTTACCCGATTTCTGCGGCACCTGTCTGGATTTGCACGTGTCATTACCTTCGATAAAAGGGGTCAGGGATTGTCCGATGCCATTGAGGGCGTTCCATCTCTTGAAGAACGGGCAGACGATATGCTGGCTGTTTTAAATGCATGCGGCAGCAAAAGGGCCGCAGTATTTGGACATTCAGAAGGAGGTCCAATGGCGTTTGTCCTTGCGGCGACACATCCATCTCGAGTAAGCCACATTGTGACTTTCGGGTCTTATGGCAAGGCCTGTAAATCAGAAAAATACCCTTCAATGTTTGACCTCGAAATCCGGCGGAATAATCTGTGGAAATGGCTCGAAGATTGGGGTAGCGGTGGTGTGGCCCTAAAAGTCTTGGCACCGGAATTGGCAGAAGATAAGGCGATGCAGCAAATGTATGGCCGCATTGAACGTTACGGCAGTCCGCCGACAGCAATGGCGCGGTATTTCGAAGTAAATTTCAAGATTGACGTTTTGGATATTCTGGCCGCCGTCCGTGTCCCGACGCTTGTTCTGCATCGGCAGGATGACAATCAGGTTCCGATGGCAGCAGGCCGACAGCTGGCGGAATTGCTGCCCGACAGTCTCTTCGTTGAGGTAGGTAACGGCGGGCATCTTTTCTGGGTCGGAGACATAGAACAGACAATTTCTGAAACCCGTAAATTTTTAACAGGGATTCAGGCAAACGGCAAAGCGGAAAACCGAATGCTGGCGACGGTCTTATTTACGGATATCGTTGGATCAACCGAGAAACTCAATCAGCAGGGGGATGACGTCTGGCGAGATACTCTTGACCGTCATGACAATGTTTGTAAAGAACAGGTTTTGTTATATGAAGGCAATTTCGTCTCTTCAACCGGGGACGGTATAGTCGCGACGTTTGAACGCCCGAGTAAAGCCGTTGAATGTGCGTTGCAAGTTAGTGAGCGGTTGCGGGAAATGGGGTTACCGGTACGTATTGGCATTCATACCGGTGAAATCGAACGGCGTGGTGATGATATCGTCGGAACGGGAGTTCATATTGCCGCACGAATTGAAAGCATTGCTAAAAGTAATGAGGTTCTTGTTTCCCGAACCGTCAACGATTTGATGACGGGAAATAGAAGTTTTACGTTTATTAGCAAAGGCCTACAGGTATTAAAAGGTGTTCCCGACAAATGGGAGGTTTTTTCGGTCCAAAGATAACTCAATAATCAAATGACTGGACCATGCTACTGGCTCTCGTCAAAGCAAGCGGTCTAAATTTCAAGTATATGAGACAACATTGACATCTTTTTAAAGACAACTGCGTCCTTGTCCGCTAGATGTGCACCCTCATCGTGCGGCGAATAGCCATAGCATCTCATATGAGCTCGCTGGGCTGCCATTACGCCGTTCTCGCTATCTTCTATTACGACCGTGTTCGAAGGTGCCGCCCCCATTTGCTTCGCTGCAAATAAAAACAGCCCGGGATCTGGTTTTGCTATTCCAATTTCATGAGCAGAAAACAATCGTCCGTAAAACCGGGATAGAAGGCCAGTATGACCAAGGGTAATTTTCATTTTCTCGATGCTACCATTTGAGGCAACACAATACGGGATACCCGCATTATCAAGATGGTCCAGAACATCCATAATTCCGTCAATAATCGGCACTCCCTCTTCAAGGGCAGAGTATATTTCGCCATAGATTTCCGCAATCCATTCTGGCGGGAGAGTAGCGCCTTTTTCCATGGCAGTTTTTGCCACTGTTTTCATGGTGCCGCCTAAAAAAAGCTTGAGGCACTCTTCGGGCGCAACAGGCAAGCCATAGCGTGTGAGGCTTTTTGAAAGAATATTGTTGGCAATGGGTTCGCTGTCGACGAGAACTCCGTCGCAGTCAAAGATAACCAACTTAACGGACATGTTACCCTTCAAGCATTCGTTTCAGAAGCTCGATATCCTCCGATAGAGATTGGTCGCCTTCGCAAAGCTCGTCAATCTTTCTAACAGCATGCATCACTGTCGTATGGTCCCGTCCGCCAAATTTGCGACCGATTTCTGGCAAAGAACGGGATGTTAGCTGCTTGGCCAGATACATGGCGACCTGTCGCGGCCTGGCAACCGCTCTCGCCCGCCGGGCGGAGTGCATCTCAGACATCCGGATATTGAAATGTTCTGCCACTCGCTTCTGAATTTCCTCAATGGTGATGCGCCGATCATTGGCCCGTAGTAAATCGCGTAAGACTTCTTGAGTGCTCTCAAGGGTAACAGTTCTGCCCACCAAATCAGAGTAAGCAAGGACGCGATTTAACGCTCCTTCCAATTCGCGGACATTGGAGGTGATCCGATGAGCAAGAAATTCAAGAATTCTCGGTTCAATGGAGATTTTCGCGTTTTCCACTTTCGATTGCAAGATGCCAAGCCGGAGTTCGTAATCAGTTGGATGAATATCCGCAACCAATCCCCAGCCAAGCCGGGATCGCATGCGTTCCTCCATTCCTTCCAGGTCTGTCGGCGA
Source organism: Sneathiella marina (assembly GCF_023746535.1). Classification (GTDB taxonomy): domain Bacteria; phylum Pseudomonadota; class Alphaproteobacteria; order Sneathiellales; family Sneathiellaceae; genus Sneathiella; species Sneathiella marina. The sequence continues at coordinate 820 of NZ_CP098747.1, read as the reverse complement.
ACGGTCACCTGATATAATAATTTGATGGTTTTGATCGACTAACGCATTGAAGGTATGGAAAAACTCTTCCTGTGTGGAATCTTTTCCGGCAATAAACTGAACATCATCAATCATCAGAACATCGACCGAGCGGAACTGATCCTTAAAAGTCATTGTATCTTTGAACCGCAAAGCCCGGATAAAGCGGTACATGAATTTTTCCGCCGAAAGATACATGACCTTTTTGTCGGGGCTGTTGGCGGCAATAGCATGGCCAATTGCATGCATCAAATGGGTTTTGCCAAGCCCGACACCCCCATACAGATATAGAGGATTGAAGGGCACCGTGTCTTTGGCATCAGAGACCCGCCGGGCCGCAGCATGCGCCAGTTCGTTTGATTTTCCGACAACAAAATTATCGAACGTAAATCGAGGATCGAGCTGCGCCGTCAGCGCTGCATTCTGCTCGAGTTTATCCTGTCCATTGCTATCGGCGGTGAACGACGATTTTGCTTCACCCAGACCAATGGTTGCAGGTTTACGTCTCGGCGACAGCTGTTTCGCAGAGGATTTCACATGGATATCAATCGATTGAATCTGCGCATCTTCTGAGGACCAAAGCTGGCGGATCCGCAACGCATAATTATTAATTACCCAATCTCGCAGAAACCGGGTAGGTAACGTCATATTGACATGGCTTTTGGTGACTTTTTCCAATTCAATATTCTTGAGCCAGGAATTAAAGGTTGTTTCCCCATATTCCGCTCTCAATCTTTCTCGGACTTTGCCCCAAATATCCTGATTAGCAGCGGAGATGCCCTGTGAGTCATCGTGGCTCATC